>RHMC01000273.1 GCA_003719395.1 Streptomyces altiplanensis
CCTTCGGCCGGAGCCACGACCCCGGACGCGGCCGCGAGACCAGCGCGGCCGGCGCGGCCGCACGGGCGCCCAGCCGAGCCGGACGCAGGGCAGCACGGCGGGCCAGGCCCCGCCCCCGCAGCAGGCCCGCACCGCCCGCAGGCACCCACCACCAGCGCCGGACCGTCGTCCAGCGGCGTGGGCAGCGGCGGAACCACCGGCGGCGGCTCCACCACCGGCGGCTCCACGACGGGCGGGGGCACCACCGGCGGGGGCACCACGGGCGGCTCCACCACGGGTGGAGGCGGGAGCGGCAACGGCGGAAGCGGCGGCAACGACGGCAGGGTGATCGGCGGCCTGCGCGGCGAGGCGCCACGTACGGCACGTACGGCGAAGGGCCCGGCGCACGGGATGAGTGGAGGTGCGCCGGGCCCTTCGCCTTCGCCGTACGTACGGGTACGGAAGGACGTACAGGTGCGGGAGGGCTCAACCGCGCGCGGCCGCGAGCTCCTTGGCGGCCTCGGTGAGGTCCTTGGCGGTGTCGATGGCCCGCCAGTACGCCCCCTGGGGCAGCGGGAAGCCCGCCAGACGGCGCTCTCGTGCCAGCCGGGGGAACGTGGTGCGCTCGTGGTCGCCCCGGTCCGGGAGAAGCCCTGTGAAGGCCGCGGAGAAGACGTACACGCCCGCGTTGATGAGGTACGGCGAGGGCGGCGACTCGATGAAGTCGGTGATGTGCCCGAAGGTGTCCGTCTCGACGGCTCCCCAGGGGATCCGGGGACGGGCGAGGGCGAGCGTGGCGGTGGCGTCGCGCTCGGTGTGGAAGGCCGCCATGTCGCGCAGCGAGAAGCGCGTCCAGATGTCGCCGTTGGTCGCGTACCAGGGGCGATCGGGGTGCGGGAGGTGCGCGGCGGCGTACTTGAGGCCGCCGCCACGGCCCAGCGGCTCCTTCTCCACCACGGTGGTGACGCGCAGCGGGAGTTCGGTGGAGTGCAGCCACTCCTGGAGGACGCCGGCGAGATGGCCGCAGGAGACGACCACGTCACTCACGCCCTCGGCGGCCAGCCAGGAAAGCTGATGGCCGATGATCGGGGTCCCGGTGCCCGGGATCTCGATCATCGGCTTGGGGCGGTCGTCGGTGTAGGGGCGCAGCCGCGAACCCTGGCCGCCTGCCAGGATCACGGCCTGCGTCGGAGACGTAGTCATACGGGGCACGATATGCGGCGGGACGTCGGCGGCCCGCCGGTGCCCGGTTCTGGTCAGCCTCTCGGCTGCTCGGCTGCTCGGTCGGCCCGGCCGCCGGTCAGCCGGTCTGCCGGGCCACGCCGGAGGCGAAGGAGGTGTCGCAGACGGGGCGCGAGAACGACTGCGCGCGCGTCGGGCCGTAGTGGTCCACCGCGGCGCGGCCGAGCGAGCGGGCGATCGACATGCAGTGCTGGGCGAGCGAAGGACGCCGCTCGACCTCGCGCTGGAGGTGGGTGAGCGCGACGCCGGGGTCCTTCTCCTGGAGTTCGAGGAGGAGCTTGTCGCGCAGGACGTCCTGCGGGGCGCGGGACTTGGCGCGTACGTTCACCTTCTCGGAGGACGCGGTCAGGACCTGCGACTCGGGTCCGCTCGTGGACCACGGGACACGGGTGACCGCGAGGGTCCCGGAGAGCACCAGGACGACGGGCAGGACGAGAGCGAGACTTCGGCCGATTCGGCGGGCTGTGTGGGTCACGCGAGCGAGCGTAGCGGCCGGTAATGATTTGGCGACATTTAGTCACCCTTGCGGGGGATGGTTCGAGGTAATTTTTCGAATCCGTGTTGACGTACAGGGTTCGAAATGGCCGTTCTGCCGGGGTATTTGTCGACAGCCGAGGCGCATGCGAAGGGCCCCGCACTCCGGTGCGGGGCCCTTCGCATGCGGCTGCTGTCAGTCGCTGAGGCGCTCGCCGGTCGACGAGGAGAAGACGTGCATCTCGCCCGCGCGCGGCACGACGTGCATCTCGACGCCCTTGTCCGGAACGGCGCGGCCGTTGACGCGGACCACCAGGTCCTGGTGCTTGCCGCCGACCTGCGCGCTGCCGTACACGTAACCGTCGGCGCCGAGCTCCTCGACGACGTTGACGGTGACGGCCAGGCCGGCCGGGGCGTCGGCGGCGGACTTGGTGAGCGACGCGGCGGCGGCGCGCCGCTGCTCGACGATGTCGAAGTGCTCGGGGCGGACGCCGACGGTGACGGTGGTGTCGCCCTTGTCGGCCGCGGCGGAGAGCGCCTCGCGGGAGACCGGGACGACGCTGTTGCCGAACTTCACGCCGCCGTCGGCGATCGGGACCTCGACCAGGTTCATGGCGGGGGAGCCGATGAAGCCGGCGACGAAGAGGTTCGCGGGACGGTCGTACATGTTGCGCGGCGAGTCGACCTGCTGGAGCAGACCGTCCTTCAGTACGGCCACCCGGTCGCCCATGGTCATGGCCTCGACCTGGTCGTGCGTGACGTACACCGTGGTGATGCCGAGGCGGCGCTGGAGCGAGGCGATCTGCGTACGGGTCGAGACACGGAGCTTGGCGTCGAGGTTCGACAGCGGCTCGTCCATGAGGAAGACCTGCGGCTCACGCACGATGGCGCGGCCCATCGCGACACGCTGGCGCTGACCGCCGGAGAGCGCCTTCGGCTTGCGGTCCAGGTACTCGGTGAGGTCGAGGATCTTCGCGGCCTCTTCGACCTTCTTGCGGATCTCCGCCTTGTTCACGCCGGCGATCTTGAGCGCGAAGCCCATGTTGTCGGCGACGGACATGTGCGGGTACAGCGCGTAGTTCTGGAACACCATGGCGATGTCCCGGTCCTTCGGCGGCAGGTGCGTGACGTCGCGGTCGCCGATGCGGATGGCGCCGCCGTTGACGTCCTCAAGACCCGCGAGCATGCGCAGGGAGGTCGACTTGCCGCAGCCGGAGGGACCGACGAGGACGAGGAACTCGCCGTCCTCGATCTCGATCTCGAGCTGGTCGACGGCGGGCTTGGTGGAGCCCGGGTAGAGCCGGGTGGCCTTGTCGAACGAGACAGTTGCCATGGTGATGTGCTCCTTCACCGGCAGGAACGTGCCGGACGATCCGAGTAAGGGAGTGGTCTGGTCCGCAGGCGTGAACCTGCCGTGACGCTACCTGGCGATGCCTGTTCTGTCAGTAGCCGGAAGACGACGGAATTTTCGACCGGGGTGCCGGGCGATCCGGTTAGACTTCTCGAACGCGCCTCCTTAGCTCAGCTGGCCAGAGCAACGCACTTGTAATGCGTAGGTCGTCGGTTCGAATCCGACAGGGGGCTCCACCAGGGAAAACGCCCCGAACTTCGAAAGTTCGGGGCGTTTTGCTCTGCGAAGTGGTGATGACCGGCGACGGCCTTTCGGGCGGCCCGGGCAGAGCTTTCCCAGAGCCCGTACAACCCTCACGCCCCGGAAACCGTCTCCTGTGCGCCGGCCGTCGCGTAACTCCGCGCCCCATTCCGGACGGGCACGGAGGAAACGCACCTTTTGGTCAAGGTCACTCCTCCGGGCGTGGCCCCACCGGCCGGTCCGGTCTCCACCACAGCAACCGAACACCCCCGGGCCCGCGCACACCGCAGCGGCCCGGGCTTCCGGCATCTGGAGTCTCATGCGTACGCACGCCCTGTTCCTGACCACCGCTCTCGCCGCCGGCCTCCTTGCTGCTGCCCCCACCGCGGCCGCCGCGCCCTCGGGCCTCAGCGGCGACTTCAACGGCGACGGACATCGCGACTTGGCCCTCGCCGCGCCGTACGCCGCCCTCCCCGGCAAGGGCATGTCCGGGTACGCGGCGGTGGTGTACGGCACTTCGGCCGGCATCAGTACGGCCAAGCGCACCGTCGTGCACCAGGACTCGACCGGTGTGCCGGGCTCCGCCGAGGCCGAGGACACCTTCGGCGCGGCCCTCGCCGTCGACGACTTCAACGGTGACGGCTACGCGGACCTCGCGGCCGGAGCACCCGGCGAGGACGTCGGGTCCGACGGCGACGGCGGCAGCGTCACCATCCTGTGGGGCTCCGCCACCGGCCTCAGGGGCGGCACCACCGTCAAGGACCCGGCGGCCTCCGCGCACGACGAGTTCGGCCGCGTTCTCACCGCCGGTGACTTCGACGGCGACGGCCGGGCGGACCTGGCGGTCGGGGCATCGGGTTCCTTCGTGTACGTGATCAAGGGCGGCTTCACCAAGGCGGGTGCCACCGGCGCCGTCCAGAAGGTCGGGCTTCCCCAGAAGGCCAAGTACGGCATAGACGCCGTCGAGGCGGGCGAGATCAACGCCGACAAGCGGTCCGACCTCGTCATCACGTACCGCACCACCACGTCCGAGGGCAAGGACTGGTCGAAGGGGGTGGCCTACCTCGGCTCGTCTGCGGCGAAGGGGGTCGACGCGGCCACTCCCCGCCCGCTGGACGGCGGCACGTCCATCGCCATCGGCGACATCAACGGCGACGGCTACGGCGAGGTCGCCCTCGGCAACACCTTCGAGAAGGGCGACGAACACAGCGGCAGCCTCGGTGGCAAGGTCGTGGTCATCCGTGGCTCCGAGGGCGGCCCGGTCAACGGGGACATCCCGATGGCCCGGCTGACACAGTCCAGCCCCGGCGTGCCCGGCGCCGACGAGGAGCGCGACGGCTTCGGCGGCTCGCTCTCCATCGCCGACACCAACGGTGACGGTTACGGCGAACTCGCCATCGGCGTCGTCTTCGAGGACAGCGGCGAGGACGAGGACACCGGCTCCGTGGTCGTCATGCGCGGTTCCGCCGCGGGTGTTTCCGGGACCGGTGCGAAGAACCTCACCCAGTCCACCTCCGGTGTCCCCGGCGCCGCCGAGGACATGGACTACTTCGGCTCCGACGTGCACCTCTCCGATGTGACCAGGGACGGCCGCGCCGACCTGGCCGTCACCGCCGGTTTCGAGAACGAAGGCGCCGGCGCCGTCTGGACCCTGCGTTCCACCACCGCGGGCGTCTCGACGACCGGAGCGAAGAGCTTCGGGCCCTCCGCCGTCGGGATGCCCACGAAATACGGAGCGTTCGGTGCCAACCTCGCCAACTGACCCCCGTACCGCTCCTGGAGTCCTCCTCCACGCGCACGTGTGACCCGGTCACGGCCTCGGCCATGACGCCGGCCGCAGGGAAAACGCCCCGGATCCGAAAGTCCGGGGCGTTTTCCTGCCCGGTCGGTGGTGTCTCAGTGGCGGCCGGCGATGCGGTCGGCTGCTCTTGCGAGGGGGTCCGTCTCCGTCGTGCGGCCGGACGCCTCGCGGCGGTCGGCGGTGCGGTAGGCGGCGTACATGCCCTGGACTCCGAGCCAGCGGAAGGGCTCGGGCTCCCACTTGCGGACCTTGTGGTTGACCCAGGGGAGCGTGGTGAGGTCGGTGGGGCCGCCCTGGCCCGAGTCCTGCTGGATCAGGTCGCGCAGGGTGCGGGCGGCGAGGTTCGTCGTGGCTACGCCGCTGCCCACGTAGCCGCCCGCCCAGCCGATGCCGGTGGAGCGGTCCAGGGAGACGGTCGAGCACCAGTCGCGGGGCACGCCGAGTACGCCCGACCAGGCGTGGGCGATGGGGACGCGCGCGGTGGTGGGGAAGAAACGGATCAGGATCTCGCGCAGCGCCTCGATGGTGGCGGGCTGGGTGCGGGCTGTGTCGTTGATGTGTGCGGCACGTGAGCCGTAGCGGTAGGGGACGCCCCGGCCGCCGAGCGCGATGCGGTCGTCGGCGGTGCGCTGGGCGTACATGTAGGCGTGGGCCATGTCGCCGAGGGTTTCGCGGCCCTCCCAGCCGATGGTGTCCCAGATGTGCTGGGGGAGGGGGTCCGTGACGATCATCGAGGAGTTCATGGGGAGCCAGGCGCGGCGCTGGCCCTTGAGGCCGGCGGTGAAGCCCTCGGTGCAGCGCAGGATGTACGGGGCGCGGACCGTGCCGTAGGGGGTGACGGCGTGCTTCGGCTTGATCTCCGTGACCGGTGTCGATTCGTGGATGGTCACGCCGAGGGACTCGACGGCGGCGGCCAGGCCCTTGAGGAGTTTGACCGGGTGCAGGCGGGCGCCGTGCGGGGTCCAGGTGGAGCCGACGGCTCCGGTCACCCGGATGCGGTCGGCGGTCTCGCGGGCTCCGCGGAAGACGCGTTCTTTCTCGCCGAAGGCGATCTCGGTGGCGTGGAAGTGCTTGAGGCGGGCCAGCTGGGCGGGTGTGTAGGCGACTTCGAGTACGCCGCCGTGGTGGATGTCGGCGTCGATGTTCTCGGCGGCGGCGGTGGTGATGACCTCGGTGACCGTGTCGTTCATCGCCTGCTGGAGGCGGACGGCCGCGTCGTGGCCGTGGAGCTTGGCGTAGCGGTCGCGGCCGGCGATGCCGTTGTAGAGCCAGCCGCCGTTGCGGCCGGAGGCGCCGTAGCCGCAGAACTTGCCTTCCAGGACGGTGATGTTGAGGAAGGGGACGGCTTTTTTGAGGTAGTACGCCGTCCAGAGGCCGGTGTAGCCGCCGCCGACGATGCAGACGTCGGCCGTCGCGTCGCCGGGCAGGGGCTCACGGGGGGCGGGTATGCCCTCGTTCGCGTACCAGTAGGAGATGCCGCCGTTGACGGTGCTCATGATCCTGTTGCCCCTGCGTTCGTTTCTCGCTGCTGCTCGGTGGTGTGGATGGCGCGGACGCTAGCGGGCGGGGGCGGGGTGCGGCAAC
>RHMC01000274.1 GCA_003719395.1 Streptomyces altiplanensis
ACCGCCGCCGCACGGGCCGGCGCGGGCCCGGCCCCCGCGGGCCCCTCCGCCGCCCCGGCGGCGAAGGGCGGGGCCGTGCCGCGCTCCCGCGAACCGGAGGTGCGCGTCGCTCCCGCTTCCCGCACATCGTGCCGCACACCGACGCGGCGCCGGCGCACGGCTGTACGGGCGGGAGGACCCGGTCACCACGGCGCTGATCGACGGGACCGCCCGTACGCCCGGGGCGACCGCCCGCGCGGCGTACACCCTGGCCTTCGGGGGCGGGACCGAGATCCAGGCGGAGATCCGCGTCGCCGGCCGGCGCGTCACGAAGATCGCCGGTACCGCCGCTCTGCGCGTCGGCACCCTCCAGGACGTTCCGCTCGCGTCAGGCGAACTCCGGAGCCTGCTCCCCGGCGCTCTCCAGCTCCAGCACCCACACCTCGTTCGCACCCTCGCGCAGCACGGGCCCGGGAACGTACAGAGCGTCCTGGGGCCCCGCCGCCCAGTACCGCCCCAGACAGAAGCCGTTCACCCACACGAAGCCCCGCTCCCAGCCCGGCAGCCGCAGCGACGCGTCCCCCGCACCCCGGACCTCGAACGTTCCCCGGAACAGCCCCGGCGCGCCCGCACCCGTTTCCGGGGAACGGTACGGAACCTTCCCGAGCGCGTCCGCGTCCTCGAACGCGTCCAGGGAGAGCCCCCGCGCCCGTACACCGTGCAGGTACTGCCGTTCATGCAGTACGCCGCCCGTGATGCCCTTCGGCTCGGCGAAACGCGGCCCGTAATTGATCCGCCCCAGCGACTCCACCCACAGCTCCACCGCGGCCGGCCCGGCCACCGGCCCGTCCAGCGCCGCGCGACCGCCCGCCCCGCCGCTCAGCACACCGGCCCGCGCCCCGTCGACGCGTACACCACGGCCCGGTCCCGCAGCCCCGTCACGCCCAGCGGATACGCCTGCCGGGGCCCCGGCACGTCCACCCGGTAGCGGACCAGCCCCCGGTCCACCCCCAGCTCCTCGAACGTCGGCGGCACCGCGCGCTCCGTCTCCGCGCCCCCGAGCACCTCCAGTGCGTCGCCGAGCGACGCCCACCCCGTGAGCTCCGCCCGGACCGGCGCACCCAGCGCGGCAGGCGCGGCCGGCACGTCGGGCAAGGGCGCCCCACCGTCCCGGTACGACGCCAGAACCTCCCGGAACAGCCAGAACTTCTCCGTCGGGCGGCCGTACTCGTCAATGGGAGCGTCGTAGTCGTACGACGTCACCGTCGGCTGCAGCTCCCCGTCGTGGAGCTGCCCGGAACGGTTCGCCCCCGACCAGCCCGCGAAGTTCGTACCCCCGTGCGCCATGTAGACATTGACCGAGGCGCCGCACTCCAGAATCTCCTGCAGCGCCGCCGCCGCGTCGGCGGGATCCCGTACGACATGCTCCGCACCCCAGTGGTCGAACCAGCCGCACCAGAACTCCATGCACATCAAAGGACCCGAGGGCTGATACCGCCGCAGGACCTCGAAGCCCTCGCGCGCCCCCGACCCGAAGTTCACCGTCGCCAGCACCCCGGGCACGGAGCCGCCCGTCAGCATGTGCTCCTCGGGCCCGTCCGAAGTGAACAGCGGCACCGTCACACCGCATCCCCGCAGGAACTCCGTCAGATGCCGCAGGTACACCTGGTCCGAGCCGTAACTGCCGTACTCGTTCTCGACCTGCACCATGATCACCGGACCGCCCCGGTCGGCCTGCCGCTCCACCACCTGCGGCAGCAGCCGCCCGAACCACCGCTCCACGTGTCCCAGGTACTCCGCGTCGCGCGTGCGCACCCGCGTCCCCAGCGCGCCCGTCAGCCAGTGCGGCAGCCCGCCGTTCTCCCACTCGGCACAGATGTACGGCCCCGGGCGCACGATCGCCCACAGCCCCGCCTCCCGCGCCGCGTCCAGGAACCGGCCCAGCGCCCCCGCGTCCCGCAGCCGCCCGGGCTCCGGCTCGTGCAGGTTCCACGGAACGTACGTCTCGACACAGTTGAGCCCCATGGCACGCAGCATCGCCAGCCGGTGCCCCCACTGCCCCTCGTGCACCCGGAAGTAGTGCAGAGCCCCCGACAGCAGCCGCACCGGCCGCCCGTCCAGCTCGAAATCCGTCTCGCCCACCGTGAAGTCAGCCACGGTCCCCGCCTCTCGCTCCACTGTCCGCGCCCCAGCCTCACCCCCTGGCGGCGGAACGGTCCATGGACAAAGATCAGCGCTGATTGGACACAACGGAACGCCACCCGGGCAGGCGGGGAGGAAGCGAAGCGGATGTACCACACCTGGATGCGCTATTTCACCCCCAGCCCCACCCACCACAAGCTCGGACTGGTCTGCCTCGGAGTCGGCCTGCAACACGGCACACTGCCCACCGTCGGCCCCCGCACCCTCGACAACCACGTCGCCGTCGTCATCAACGCGGGCAGCGGCTGGTACCGCGGCCCCGACGGGCGGCGCGCCACCGTCACCGCCCCCGCCCTGATCTGGCTCGTACCCGGCATTCCGCACCACTACGGGCCCGACCCGGCCACCGGCTGGGACGAAAGCTTCGTCGACTTCACCGGGCCCGCCACCACGACGTACACCGAGCTCGGTTACCATCGAGCCCGACCCGCCCCGTCGTCCCCCTCGCCGACACCGCGGCCGCCCGCGCCTGCCGTCGGCGCATCGCGCGCGCCGCACGCCGCGGAAACCCCCTCCTGGAAGTCGAGACCGGCGCCGCCGTCCACGAACTCCTCGTCGCCCTGCGCCGCGCCCGCGCCGACGTCGGAGCCGACGGGGACCCCGTGCTCCAGTCCCTGGCCCGCGACGCCTTCCAGCCCCTGACCGTCACCGAACACGCCTCCCGCCACGGCATGACCCCCGCCGGACTGCGCACCGCAGTACGCCGCAGCGCCGGATGCAGCCCCAAGGACTACCTCCTCGGCATCCGCCTCGGCCGCGCCAAGGAACTCCTCGCCGCCACCGAGCTCCCCGTGGCCGCCGTCGCCCGCCGCGTCGGCTACGACGACCCCGCCTACTTCTCCCGCCTCTTCACCCGCCGCGTCGGCATGGCCCCCGTCCGCTTCCGCGCACAGCAGGGACGCGCCGTCCACGGCGGCTGGAGCCACCGGATCCCAGATCCCGAACACCCGCCGACCATCGCGACCCGGCCGACGTAAGCTCCCTGACCATGACCTCCAGCGAAACCGACGAGTCCGTCGTCGCCGAACTGAGCCGGCTGCGCGACAGCATCGACAACATCGACGCCGCCGTCGTCCACATGCTCGCCGAGCGCTTCAAATGCACCCAGCAGGTCGGCCACCTCAAGGCCCAGCACCAGCTCCCGCCCGCCGACCCGGCCCGTGAGGCCAGCCAGATCAGCCGCCTGCGCGAACTCGCGGAGAAAGCGAAACTGGACCCGGCCTTCGCCGAGAAGCTGCTGAACTTCATCATCGCGGAGGTCATCCGCCACCACGAGACAATCGCTAAGTCCTAGCCACGGGCACAAGGCCCAGGCACAAGGCCCATGCACAAGGCCCAGGCACAAGGCGCGGACACGCGCCACGGACACCTCGCGCACTCCGCCCCCGGCACAGCGCCGGGCCGGACGGCCGCCGGAACCGCTGGAAGCGACCGGCCGGCATACGGACGGCGTACCGGCGGCGTACAGCCGGAGCAGGGCCGGTGTACCGCCGCCCGCTGTGCCGCCCCCGCGCCATCGGGCAGCATGTCCCCATGTCCGTACTGACGCGCGACGAAGCGCAGACCCGAGCCCAGCTCCTCGACGTCCACCGGTACACGATCGACCTCGATCTGACCCGCGGCGAAGACACCTTCGACTCCCGCACCGTCATCCACTTCACCGCGCCCACCGCCGGGGACACCTTCGTCGAGATCAAGCCCGCCACCCTGCGCACCGCCATCCTCGACGGACAGCCCCTCGACCCCGAAACGCTCGACGGAAACCGTCTCCCCCTCACCGGCCTCGCCCCCGGAGACCACGAGCTGCGCATCGACGCCGCCATGCGCTACTCCCGCACCGGCGAGGGCATGCACCGCTTCACCGACCCCACCGACGGCGAAACGTACGTCTACACCCAGCTCTTCATGGACGACGTCCAGCGCGTCTTCGCCGCCTTCGACCAGCCCGACCTCAAAGCCGTCTTCGCCCTCACCGTCACCGCCCCCGGCAACTGGACCGTCCTCGGCAACGGCATCGCCGAACACCAGGGCGCGGGCCGCTGGACCATCGCCCCCACCCCCCTCATCTCCACCTACCTCGTCGCCGTAGCCGCGGGCCCCTGGCACTCCGTACGCACCCACCACGCCGGCCTGCCCTTCGGCATCCACTGCCGCCGCTCCCTCGCGTCGCACCTGAACGCCGACGCCGAGGAGATCTTCGACATCACCCGCGCCTGCTACGACCGCTACCACGAGAAGTTCGAAGAGCCCTACCCCTTCGACTCCTACGACCAGGCGTTCGTCCCCGAATTCAACGCCGGCGCCATGGAGAACCCCGGCCTCGTCACCTTCCGCGACGAGTTCGTCTACCGCTCCGCCGTCACCGACACCGAACGCCAGACCCGCGCCATGGTCATCGCCCACGAAATGGCCCACATGTGGTTCGGCGACCTCGTCACCCTCCAGTGGTGGGACGACATCTGGCTCAACGAGTCCTTCGCCGAGTACATGGGCTACCAGACCCTCACCGAAGCCACCCGCTTCACCGACACCTGGACCGACTTCGCCGTCGCCCGCAAGGGCTGGGGATACGACGCCGACCAGCGCCCCTCCACCCACCCCGTCGCCCCCGACCCGGACGCCGTCCCCGACACCGCGTCCGCCATGCTCAACTTCGACGGCATCTCCTACGCCAAGGGCGCCTCCGCCCTGCGCCAGCTCGTCGCCTGGCTCGGCGAGAAGGACTTCCTGACCGGCATCAACACCCACTTCGCCCGCCACCGGTTCGCCAACGCCACCCTCGCCGACTTCATCGACAACCTCGCCTCCGCCACCGACCGCGACGTCCACGCCTGGGCCGGACAGTGGCTCCGTACGACCGGAGCCGACACCCTCACACCACGGACCGCCGAGGCCGGGGGCCACTGGCACCTGAGCGTCGACCAGGACGGCAGCCGCCCCCACCGCATCGCCGTCGGCACCTACGACCACGACCTGGTCGACAGCCGGAGCCTCGTCCTGCGCGAGCGGTTCGAGATCGACGTGCCCCAGGGCGAGTCCGTGACCGTACGAGCCGGCCGCCGCCCCGCCCTCATCGTCCTCAACGACGGCGACCTCACCTACGCCAAGATCCGCCTCGACAAGGAGTCCGAGGAGAGCGCGCTGCGCACCCTCTCCGGCATCCCGGACCCCCTCACCCGCGCCGTCGTGTGGAACTGCCTGCGCGACATGGTCCGCGACGGCGAACTCGAACCCGTCACCCACCTGGAGACGGCCCGCGCCCACCTCCCGGACGAAACCGACCTCGCCATCCTCCAGGGCGTACTCGCCTTCGCCGCCACCCACATCACCGACCGCTACCTCTCCCCGGCCGCACGCCCCACCGGCGTCGCCACCCTCACCTCCCTCTGCCGCGACCTCATCCGCCGCACCGAGGACGGCACCAGCCCGGGCCTGCGCCTCACCGCCGTACGCCACTTCATCGACGCCGCCACCCAGCCCGACGGCATCCAGGACTGGCTCCACAGCGGCAGCGTCCCCGGCGGCCCCGAACTCGACCCCGCCCTACGCTGCGCATCCTGCGCCGCCTCGCCGTACTCGGCGCCACCGACGAAACCGCCATCGCCGCCGAACTCGACCGCGACCCCAGCGCCACCGGCCAGGAAGGCGCCGCCCGCTGCCTCGCCGCCCTCCCCACCCCCGAGGCCAAAGCCGCCGCCTGGACCCGCATGTTCGAGGACGACACCCTCTCCAACTACCTCTTCACCGCCACCGCCCAAGGCTTCTGGCAACCCGAACAGGCCACCCTCGTACGCGACTACATCCCCCGCTACTACCGCGACGCCAAAGCCGTCGCGACCGCCGCGGCCCCGCCATCGCCGAAGCCGCGGGACGCCACGCCTTCCCCCACTTCGCCGTCGACACGGACTCCCTGCGCCTCGGCGAGGACTTCCTGCGCGACACCGAGATGATCCCGGCCCTGCGCCGCAAACTCGTCGACCAGCTCGACGACCTGCGCCGCGCCATCGCGGTACGGGAAAGCTGACCCACCGGGGCCCGGTCCGGCGCAACGCCACTGCCCACCACCACCGCCCAGCACCACCGGACCGGGCCCCATACCAGCTGCACGCGGCCAACTCTCCTCTCCCACGCGGCAGTACCACTTTCGGGTTGAGATCGTTGAGCACTCCGGACGCGCCGGCTCCTGCCTGTACACGCTGGTGTGCCAGCCCAGCGCACCCGAAGGACCACGCATGAGTACGCCGCCCCCCGGGCACCCCCCTCCCGCCCCTCGCCGGCGGCACAGGAGGCCCCGCCGCCCTGCGGCCCCTGCTCGACACCGTCCTCGGAACGCCTCCACCAGGGCGCCCTCGCCCGCGGCGGACCGCTCCCCGCCGGCGCCCCGGCCCCGTCACCGAACCGGTTCCTCGACGCCGTCGGACCCGCGCTGCCCGCCGCCGGCACCGGAGCCGAAGAAGCCTCCGCACC
>RHMC01000275.1 GCA_003719395.1 Streptomyces altiplanensis
GGGCCCGGGGCGGAGCCCCGGGCCGGGAAAGGGCGGGCCCGGGAAGGCCCCGCGCAGCGCACCGCACCCCGCGCCCCGTCCCCACCCCGTCCCACCACCACACCGGAGCCAGACATGAGCACCGAGCCCCTCCTCTCCGCCGCCGGACTGCACGTCGCCTTCCCCGGGCGGCGTGGCGCGGCGACCGCCCGCGCTCATCGACGGCGTCGGACCTCGACATCCGCCCGGCGCGATCGTCGCGCTCGTCGGCGAGTCCGGGTGCGGAAAGACCACACTCGCCCGCTCGCTGCTCGGCCTGGTCCCGCCCACCTCGGGCCACGTCACCTTCAGCGGCGAGCCCCTCGACTACGCCTCGCGCGCCCTGAAGGCGTACCGCAAGCGCGTCCAGCTGGTGCTCCAGGACCCCAGCGGCTCGCTCAACCCGCGGCACACGGTGTACGACGCCGTGGCGGAAGGCCTGCGCATCCACGGTTACGCGGGAGACGAGCGCGAAGCCGTCGCCGGGGCGCTCTCGCGCGCCGGGCTGCGGCCGCCCGAGCGGTTCTTCCTGCGCTACCCGCACGAACTCTCCGGCGGCCAGCGCCAGCGCGTCGTCATCGCGGGCGCGCTCGTCCTCGAACCCGAACTCATCGTCGCCGACGAGCCGGTGGCCTCCCTCGACGCGTCCGTACGGGGGGAGATCCTGGCCCTCCTGCTGTCGCTGCGCGACGAACTGGGGCTCTCCGCACTCGTCGTGACCCACGACCTCGGTCTCGCCTGGAACATCGCGGACCGGGTGGCGGTGATGTACCTGGGCCGGATCGTGGAGACGGGACCCGCCGAAAAGGTACTGACGGACCCTCAGCACCCGTACACCCGGGCCCTGTTGTCCGTACTCCCGGAGTCCGGTGAGGAACCGGTCGTGCTCACCGGCGAGCCCCCGGACCCGTCCCGTGTCCCCGGCGGCTGCCGCTTCCACGTCCGCTGCCAGGTACTCGCCTCGGGCGAGGCCGAGCGCACGGGCGTCGCCGCCGACTGCCGTACGGACGCTCCTGCCGGTCCTGACCGGTGGCGAGGAGGCCCAGGTCGCCTGCCACTGGGCGGCTGCCCGCGCCGGGGAGGCGGCGGAGGCGGAGGCCGCCGGTGCCTGAGGCCGCCGGGCCCCGGGGCGACAGCGCGGCGTACGCCTCGATGAGCTCGCGCGAGCGCTTCACGTCGGCCCCGATGGCTTCCAGCAGCGCCTCGATCGAGTCGAACTTCTCCTGGCCGCGTACGTACGCGAGGAAGTCGACGGCGACGTGCAGTCCGTACAGATCGAGGCCCACACGGTCGATGGCGTACGCCTCCACGGTCCGCTCCGTGCCGTCGAACTGCGGGTTCGTGCCGACCGAGATCGCGGCGGGCATCTTCTCGCCCTCCACGGTCAGCCAGCCCGCGTACACGCCGTCGGCGGGGATCGCGGTGTGCGGAAGCGTCTCGACGTTCGCCGTCGGGTAGCCGAGCTCACGGCCGCGCTGCGCCCCGCGCACCACGACGCCCTCGACGCGGTGCGGCCGGCCCAGGATCTCCGCGGCGCCTTCGACGTCGCCCTCGGCGACCAGCCGCCGGGTCAGCGTGGAGGAGAACGGCTCGCCGCCGCCCGCCCGGCCGGTCACGTACAGGTCGACGACCTCGACCTCGTAGTCGTACGTCCGGCCGAGCTCGGCCAGGAAGGCCACGTCGCCCGCCGCCCGGTGGCCGAAGCGGAAGTTGGGGCCCTCGATGACCGTCCGCGCGTGCAACTTGTCGACCAGCACCTTCACGATGAAGTCGGCCGGCGAGAGCTTCGAGAACTCCTGGGTGAAGGGCAGGATCAGCAGCGCGTCCACGCCCAGCTCCGCGATCAGCTCGGCCCGGCGGTGGTGCGGGGCGAGCAGCGGGGGGTGGCTGCCGGGGCGCACGACCTCGCTCGGGTGCGGATCGAAGGTGACGACGACCGAAGGCACGCCCAGCTCACGGGCGCGCTCCACCGCGCGGCCGATGATCAGCTGGTGTCCGCGGTGCACTCCGTCGTAGGAGCCGATGGTGACGACGCTGCGTCCCCAGTCCTGGGGGATGTCCTCCAAGCCACGCCAGCGCTGCACTGTGACCGCTCTCCTCGTTCGAACTCGAACCCGAACCTGTGTACGTGGGACTGCCGATTACGCAGGTCTAAGACTGCCATGCCCACAGCGTGCGGCTCGCATCGGCATAGGAGTCCCCGGACTCCCCGCTGTCCGGCGGACATCGAACGCGCCCCCTTGCGCGCCCGTCAGTCACTCCGAGCGCCCGTCCAAGTGGGTGAATCGGCGGGGTGAAATGGACAGAGGTCTTCCAAGGGGGATCGTGGAGCGGCCGGCCCCCGGGCCGGCGCTCCACGGTGACTTCGAGGCGTCAGGCGAATACGGCGAGGCTCTTCGCCTTGCCCCGGCTCTCCTCGACGAGCGCGAGGAAACGCCCCTCGGGCCCGAAGACAGCGACCGGGCTGGTGTCGTACGCCGGCATGTCGAGCCGTACGCCGTTGGTCACCAGGCCCGCGCGCCTCTGGTCCACGTCCCAGCGTGCGAACGCGGCGGCCGCCGCGTCGGCGATCGGCATGACCGTGAGCTCCTCCTGGAGCTGCTCCAGCGTCTTCGCCGCGTCGAGCCCGTACGGGCCGACCCGGGTCCGGCGCAGCGCGGTCAGGTGTCCGCCCACGCCGAGCCCCGCGCCGAGGTCACGGGCGAGGGCGCGGATGTACGTACCGGAGGAGCAGACCACCGAGACGACGAGGTCGACGACGGGCGTCCCGTCCTCGGCCACCGCCTCGCGCACGTCGTACACCTGGAAGGACGAGACGGTCACCGGCCGGGCCGGGATCTCGAACTCCTCGCCCTCGCGCACCCGCGAGTACGACCGCTTGCCGTTGATCTTGATGGCGCTGACCTTGGACGGCACCTGCATGATGGCGCCGGTCAGCCCGGCCACACCCGCGTCGATGCCTTCCCTGGTCACGCCGGACGCGTCGGTGGACGTGGTGATCTCGCCCTCCGCGTCGTCGGTGACCGTGGTCTGGCCGAGCCGGATCGTGCCGAGGTACTCCTTCTCGGTCAGTGCGAGGTGACCGAGGAGTTTCGTGGCCTTCTCCACGCCGAGGACGAGAACGCCCGTCGCCATGGGGTCGAGCGTGCCCGCGTGGCCGACGCGGCGGGTCTTGGCGATCCCGCGCATCTTGGCGACGACGTCGTGCGAAGTGAAGCCGGACGGCTTGTCGACGATGACAAGGCCGTCCGGCGTCGTGGTGGTGCGCTTCATCCCGCGGTTTCGCCCTCGTCCTCGTCGTCGGCGGCTTCGTCGTCGGCGTCCTCGGGCTTGCGGTACGGGTCGGCGTCGCCGGCGTACGTCTTGCCCGTCGAGACCTGGCGCACCTCGGCGTCCTTGGCACGCGCCTTGTCGAGGAGGTCCTCGATCGTGCGCGCGGTGTCCGGCAGGGCGTCCGCGACGAACGTCAGCGACGGCGTGTGGCGCACCCCGGTCTGCCGGCCGACCTCGGAACGCAGGACGCCCTTGGCGCTCTCCAGCGCGGCGGCCGAAGCGGCGCGCGCTTCGTCGTCGCCGTAGACCGTGTAGAAGACCGTGGCCTCCCGCAGGTCACCGGTGACCCGGGCGTCCGTGATGGTCACGAACCCCAGTCGCGGATCCTTGATTCGCCGGTCCAGGGTCTCCGCGACCACGACCTGGATGCGATCGGCCAGCTTGCGGGCCCGCGCTTTGTCGGTCACCGGTCCGTCTCCTCTTTCTGCTGAACGTCAGTCTTCGTCACTGTGCAGCCGCCGTCTCACCGACAGCAGCTCCACCTCGGGCCGGGCGGCGACCATGCGCTCGCACCGGTCCAGTATGTCTGTGAGATGCCCCGTATCCCCTGAGACCACCGCCACGCCGATCTCGACTCTGCGATAGACATCCTGGTCGCCGACTTCCGCCACGCTCACTGCGAATTTGCGGTGCAGCTCGCGACGATCGGGCGTACTACGGAGCGCTTCTCCTTCAGCGACCGTACGTCGCCGAGGAGCAGGTCGAAGGACAGTGTCCCCACGTACATGTGTGTCCGGATGTCCCGCCGGTACGGGTTCGGGGGCCCGGGGGTCGTCCCCCGGACTGGCACGGCCTGTCCCGCCAACCACTTGGCAGGGACACAAGAACCGTACACGCAACGGCCGGGGCCGCTCGACGGAAATAATCTCCGCCGAGCGGCCCCGACTGTCCTGCGCAGCTACACGGCTCAGCCGCGCGGCTTCTCGCGCATCTCGTACGTCGCGATGACGTCGTCGATCTTGATGTCGTTGAAGTTTCCGAGGTTGATACCGCCCTCGAAGCCTTCGCGGATCTCGGTGACGTCGTCCTTGAAGCGGCGCAGACCCTGGATGTTGAGGTCCTCGGCGATGACCTTGCCGTCGCGGATGAGGCGCGCCTTGGTGTTGCGCTTGACCTCGCCCGAGCGGACCAGGACACCGGCGATGTTGCCCAGCTTGGACGAGCGGAAGATCTCGCGGATCTCCGCCGTGCCGAGCTCGACCTCTTCGTACTCCGGCTTGAGCATGCCCTTGAGGGCCGCTTCGATCTCTTCGATCGCCTGGTAGATGACCGAGTAGTACCGGACATCCACGCCCTCGCGGTCCGCCATCTGCGCGGCGCGGCCGGCAGCTCGGACGTTGAAGCCGATGACGATGGCGTCGGAGCCCATCGCCAGGTCGATGTCGGACTCGGTGACCGCACCCACACCGCGGTGCAGGACCCGGATCTCAACCTCTTCACCGACGTCGAGCTGGAGCAGCGAGGACTCGAGAGCCTCCACCGAACCGGACGCGTCGCCCTTGATGATGATGTTGAGGTCCTGGACCAGACCGGCCTTGAGCACCTTGTCGAGGTCCTCGAGGGACACCCGGCGGGTGCGCTTGGCGAAGGCCGCGTTGCGCTCGCGCGCCGCACGCTTCTCGGCGATCTGGCGGGCCGTACGGTCCTCGTCGACGACCAGGAAGTTGTCGCCGGCGCCGGGGACGTTGGTGAGACCCAGGACCAGGACGGGGGTCGACGGACCCGCTTCCTCGACGTTGTTGCCGTGGTCGTCGAGCATCGCCCGGACTCGGCCGTACGCGTCACCGGCGACCATCGTGTCACCGACGCGGAGCGTTCCGCGCTGGACGAGCACGGTGGCGACGGCGCCGCGACCGCGGTCGAGGTGGGCCTCGATCGCAATACCCTGCGCGTCCATCTCCGCGTTCGCCCGGAGGTCGAGCGAAGCGTCCGCTGTCAGGACCACGGCCTCCAGCAGCTGATCGATGTTCAGCTCCTGCTTGGCGGAGATGTCGACGAACATCGTGTCGCCGCCGTACTCCTCGGCCACCAGACCGAACTCGGTGAGCTGACCGCGCACCTTGGTCGGGTCGGCACCCTCGACGTCGATCTTGTTGACCGCGACCACGATCGGCACGTCGGCCGCCTTGGCGTGGTTCAGCGCCTCGATCGTCTGCGGCATCACACCGTCGTTCGCCGCGACCACGAGGATCGCGATGTCGGTGGACTTCGCACCACGGGCACGCATGGCGGTGAACGCCTCGTGGCCGGGGGTGTCGATGAAGGTGATGGCGCGCTCTTCACCGTTGACCTCGGTGGCGACCTGGTACGCACCGATGTGCTGCGTAATACCGCCGGCCTCGCCCGCAACGACGTTCGTCTTGCGGATCGCGTCCAGCAGTCGGGTCTTACCGTGGTCGACGTGACCCATGACGGTCACGACCGGCGGACGGGAGACGAGCATTTCCTCGCCGCCCTCGTCCTCGCCGAACTCGATGGAGAAGGACTCGAGGAGCTCGCGGTCCTCCTCCTCCGGGCTGACGATCTCGAGGATGAAGTTCATCTCCTCCGCGAGGAGCTTCAGCGTCTCGTCGGAGACGGACTGCGTCGCAGTGACCATCTCGCCGAGGTTCATCATCACGCCGACGAGCGACGCCGGGTTGGCGTTGATCTTCTCGGCGAAGTCGGTGAGCGAGGCACCGCGCGACAGGCGGACGGTCTGTCCGTTGCCGCGAGGCAGCATGACGCCGCCCACGGACGGGGCCTGCATGGCCTCGTACTCCTGGCGCCTCTGCCTCTTCGACTTGCGACCGCGACGCGCCGGACCGCCGGGACGGCCGAACGCACCCTGCGTGCCACCACGGGCACCGGGACCGCCGGGACGTCCACCGAAGCCGGGACGACCGCCGAAGCCGCCGCCACCGCCGGGACGACCAGCGCCGCCACCGCCACCGGGACCACCGGGACGGCCGGCGAAGCCGCCGCCGCCACCGCCGGGACCGGCCGGACGGCCTGCGAAGCCGCCACCGGGACGACCGCCGCCGCCACCCGGACGGCCACCGGGGCCGCCGGGACCGCGGCCACCGCCGCCGGGACCGCCACCAGGACGGGGACCGGCAGCCGGACGCTGCGGCATCATGCCGGGGTTCGGACGGTTACCGCCGGGAGCACCGCCCGGACGCGGGGCGCGCCCT
>RHMC01000276.1 GCA_003719395.1 Streptomyces altiplanensis
GCGGATCGCGCGCCAGATGCACGGACGAGCAGGCTTCACCCTCCTCCGCCACCGCATCCTCCTCGGATAGCGGCACACTCCGTCACCACCGAATATGAGACAGGGCCGTTTACTACACAGACCCTCCCGGCCTGCTGCGGATCGAGGTGGCCGATACGCGCGGTGACCGGCTGCCCGAGCCGGGCGGCCCGGGGCGGGGGCTGGCGCTGGTGGAGGCGTACGCCGACCGGTGGGGCGTACGGGAAAGGCCCGTACCCGGCAAGGTGGTGTGGGCGGAGGTCTCGTGGGCCGGGACTACGGCGAGGTCGGGGCGGACGTCTCCCAGGCGGCCATCTGCTCCCGGAACTTGGTGCAGCTGACGATGTCCTCCTCGCCGCACTGCAGGGCGTGGACCAGGAGCTGGTGGGCGTGGTCGAGGTCGATCATCCGCTGCTCGACCTCGGCGATCTTGGCGCGGATCATCGCCTGCCTGCGCGGTTGGTCCTCCTGGAACTCGCCGATCTCCGCCAGGGTCAGCCCCGCCTGCTGGCACTTGCGCAGCATCACGATCCGCTGCGCGGCCTCCGGCGGGTAGCGCCGCTGCCCGCTCTGGCGCTCGGGCGCGGGCAGCAGGCCCTGGCGTTCCCAGAACCGGATGGCCGACGCCGGTACTCCGGTGATCTCCGCGAGCTGTCCGATGGTCATGCGCACGTAGCCGCTCCTGCCGTTCCCGCTCGGTCCGGCCGTCGGCCGCTTGACTTGAACCTGAGTTTAAGTTGAAGAGTGGGACGTGTGAGCACGGCGGCGATCGAGAGCCGCCGGCAGCAGACTTCGGAGGTGCCGGATGGCAACCACACAGGCGGCGAACGAGCGGGCGCACGAGCTGGTCGCGGCGGCGGAGGCGCTCTTCACGGCGGGGGTGATGTCCCACTCGGGGCATGCCAACCTCAGCGCCCGGCTCGACGCCGAGAGCTTCCTGTTGACGCCGGGATTCGTTCGCGGGCTCCGCCCCGGCGACCTCGCGGCCGTCAGCCTCAACGGGCGGGTCCTGGAAGGAAAGCTACGGTCGGTCAGCGCCGAGATCATCGCCATGCACAGCGCCGTCTACCGCGCCCGCCCGCACGTGGGCGCCGTCATCCACACCCACTCGCCCTCCGCGACGGCCTTCGCCGTCGCGCACCGGCCGCTGCCGTGCCGGACCGAGCCGATGCTGCGCTTCGGACAGCCCGAGGAGGTCCCGGTGGCGCCGTGGGGGCCGCGCGGGTCCGACGTATCCGTCCGGGGCATCGTCGACGTCTTGGAGCGGCGCCCCACGACCTCGGCGGCCCTGCTGGCCAACCACGGACTGATCGTGTTCGGCCCGGACTCGGCGGCGACCGCCCACCTGGTGGTGGCCATCGAGGAGAGCGCCGAGGCGGAAATCGCGGCGGCGGCGATCGGCGGGGCCGTGGATTTCCCCGAGGGCGCCCTGGCCTCCGTACGCGCCTCGATCGCCCGGATCGCGTCATGACCGACGACGCGATGACGGTCGCGGCGACGACCGATGACGCCTTCACCCGGCGCACCGAGGCCGTGCGCGCCCGCTACCACTCCACCCTCGGAGACGTTCCGGGCGGCGTACAGGACCGGCTGCGCCTGGCGCGGGACTTCGACCGGCTCCCCACCGAAGAGGCACTCGCGGCGCTGCGGCACATCGTGCTGACCGACAACCCGCTGGGCGCTCGCGTGCAGCAGCTCGTCCACTACGGGCAACTCCTGTCCCTCGGCCGGGAACACCCCGCCAGGATTCACGCCCGGGGCGCGCTCCACGCGGGCGCCACCGTCGCCGACCTCATCGGAGTCGCCGAGACCGCCCTCATCACCTCAGGTGTCCCGGCGTACGCCTTGGGAACGGAGATCGTCATCGACCTCCTGGCGACCACCGCCCCCTGACATCCCTCGTGCCGGCGCGGCCGGTCAGCGCGGGTCCCGGATGCCGTCGATGACGCGGGTCCAGTTGTCGCCGCCGTGTCCGTCCTCGATCGCGCGCCGGTAGTGGGACCGCACGGCCAACGGGAGCGCGAGATCGAGGCCGAGCGAGGCGCTGGTCTCGACGATGTGGTCGGCCGTCGCACCCATCTGGATGTATCCAGCCTGCGTCCTGGACATCTGCTCACGCCGGGTGCCCGGCTACTCGATGGCCTCCCACATGCGGGTCGAACTGGTCATCGACGCCCTGACGATGGCGGTCGCGGCCCGCGGCGGCCACGTGGATGGGGTGATCTTCCACGGGGACAGAGGCGCCCCCTGCACATCGGCCGCGTTCGCTCAGGTCTGCGCCGGTTTCGGGATCCGCAGGAGCATGGGCAGGGTCGCTCGAGCTATGACAACGCCCTCGCCGAGTCGTTCTGGCAGGGCCTGAAGAGGGAGACGATGCACGAGAGGCTGTTCTCAACGATGCGTCAGGCAAGAGTGGAGATCTTCCAGTGGCTGACCTACTGCAACGCCCGCAGACGCCACAGCGCACTCAGCTACCTCTCGCCGGTGGAGTTCGAACAGCAGCATCCGCGAGCAGCTAAACTCTCGAACGCGGCATGCGCCCCTGTGTCCACACTCCGGGGGACGCCTCAGACCGGTTTGCCGCCGTGCTGGAGGACATCGCCACCAACGGCCTGCCCGACCCCGAGCAGTGCACCCCGTGGGAGGAGCTACGCGAGGCCCACCTCGCCCGCCTCGCATCCCAGCGCCCGGCCGTCGCCTGATGGCCCCGCAGCGCGGCCTCCGCCGCGCCCGGATCGCGTTCTCCGACTCCGCCGCCAAGCAGCTGGAGAACGTCACCAGCGAGGCGGAGATCCACGCCCTGGACCGTGCCTTGGTCGTCGTCTCCGTCGACCCCGACGTCGGCGAGCCGATCCCTGGCGACACCGCCGGCCCCCAGCTGCGCGAGTACGCCGACGAAGTCGAGCGCGTACGCCTCTTGTACTGGGTCACGGTGCTTCGCACCAGCCTTATCTATGGTTCGGGTTGTGTTTGACCAGGTAGAAGCATTTCTGCGGAGTGAGGGGTGTTAGGCACCGACCGGCGTCGGGGACACGTTCTGGCGTTATTGTTGCCGGATGCCAGAGTTGATCGCGCCCACTGTCCGCCTGCATGTCCCCTGGCTTGAGGCGCGCGCTGAGTGGGGCCCTGGTCAGCACGAGGACGGCTTCGGGCTGGGCCCGTCTGACGAGGTGGATTTGGCCGCGGGGTTTGCGGCCTGGGTGCGCCGGCTGACCGGCCAGTCGGACCCGGCGGAAGCGACCGACGCAATGCGGTGCATCTATCGATGGATCGTGGAGGGCGATCGGGTGCTCGGCGGAATCGCACTGCGATACGGCAGCAGCGACTACGTGTCGTGGGCTGGAAACATCGGCTATGGGATCAGGCCGTCTGCGCGTCGGCGCGGTTTGGCCAGTTGGGCGGTGGACCAGCTGCTCGATGAGGCGCGGGCGCTCGGTCTGGATCGGGTGTTGGCCGTCTGCGCGGTCGACAATGTCGCTTCGGTGAAGACCATCGAGCGGTGCGGCGGCGTCTTCGAGGGCATCCGGGACACCGAGTTCGGTCCCGCGCGGCGTTACTGGATCAAGATCTAGCGGTTCTCGTCGCGGATCATCCGGCGGAGGCTGGTGCGGGCGGCGGTGAGGTCGTCCTCGAGCTCGGTGACTCGTAGGTGGAGACCCATGTTCTCCGTGGTCGCTTGCCGTTCCGCCGTGGACAGCCGCAGGTTTTCCTCGGTGAGCTCGTTGACGCGGTCGACGAGGTCGTGGTTGCCGAGCTGCTCGACCTGCTGCCCGAGGTGAACGCGGGCTTGTTGCCGCAGCTGGCCGTTCTCGGTCCGGAGTCGCTTGATCTCTTGTCGGGTGAGGAGCAGGTCAGTCTGCTCGCTGGCGGTGGAGACTTTCCGTCCGCTCTGCTGGTCTTGGTGACTCTGTGCGGCCTGACGGGCCCGTGCCTGGTCGATGTGCTCACGCAGGCCGGGCGCATAGACGAGCCAGCTCGAGACGCCTGCTGCGCGGGCGACCGAAGCGAAGGTGACGCGGCGGTTGTCATGAAACATGTCCTGGACGGCCTTGAGGACGTGTCCGCGTTTGTCGGCACTGTCCCGCTGACGTGCGGCTTTGAGGACCTCAGCGGGCGTCCTGGAAGAATTCGCGGACGTCTCAGCAGGCATCTGGAGCCTCCTTGCGGATCACGGTCAGCGGCAGGAGCTTGTGGTCTCGGGTGTTGTCCCGCGCGGAGGCAGGAGGCCGACCGACCGAACCCGGGAGTCCGCATCCGCTCCCGTCTGGAGTCGCGTCACCGGCAGCGAGTACTCTCTCGCGCCGGTCTTTCACCCACCGATGTCGCCGCCCGATCGACAGCTGACCGCCGCTTCGCCACAGATGGTGCTCCTCGGGCTCTGGGAGAAGCGGAAGCACTACATGTCTTACCCCGATCTCCTTGAGGCCCTCGAAGCCCTCGCCAGCCAGATTGTCCTGTGACAGCGAGATTGATCTTTGCCATCGAAGCTTGATCGGCATGGAACAATCCCTTCAGCCACAGGCTCAGGGGGGTGACGCCGTATGGAACGGGTTGGGGCTGCACGAGACCTCGTGCTCGGTTACGTCCGCGCTCTGAACACGATTGACGAGGCCATGAGGGTAGCTATCCCCTCGCTTGAGCGACTGGCAGATGTCCTCGTTCTGGTCCGTTCGCGCCGGATCATCAGCCGGAGTGGGCACGTCGGCACCTACTCCTACACGGTTCATGGGGCAGGATGCCGCTTCGTAGCGACAACGGCATTGAGGTCGATGTGGACTTCGCAGCCGACGGAAGGGAAGTCTTCGATCTCTGGCGGCTGCGCTGGTATGGGCTGAGCCTGCCGGAGCCTCTTGACGTCACGGATGAGGACCTGCGGTCCGCAGTGCAGTTCCTGCAACCGCCTCTGACCGAGGTGCGGCCGGGGTGGTTCAGCGTAGCCAGCTGATCGCTCAGGCTGAGGTTTGTAGGCGGCGGAGGCATATAAGAAGCCGTATCTCAACCGAACGTGATCGTTTGATTTCCGCAGGTCAGGAATAGTTTCGCTCGGGGTGAGGGAGGCATGCCGGCGTCTTGTGTCCGCCTGATGGCCGAGGGGTGCGCGGTGGCGTCGGTGTTGGGAATGCTGGAGGAGCGGGAAGCGGCTGCCCGTGTGCGGGTGGAGAGTCTGCGGGAGGAAGCCGCTCGCCTGGCTGAGGTGTTGGAGGCCGCGGAGGTCGAGCTGGGCCGGCGGGTGATTGCGAGGGAAGAGCTGGTCGAGGCGCTGGCCGCTTCCACGGCCGAGGCGACTGCCGAGGCGGAGGCGGAGCGCGACGCGGTGCCCCCACCGGCTCCGGGGTCGGTAGTGCCGCCCTGGCGGGACGGCTGCCGGTGACGGTGCTGGCTGCGGACTATCAGCGGATTCTGGGCGTGATCGAGGAAAAACGTTCGGCGGTGTCCGTTCCCAGTGCTTGTGAGGGTTTCCCGCTGGATCTGCTCGGCGAAGTCCCGATCAACCTGCGCGGCGAGGCTTCTGTGGGTTGGCCTACGGACGTCGCGCGACGAAGACGAACTCCTTGCCCGGTCTGTCGGGCGCGTCGCGAACGCCCTCCACCTCATAGCCCTGCGCGATCAGCTCCGTCTCGACCTCCTGCCGCTCACGGAAGCGCAAGGTGGAGTCCGACGTGAGTACCTGCCCGTCGGCAGCGAACACGTAAGTCCAGCGGAACGTCACCAGCGGCTCACTCACCCCGATCACCTGGACCCAGCTTTCGACGGAGCCGACATCCGGGATCTCCGTCACGCGATAAGAGGCTTCGCGATTCCACTCCTCCCAGGCGCGTCTGGCCGGATCGCGGGTCTCGAACACCAGACGGCCGCCAGGCTGTAGTGCTTCGTACGCGCCGCGCAGGGTCTCGCGCCATGCCTGCGGATCGAGGATCTGCTGGGCGGCGTTCGCGGTCATCGTTGCCAGGTCGACCCGCATCGGCGGGAGTGTCGAGGCGTCGCCACAGATCCAGCGCACACGCTCGCCGCCCGGCTTGGCTCGGGCCACGTCGATGGACGCTTGGGCGGGATCGACGCCAACGACCTCTATCTCGCGTTCAGCCAGCAGGAGCGCGAACACACCTGTTCCACAGCCAATGTCCAGCACCTGACGCGCACCGAACTCTTCCGCCATCTGGACGTACGCGTCGAGATCGACGCGATCGGGGTCGAGTGGATCATAAATCGCGGCGAGCCGTGGATGTCCAAAACATTCGTCTGTCATGCGGCCGAACGTAGGGGCCGCTGAGCCCGGACGCCTACTCAATTTCGCCATATTGATCAGAAACTCATGGGGTTCTCGTCCAGGACGTAGCGGACGGTGGGGCCG
>RHMC01000277.1 GCA_003719395.1 Streptomyces altiplanensis
GCCAGGGTCGCGCCGCCGCGCTGATCCTGCTGCTCCAACTGGCGGCGGTGCAGGCGGCCCGCTGCTCGTCGCGTACTCCATCGACCGCGGCGTACCGGCCCTGCGGCGCGACGACTTCGGGCCCCTGGCCGCCGTCGCGGCCGGCTACCTGCTGTGCTCGGTGGGTGCGGGCGCCCTGCAGTACGCCTTCGTCCGGGTCTCCGCCCGTGTCAACCAGGACGTACTCCTCGACCTGCGCGGCAGGATCTTCCGGCACGCGCAGGCACTGAGCGTCGACTTCCACGAGCGGTACACGTCGGGGCGGCTGATCTCCCGGTCGACGACCGACGTGGAGTCACTGCGGCAGCTGCTCGGCGAAGGCCTCCAGGAGCTGATCGGCGTCATCCTCTCCTCGGTCTTCATCTGCGCGCTGCTGCTCTACCTCGACGTGGGGATCGGCGGGCTCGTGGTGGGGTCGTTCGTACCGCTGTACCTGCTCGTCCGGCGCTACCGCAGGCGTGTCGCCGTCGTCTTCGGCAAGCGGTCGACGGCGATCGCCGCCGTCATCGTGAAGTTCGCGGAGACGATGAACGGGATCCGGCCGGTGCGGGCGTTCCGGCGTGAGCGGACGAACGACGCGCAGTTCCGCGTGCTCAACCACCGTCACGAGCGGACGAACGGCGACGGCCTGCTGGAGATGGCCCAGTACGTCGTCGGCTCGCGGCTGGTCGCCAACACGGCGGTCGCCTCGATGGTGCTGTGGGGCGCCCACCAGGTCGCCGGTGGCGGCCTGGAGCTCGGCGTCCTCGCCGCCTCCGTGCTCTACCTGCGGCGGCTGTACGACCCGATCGACCGGCTCGGGATGTTCCTGAACTCCTACCAGTCCGCGGCCGCCTCCCTGGAGAAGATCGCGGGCCTGCTCGCCCAGGTCCCGGCCGTCCCCGAGCCCGCCGAGCCGCGGAAGCTGCCCGCGCCCGCCGGTGGCGGACCGGGCCGCGAGGGCGTCTTCGACGGCGTTCAGATTCGCCTACCGCACCGGCGGCGAGGTCCTTCCGCGCTTCAGCCTGACCCTGGCCGGCCGGCCGGACGGTCGCGTCGTCGGCTCGACGGGCGCGGGCAAGTCGACGCTCGCCAAGCTGCTGGCGCGCTTCTACGACCCGACCGGGGGCCGCATCCTGCTCGACGGCACCGACCTGCGCGACCTCGCCGTGCCGGAGCTGCGGCGCGGGGTGGTGATGGTGACCCAGGAGGCGTTCCTGTTCTCCGGCACGGTCGCCGAGAACATCGCGGTCGGCCGCCCCGACGCCACCCGCGAGGACATCGAGCGGGCCGCGGAGGCGATCGGTGCGCACGACTTCATCAGCGGTCTGCCGGAGGGGTACGACACCGACGTACGCAAGCGGGGCGGCCGGATCTCGGCGGGGCAGCGGCAGCTGGTGGCCTTCGCCCGCGCGCTGCTCGCCGACCCGAGGTGCTGATCCTCGACGAGGCGACGTCGTCCCTGGACATCCCGGGCGAGCGGGCGGTGCAGCGCGCGATGAACACGGTGCTGCGCGGGCGTACGGCCGTGGTGATCGCGCACCGGCTGTCGACGGTGGAGGTCGCCGACCGGGTGCTGGTCATGGAGCACGGCCGCATCGTCGAGGACGGCTCCCCCGCCGGACTCATCGGCGGCACGGGACGCTTCGCGGACCTGCACCGGGCCTGGCGCGACAGCCTGGCCTGACGATGGCCGGGGGTCCAGGTTCCGCGGTTTCGCGAGCACTTCCGCGTGATCATGGGCAGCGGTAACGTTCAGTAGTTGGCAGTTGTCGGCTGTTAGCGATCTTCCGGTTTGGGTGGTGTGCTCTCTTCACGCCCTTCCAATATGACCACGCAGCGCCCGAGAAGGGGCCGTAGTAAGGCACACCACCCCGACGGCGTCGATTCGGTACGTCGACTGATCGACTCGCGAAGTCCCTTTCAACCTGCTGCGGTTGAGGGACTTCGACGAGTCGGGCCCGTGGCGCCGGGTTCGTTCGGTACACGGCATGGCGCACTACTCGGGCGACTGTGCCTCGGCGACGACGGGCGGTCAGGTCGTCTACGAGAGTCGCCTGGAGTTGGCCCGCCTGCTGCTCGCCGACTTCGATCCGTCGGTGTGCGGCATCTTCACCCAGCCCTTGCGCATGGTGGCGCGGATCGACGGCAAGGTACGCAGCCACGTTCCGGACTTCCTCCTGGTGATGGGCTCGGGGATGGTGCGCGTCGTCAACGTCAAGCCGGTCTCTCGCCTGCAGGACCCCAAGGTCGCAAGGGCACTGGCCTGGCCGGGACATTTGATCGAGCGGCACGGCTGGGAGTACGAGATCTGGTCGGGCGCCGAGCTGATCCTCACTCGCTGCAAGTCGCCCGGATGCGCGACGGCCTCCAGGTGCCGGCCCGGCCGCACCGTCCGCCGCTGGTTCGGGAGTCTTCGTATCGGGCGCGGTACGGTGGCCGGACACCATGAACGCCGCGGTGGCGAGGTCGAGGTACGAGTTTCATGTCCAGCTCGAACCGGCCGTAGGGGCTTATGTGAGTCCAGAACAGCCGGGATAGGGCCCGCCGCCGGTCGGCGTCGGTGAGCCTCTTCTCCTCACCCCGGATGTCCTGGAGGAATAGGGTCTTGACGCGCACCAATGCGGAGCCCACGCGGACCTGTCGTCAAGTAACCGCAACGGACAAGTGTCCCGTTAAGCCCTTGGGGTGAAGAATGGAGCGCACACTCCCGTCACCTGAGACATTCGTGGTGAGCTGAGGTCCCTGTGGCCCGTGCCGACCAGTGCCGCACGGTATTTGAGACTGCTGCCCCGCTGCCTCAGGGGACCTCTGTCGGGACACCAGGACCGTGCCCACCGCCGAGTGCATGCCCGCGTCGACGCCCACCTCCCTGGTGCACGCCGGGCTCGCACCCGCATCAGTCACTTCGCAGCACTTCGCCCCGCCGAACTGCGGCGGGGCGAAGTAGTCGAGCCCCGAATTCGTCAACAGCATCAGCGTTATGGCGGGGCGGTAAGGGGGAGGGGACCGCTCCGGCCCCAGGGACCCGTCCGCAGGTCCGTGAGCCACGCCCTGCCGGACGGGAGGCACTGTGGGCAGGGCCGTGGGGTGCGGGCTCAGCGGGAGTCGTCGTAGGGGTCGCGGCTGCCGGACTTGGCCAGGCCGCGGCTGATCATGTATCCGACGGTCAGGATCACGATGTACCACCACGCCTGGTCGGCGCGGAAGTAGTCGCGGTGGCCCTCTTCACTGCCCACGACCATAGAGGCGATCAGGACCGCCACCACGGCGGCGAGGTAGATGAAGAACTCGGTGGTCTTCAGCGCCGACTTCGTCTCGGTCGACAGTCGCCGGGGCCGGTGTGCGGCCGGGTCGGTGCCTGCGTGGTGGGCCGGGTTGCCGGCCGGGTTCACACTGCTCATGGCGTATGCATCCTTTTCCGTCGTGCGAAGCACCCGATGCACTCCACGGGAAGAACCGCGTCAAGATCGACGCCGTCCCCCCACCGAATACCCGAAATCCGGCATGTAAACAGAACATAAAGCATGGCCATTGCAATCAGTTGCCGGCTCCGCGCTGGAGAACACCGGGCCCGCCGCGACGCTCACGGGCACCTGGCGGACAGGCACCTACCCGTGCGCTTCGTGCTTCATCAGCCACTGGTCTGCCACCGACCGCCCGGGTCAGGCGGTGGTGCGGTCGTCCTGGTGCGCGCTCAAGGCGGCATCGGCGCTGGGGTGGGCGGGCAGCAGACTGTCCATTCCGGTGGTGCTCAGCAGACGCCCCAGGCGATCGGGGACCGCAGCCAGGGCCAGCGAGCCGCCGGCGTCCTTGGCGCAGCGCCAGATACCGACCAGAGCCCCAAGACCGGAAGAGTCGCAGAAGGTGACGCACGTCAGGTCGGTGATCAAGTCGGGGTGGCCGCCTGCGATCAGCTCCAGTGCGCGGGCGCGTACGAGGGGGGCGGTGGCGATGTCGAATTCACCGGTCAGGGCGATCACTGCTCGAGTGCCGTGCGTGTGCGTGACGTCGAGGTGGAATGCATCGGTCATGGACGTCGGTTCTCCTGTCCGACGAAGTAGTCGGCGGGGGCGGGTGGGGCGGCGGCGCTGTGGGCGGTGGCGGTGATGCCCATGGGCGCGGCGTCGGCGGTGGGAACGGACAGGGCCAGCACGGCAATGTCGTCGCGTTCGGTGTCGGGCAGGGTGTCCAGCAGCGCCACGGTGTCCTCGATGAGGGCGGCGGCACTGATGGGTCGGGGGCGCTTGGCCAGGAAGGCCGCCAGCCCCTCTTCGGTGAGCATGTCGCCGTCCGCGGTGCGGGCCTCGGTCAGCCCGTCGGTATACAGCAGCAGTCCCTGTCCGGGCTCAAGGTGGAGGGTGCGTGAGGCGAAGGTGGCTTCGGCGAACGCGCCGACCAGCATGCCTCCCTTGGCACGGACCGCATCGACCCGCACACCGGCATCATCGACGGGACTGAGGTGGTAGGCGGGAGGGTGGCCGCCGGTGGCGATCTTGACGGTGAAGCCGCCGTCCGCGGAAGGTTCGATCATGCCGATGACGGCGGTGCAGAAACGGGTGCCGACCGCGGCGTCCAGCAGCAGTGCGGTGTTCAGCGCCTGCAGAGCAGCCGTCGGGTCGGCGTCGACCAGGGCCGCTGCCCGCAGCGTGTAGCGGGTCAGCGAGGTGATCGAGGCGGCTTCGGCGCCCTTGCCGCACACGTCACCCAGGAAGAACGCCCATCTGCCTCCGCCGATGGGAAAGACGTCGTAGAAATCCCCGCCCACCTCCTGGGGGGAAGCGGTCTTGTAGTGACACGCCAGCTCCAGCCCGGGCACCGCCGGCAGCACCGGAGGCACCAGAGTCCGCTGCAGAGTGGAAGCGAACTCGGCGATCACCGCCCTGTCCCGCTCAGCCCGTCGGCGTGCCTCTGCCTCCACCTGGCGCCGCTCCTGCTCGGCCTTGCGGCGTTCCTGCTCGGCGCGCACCGCGTTCAGTGCGGCCAGCCGCAGCTCCAGCTGGTCGCGCACCATCGCCGCCAGGTCCGCCAGAGTGTCGGCACCCGCCTCATCCAGCTCGCGGGGACGGGTGTCCAGGACATTGACCGTGCCCAGGCGATGCCCGTCGGCGGTGATGATCGGAGCAGCGGCGTAGAACCGCACCCCCATCGGACCGGCGACCAGGGGGTTGGAGCGGGCGACCGGATCGGCCAGGGTGTCGGGGATGACCGTGGTGTCATCCCGGAGTACCGCCGAACCGCACAGTCCCGGGTCCCGGCCGATCTGGGTGACGCCGTCCAGACCGTGCGCGGCCTTGAACCAGATCCGGTCCTCGTCCACGATCGTCACGGTCGCCACCGGCATGTCGAACAGACGCGCGGCCAGCGCCGCGACCCGGTCGTAGGCGCCGTCCGGTGGGGTGTCGAGAATGTCGTAGCGGCGCACCGCCGCCATCCGCGCCGCCTCCGCCGACACCGTAGGCGAGGGCCCGCTCGGCGCTATGACAGGCGCACTGACATGCTCGGACATAAGCCTCGTCTCATTTTCCCCCCGGAAAAGCGACTGCCAGACAGCTGACGCCTCAAGCAGCCTACGCAACCGCCTGAGTCCTCCCGGCCTCGACAACCTCCTCCCCCTCTCCCTTTGCGTCCCCTGCCCGGACCTCCTCACCAAGTGCACGAGAGGCATACACCATGCGCACCCGAGGCACACAGGTGAGCGCGGGAGAGCAGGGTGTCCTTGGCCGGGGGGCGGACCGCTTTGCCGAGCCGCTCAGCCAGCTCGCTGCCGCGGCAATCCCGCCTGCGCCCGCTGGCCGGTGCCGTCGCCTACACCGTCGAACGCCGGGCCGACGAACACGCCGCCCACCACAGCGGCAACGCCTTACGCGCCCAGGCGTCCCTACCAAGCGACCGCAACATGGCCGACGATCACCGGTTTGGGTGACCGGCGATCGTAGAGGCCATTGAAGCTCATCCCAATCCCTGAACTTCCCGTGGAGCACATCCTGCTTGCGGCCCGAGAACCAGGGCCCACTACTCGCAGTAACCAGAGCTCAGAGCCTGACGAACGATTCTGCTCATGATCACCGCGCCGCGCGCTGCTCATCAGACACGGATCCCGCTGTTTTCACAGGAGCCAGTGCTCATGGAGTCGCGCTCCCTACAGGGGGCGCCGCGTACGCCGCGCTCCGGCACGCGTGGCACGGCCGCCGGCACCGGTCGCGGCGGCCGTTCACAGCCGGCCCGCCTTCGCCCTCCTCTCCAGGTACTCCTCGAACGTCACCGTCCGACGGGCACGAGGGAATCACGAACCCGCTGGAGAGCCCGCTTTTCGAGCTGG
>RHMC01000278.1 GCA_003719395.1 Streptomyces altiplanensis
CAGACACGGGCAATCCGAAGATCATCCCACCCCCACCGGCAACGTGACAGTGCGCCTGTGTGCCCTCGCCGCCAACATCCGTGCCAACGCCGAAGGCCGCTACAACAGCGCGGAACCCGGGTGGCGGGCAGGAGTCGAGTGGACGCTGCTGTGGATCGAGAACACCGCCGCTCAGCTGACCGAGGGCAGGCCGTAGGAGGTGGGACTGCGCCTGGGGAAGGGATCTCCGGTGGGACGTGGACAGTGCCGGAGCCGATGCTGAGCACTCCCGTCCTCAGACCTGGTCTGCTCCTTGGACATCGTCTCTACGGGTCCTGTGGCGTGTGCGCAGTGTCTCATGCACGGAAGGAGCCACGGTCAGGATGGTGCCGGCCTGGGTGATGTCCAGCATGCGGCTGATGAACGGAGGCGGTGCGGCCAACGTGAGCGCGGCGCCGGCTGTCTGGCTTGGGTGCCGCACGCCCAGCAGCACGGCCAGCCCGGAGGAGTCGAAGTAGTCGATTGAGGACATGTCCAGCACGAGATGACGGCAGCCGCTCTCCTCCAGCAGCGCCAGCAACTGCGGGCGCAGCTCGGTGACGGTGTCGAAGGCGACGACGTCCGGCAGCCGGGCCACGGTCACGTCGTTGTGGCGCAACTGAACCGTCACCACGACGGCCCCCTCCTCTTTGCCGAAGGTCAACCTGCATGTCGCTGCTGCCCGGCCGGTGCGCGGGCAGGTTGAGATTGTCACCAGAATTCCGGTCCCGTTTCCACTTCCCCCGGTCTCATCTGGCGGCTTGCCCAGGATGATCTCGCATGGGCTCGTGGTGCCGGGTACCGGGGCGGGGTCAGGCGGTGGTGCGGCCGGCAATGTCTCCGCCGGGGTCGTCGGCGAGCGCGATCACGGCGGTGACGCGTTTGCCGACCGGTTCCCGGCGCACTTCGTAGGCCTGGCTGACGGCGAGGGTGATTTCCAGGCCGTGGCGGCCCACGCGCCTGGGGTCGGTGGCGGCGACGTCGGGCAGGACCGGGTCGCTGTCCCACACCGACACCCGTACCGCGCCGTCGCTGACCTGCAGATCGAGCATGACGGGGCCGGGTGCGTACTTCACCGCGTTGGTGACCAGCTCGCTGACCACCAGCTGCGTCATGCCCATCGCCCGCTCGGACACCGGCAGGCCGTGCACGGCCTGCACCCCGGTGAGGAAGCCGGTCGCCAGATGCCGTGCCGCCCCGATACAGGAAGAATCGCCGTCATAGGCAGCAGACGCCGACAGCACGCTGTCGTCCCCGGTTTTCCGTCCCTCGTCCCCCGCGGCCTGCTCCATACGCCCGCCCCGCCCTGTCTCACCTGATCGCCACATGAACTTCGCGTTGTGTCCGCGAAGCATCGCACGGTCCCCTCCCGGCTGCCCGCCCCAGGGGCTTTCCACCCGACCTGGCACAGTTGACACCGCGCAGCGGCATACGTTTGCGTGGACAACGAGCCTCGCAGCAGCGAACGCCCCACCAAAGGACTGGACGGAGACGGTATGAGTCAGGCCCTGCTGTCCGTCTCCCAACACATCACCGCCGGCGGCGTGCGCGTCGTCGCCCTGGCCGGGGACATCGACCACACCACGGCCGACATCCTCCGCCAGGCCCTGACCGCGCCGGACGGCTCCGCCCCGCACACGGTCGCCGACTTCCGCGACGTCACCTTCATGGACTCCAGCGGCATCAACATCCTCGTCGCCGCGAACAACACCGCCCAGACCCGCGGCGGATGGCTGCGCCTGGCCCACACCCCCACACCAGTCCTCGACCTGCTGCGCATCGTCGGCCTCGACACCATCCTCCCGCTGCACCCCACCCTCGAAGACGCCCTCGCACCCCAACCCACCACCTGACCCCCTGGCTCGGACTCTCCCCTGCCGGGTGTCGCCGCCGCGTCGGCGTCCACGCCGGCATGGGTGCCCTTATCCGGATGCACTGTCGTCCCGGATGCGCTGCTACCTGCCCGGCAGCTCGATTTCTCCCAGTCATCGAAGTCTGCGGGCGTGCCGTTGGGTGATTGGACGGTCGGTCGCGCGGCTGGGTCAGGCGCCGGCGTTTGCGTTGCGGCTTTCGGGGGTGGGGCCGTGCCAGTCCAGGCACAGGACGGTGGCGTCGTCCTGCACGTGGCCGTCGCAGGCTTCGGTGACCGCGGCGACCATGGCGCGCACGGCCTCGCGGGGGTGCTCGGTGGCGGTGTCGCGGAGGACGCCGGGCAGGTCGACGGCTTTCGCCTGGCGATCCTGCATGCCGTCGGTGTAGAGCACGATGCGGTCGCCGGGGCGCAGGTCAAGGTCCTGTACCTGGTAGGCGCCCTGGCCGACGACGCCGAAGGGGAGCTTGATGTGCAGCTGGATCTCTTCGACCATGCCGTCGCGCAGCCGGAGCGGCCAGGGGTGGCCGGCGTTGACGAGCTGGGCGCTGGTGCCGTCCAGGGCGATGCGCAGCAGCTGGCCGGTGGCGAAGGTGCGGCGGCCGTGGTCCAGGAGGGCCCGGTGGGTCTGGCGGGCCTGTTCGGCCAGGTCCATGCCGGCGCGGCGGGCGCCGCGGGAGGCGTTGACCGCCAGGGTGGCCATGAGGGAGGCGTCGACGTCGTGGCCCATGGCGTCGGTGATCGACAGGTGCAGGGTGTCGTGGTCGAGGCTGTAGTCGTAGGTGTCACCGGCGATGTCGGAGGCCGGGACCAGGGCACCGGCGAGAGCAAACTCGGCGGCCTCGCAGGAGGGGGCCGAGGGCAGGAGCTGGCGCTGGATCTCCGCGGCCAGGCGGACCGTGGCGGTGCGGTTGCCCCAGTGGTAGAGGTCGGTAAACCGGCGGTCGGTGACGATGACGTACGCCAGCGCGTGCGCGGCCTCCTCCACCTGTGCCAGCACGTCCTCGGTGACGTGGGCGAGAAACAGCTCCAGGACCCCGATGGTGTCGCCGCGGTTGGTGACCGGAGCCAGCACCCGCTGCTCCTGTCCGTCCTTCGGCGCCTGCACCAGTTTCTGGGTGCGCAGGACCTCGTCGTAGACACTGCCCGCCAGCGGCACCTGGTCAGCGCCCTGCTCCTGCGGTGCCGCCTTCTCCTCGTGGACCCGCAGCAGGCGTCGGCCCACGACGTCAACGAACAGAAACGACACATACCGCGCCCCGAACCGCTCACGCAGATTGTGCGCCACGACATCGAGGGAGCGCACCGGCGCGGCAGCCTCCGCCGCCGCCAGCACCTCGGCCAGCCCGATCCGATCACGCTCCACAACAGCCTCCAAAGGTTACGGCCCCTCCTTCCCCCCGCCGCCCCAGACATCACACCGCAACGCCTTCTCAGGCCGCTGAACTGGCTGTCGGTCATGGCGGCGACCGCATCGGCGGCCGTGGCATGGACCGGCAGGAGTGAGTCGACGCCGGTCATGCTGAACATGCGCATCAGGCGGTCGGGGACGGCGGCGAGGCTGAGCGCGCCGCCCGCCGCCTGGGCCGCGTGCCAAAGGCCGATGAGCGCGCTCAGACCGGCGGAGTCGCAAAAGCCCATTTGCGCCAGGTCCAGAGCCAGACGCGGGTGCCTCCGCTGGATGATCTCCAGAGCCTCGGAGTACAGGGTGGGCGCCGTGTGCAGGTCCACTTCTCCGACGACCGCGGCGACGGCAAGGCCGGGGCGGGGGTGCTGGACGGTCAGGTGCAGCGTGTGGGTCACGTCGGTCCTCACTCCTGGCCGAAGTGTTCGGGTGCGGCGACGGTGTGGGCGGTGGCGGCGACACCGCCGTGGGGTGCGGTGTGGCGGCCGGGCACGGACAAGGCCAACAAGGCCACGTCGTCGCCGGTTCCATCGGGCAGCGAGATCAGCAGCGTGACGGTGTCCTCGACCAGAGAGGTAGCCGTCACAGGTCCGGTGCGCTGGTGCAGGAAGCCGGTCAGACCCCCGCCAGGCGTGGCAACCTCATGCGCGAGTGCGTCACAGAGCGGCGGATCGTCTCCGTGGCCGGTGCCGCTGACCACGACACAACCGATGCGATTCGGCGGGACCAGATCGTTTGAGACCGGAACCAGATAGGCGGAGATGGGACAAGGGGGCTGGGGGTAGAGATGGCCGCGCCCTCCGTCCTCTGCCATCGAACTTGGACAGTTCGCCAGCGAAGTTGGATCGGGCTGCTGGGTCAGGCGGGCTCGGGGGTGCTGGCGGAGTGGGAGTTCATCGCGGTTTCGGTATTGGGGTAGGACGGCATGATGGCGCTGAGGCCGGTCAGGTCGAGCATGCGCAGGAGGCGGTCGGGGACTGCGGCCAGGGTCAGGGAGCCGTGTGCGGCCGTCGCGCAGCGCATGATGCCGATCAGGGCGTTGAAGCCGGAGGAGTCGCAAAAGGTGACTCCGGTCAGGTCCAGGATGAGGTGCGGGTGTCCTTGAGCGATGAGGGCCAGGGCTTCTTCGCGCAGGGCGGGGGCGGTCTGTATGTCGATCTCTCCGCCGACGTCGAGGACGGCCAGGGGGCCGTCGGTGTGGGTGGTGGTGAGGGTGAGGTGATCGGTCACGGGTCAGTGCTCCTGGCCGGCGCGGGCCGTGTCATCGGCGGGTGTGGTGGCCAGGGTGCGGGTCATCGACGCAGTGGCCGGTTGTCCGTCGGGCGGCATCAGGGGCACGGACAGGGCGAGCAGGGCGACGTCGTCGCCGGGACCCGCGGGCAGGCCGGTGATGAGGGCGATGGTGTCCTCGATCAGGCGGCCGGCGTCCGGGGCGGTGCGGGCGGTGAGGAATGCGGCCACACCTTCCTCACCCAGCATGGTCCCGTCCGGCAGGCGGGCTTCGGTGAGTCCGTCGGTGTAGAGGAGCAGGCCGTGGCCCGGGGCGAGGTGGAAGGTGTGGGAGGCGAAGCGGGCGCCTTCCAGTGCCCCGACGAGCATGCCGCCCCGGGGGCGTACTCCCTCCACCGACAGCCCGCCGTCATCGCCCTCTGCGTGCTGGACGTGGAAGGCGGGAGGGTGGCCTCCCATGGCCAGGGTCACGGTGAAGCCGCCGCCGGGGGCGGGCTGCAGGGTGCCGAAGACGCACGTACAGTACCGGCTGCCGATCGAGGGATCCAGCAGCAGGGCGCTGTTGAGGGCGTTCAGGACTTCGGTGGGGTTCTCGTGGTGCTGGGCGGCTTCGCGCAGGGTGTAGCGGGTCAGGCTGGTGACGGCGGCGGCTTCGGCTCCCTTGCCGCACACATCGCCCAAAAAGAACGCCCACCGCTGTCCGCCCAGGGGGAAGACGTCGTAGAAGTCACCGCCGACGTCGCGGGGCGAGTCGGTCTGGTAGTGGCAGGCCAGCTCCAGCCCCGGCACCGTCGGCAGCGCCGGGGGCAGCAGGGTGCGCTGGAGGGTGGTGGCGAACGCGGTGATCGCCTCCGTGTCCCGCTCGGCCTGCTCCCGCGCCGCCTCCTCCACCTTGCGGCGCTCCTGCTCCGCGCGCAGCAGCCGCAAGCCCGAAAGCCGCAGTTCCAGGGCGTCCAGGACCATCGCGGCCAGGTCGGCCAGGGTTTCGGTGTCGGCCTCGGTGATCAGGCGCGGCTTGGTGTCCAGGACGTTGACCGTGCCCAGCCGGTGCCCGTCCGAGGTGATGATCGGCGCCCCGGCGTAGAACCGCACGCCCAGGGGACCGGTGACCAGCGGGTTGGCGCAGGCGGCCGGATCACTCAGGGTGTCGGGGATCACCAGGGTGTCGTCGCGCAGGATCGCCGACCCGCACAGCCCCGGGTCGCGCCCGATCTGCGCGACGCCGTCCAGGCCGTGGATGGCCTTGAACCAGATCCGGTCCGCATCGACGATCGTCACACTCGCCACGGGAACGTCGAACAGGCGGGCGGCCATCGCCGCGACCCGGTCGAACGCCCCGTCCGGCGGGGTGTCGAGGATGTCGTAGCGACGCACCGCCGCCATCCGCGCCGCCTCCGCACCGGCCAGCGGCACCTGGCTCAGCCGAGGCCCATCCGGCGAAGCAGCAGAGAGACCTGACATCGCTCAGCTCCTGCTCTGCGCAACGGAGCCGGTCCCAGCGCCCGGCCCTCGGTCACAGACCCTACGGCAGCAGAGAAAACGTTGAAACCTACACATCCATCCCACAAGGTGGCAACTCGCCCGCGCCACACCCCCACATGCACGCGCAGATTCTCAGCTTGTTGTTTATGCAGAACGCCGTGGTTTTGTCTGCGATGTACCACCTTCATGACAGTGAGCCACCTGCGGATGTACCGCTCCACGTCAGCCACCACGACACAAAGCACCACCTCGTGTCAGCGGCCAGCAACCGCTATATACCAGAGACCTGCAAGAACACGC
>RHMC01000279.1 GCA_003719395.1 Streptomyces altiplanensis
GCCGCGGTCGGCCCGGACACCCTCGGCGGATACGACATCGAGGCCGGTTCCTCCGTCCTCGTCTCGCCGCTGGTCTCGCACCACAATCCCCGCCACTGGGACAACCCGCTGGCCTTCGACCCGTACCGCTTCACCCCGCAGGCCGTACGGGAACGCCCCCGCATGGCCTACTTCCCCTTCGGTGCGGGACCTCGCCAGTGCATCGGGAACTCCATGGCGCTGCTCGAACTGCGGACCATCGTGGCGATGATCAACCAGAGGTTCAGGATCAGCATGATCCCGGGCCACGCGCTGCAGTACGGCTCACCGGTGATCTCGCTGCGCCCACTGCGGGACGTCATGGTGCGGCTGACCTCCCGCGACCGGACACGCGGCCGCGGGAGTACCGGACCGGCAGCCGTGCGACGCGGGCCGAGGACCCCGCACCCTCCGGATGCCCGTACACCGGCACCCCGGACGTGTAGACCCGCGCGGCCCGCACCGGCGGGGCCTCCGGCAGAAGCGGAGGTCCCGCCGGTTCCCGTCCCACCGGCAGGCCGGCGGGCTCAGGCCCGGGGTGCCCGACGTGCGGCCCGTCGCCGTGCCCTTCACCGCGTCCAGGGCGTACACGCACCGGTCCTTGCTGTACGCGTACACCACGCCGTTCTGCGCCACCGGCGACCCGGTGATCTCCCCGCCCGTCGCGAGCTTCCAGCGCAGCTGGCCGCCGCTCGCGTCCAGCGTGTAGAGGCAGTGGTCCGCCGAGCCGAAGTGCACGCGTCCGTCGGAGACGACCGGGGCGCCGACCACCTCGCCGCCCGCCGCGAAGCGCCACTTCGGGGTGCCGGTCACCGCGTCCAGGGTGTAGAGCGCGCTGCCGCTGCCCACGTGGATGTTGCCCGCCGCGACGAGCACCGGCTCGATGGACTGGCGGGACTCGGTGGCGATGCGCCAGCGGTCCTTGCCGGTGGAGGCGTCCAGGGCGTACACCGTGCCCAGGTAGTCGGCGAGGTAGACGCCGCCGCCCGTGACGGCCGGGCCCGGCGCGAAGGCGGGCGGGCTCAGGAAGACCGCGGGGGCCTCGAAGTGCCACCGCACACGGCCGCCGGCCGCGTCGACGGCGAGGACGCCGCGTGCCGCGTGGCGACGTACACACAGCCGTCCGGTGCCGACGTCAGCCGCAGCGGGACTCCCCCGCAGGACGCCGCGTCACCGATCGGGTACGACCAGCGCTCCAGGCCGGTACGGGAATCGAGGGCGCGCAGCCTCGCGTCCTGCCACACGTACACCGTGTCGTCGTGTACGGCGGGGCCGGCCTCCGGGGTCTCGAAGTCGGTCTGCGCGCCGGTGAGTTCCCACAGCTTCTGACCGTTGGACGCCTCCCATGCCTGGACGCCGCCGCCCCGCGTGCCGGTCACCACGGTGCCGCGGTCGACCTTGAGGGAGTACACCCAGGCGTCGGTCTGCAGCCGCCACCTCTCCTGGCCGTCGGCCGCGTCGAGGGCGTACAGCGTGGGGCCGTCGGAGGCGTGGATGCGCCCGCCCGCGACCGCCGTCGCCCAGGCGACGTCACGCGTCTTGAACTTCCGCCGGCCGCTGGCCACATCGAGGGCGTGCACCTCGAAGGAGGTGACGTAGACGAGGTCGTCCGCGACGGCGGGCGTCCCCCACACGTCGTTGGACATGCGGAACCGCCACGGCCGCCACCCCCCGGAGGGGCCGGCGCCGTCCACCGACGGCGAGGGCGGCGGAATGGAAGGGGGCGGGGGCAGGGGCGCGGACGACACGGGCGGAGGTACGGCGCCGGTGGCGGCGTCCCCGCCGTTCCCGGGGACGATCCCGGCCGGGGGCCTGATCCACCCGGTGGCCTGCTCACCCGGCACCTGGACGGCGGCGGTGCGGCCGTCGGCCACGCGGGGGCCCGGCCCGATCGGCACCTTGGCCCCGGGCAGCCGTACGGCGTGCTGCGGGGGGTGAGCCGCGTGGCCACCGGTGTACGCCTGGGCCGGAGAGGCGGAAGGGACCGGAGAGGTCGGAGCGGCGGAGGAGGCGGACGAGGCCTGGGACGGAGCGACCGGGGCCTGGGAGTGGACCTGGGACTGCGGCTGGGACTGGACCCTGGACGCCACGGGGGCGAACGGCGGCGGTCCCGGCGGTCTCGGCGGTGTGGAGTGCGCCCGGGACGGCGGCGCGCTCGGGCTGCGCGGCCGCCCCGCCGCTCCTCGATCATCGCGGTGGCCCGCGCCGGCAGCCACGCGGACGCCGTACCGCTGTCGCCTGGCCGGAGGCGAAGAGGTGCGGCGAGAGCTGCGCCTGGAGGTCGGCCGGGCTGGGCCGCCGTACGGCCTCCCGCTGCATGCACGACTCGATCAGCGGACGCAGCTCGTCGGGCAGCCCCTCGATGTCCGGGCCCTCCCGCAGCAGCATGAAAACCGTCTCCACCGGGTTCGCCCCGTGGAAGGGCGCGTGCCCGGTCGCCGCGAAGACCAGCGTCGAGCCGAGCGAGAAGATGTCGCTGGCGCCCGTCACGCTGCGCGAGTCGCGCGCCTGCTCGGGCGACATGTAGGCGGGCGTGCCGACGGCGACGTTGGTCATGGTCAGCCGGGTGTTCGAGACGCCGGACGCGATGCCGAAGTCGATGACGCGCGGCCCGTCCTCCACCACCAGGACGTTCGACGGCTTGAGGTCGCGGTGGACCAGGCCCGCCCCGTGGATGGACTGGAGCGCCTCGGCGATTCCGGCCGCCAGCCAGCGCACCGCCTGGGCCGGCATCGGCCCGCATTCATTCACTATCTCTTCGAGGGAGGGCGCGGGTACGTACGCGGTGGCCAGCCACGGCACCGCCGCCCGCGGGTCGGCGTCCACGACGGCGGCCGTGTAGAAACCGCTGACGGCCCGCGCGGCCTCCACCTCACGCGTGAAGCGGACGCGGAACAGCTGGTCCTCGGCGAGTTCGGTCCTCACCGTCTTGATCGCCACGCGCCGGCCCGACGCCGACCGCGCGAGATAGACCAGCCCCATGCCGCCGGCCCCGAGCCGTGCCAGCACCTCGAACGGGCCGATCCGCCGCGGGTCGTGCTGCGTCAGCTGATCCATAACTTGCCTGCCACCTCCCCGTACGAGGCCGCAAACACAGCCCCGTGAAGCGTCTCACCACTGGGCACCACCCAGCGGTGCGCACCCTGATTCTTCCTGTCCGAAGCGGCGGTGGCGAACCCGGGGGCGGAACGGGGTGTCTCACCCGGATTCGGACAGGTCGCGCACGCGCACCACCACCGCGACGGCCCACTCCGCGGCGGCCCGTTACGCCCCGGTTCCGGCTTCCCGGGATCCGGCGGCCCCGGCAGCCCCGGCGCGCTCTGCGGCCCCGGCATGCTCTGTGACCTCGGTGTGCTCCGCGGTCCCGGCGGACTCGGCGTGCCCGGTCTGCTCGGCGAGTACGGCGAAGACGGCGCCCTGGTCGTCGGTGAGAACCGCGATCCGCCCGTAGGGCGTGTCGAAGGGCGGCGCCTGGATCCGGCCACCGAGACCGACGGCCCGCGACGCGGCTTCGTCGCAGTCGTCGACCACGAAATAGATCATGAAGTGGTCGGGCATCTCGGCCGGGAAGGTGTCGCTTATGACACTGCGGCCACCGATGGCCGTGTCGGGACCGGGGTCGGCGCCGGCGGGCGACCACGTCCTGAAGTCCTCGCCCGCTTCGTCGAGGTCGTAGCCCTGGAAGCCGAAGACGGTCTCGTAGAAGGGGTCGGTCCGCTCCTTGTCGCGCGTGTAGACCTCGGCCCAGCAGAAGGAGCCGGGCATGTCCCGCTTCTCGAAACCGGCGTGGCTGCCCGCCTGCCAGAGACCGAAGACGGCGCCGCCCGGGTCGGCGGCCACGGCCATCGTGCCGAGCGGGGGAACGGGCAGCGGATCCGTCACCATCTGGCCGCCCGCGTCCCTGATCCTCCGGGCGAGTGCCACGGCGTCGTCGGTGGCGAAGTAGACGCCCCAGGCGGTGGGCATGCGCCCGTCGCGCTTGGGCGCGAGGGCGGCGGCCTTCTTGCCGTCGCTGAGGGCGTTGACGAAACCGGCCCACACCGCTCTTCCCCGGTCGTCGACGCCCGGGTCCTCGAAGGTCCAGCCGAACAGCGCACCGTAGAATCGCTTGCCCGCTTCGACGTCGGCAAGCGTCACATCCACCCAGCACGGCATGCCTTCTGCATATACGGCCATGGGCCCGGATCCTTCCGTCACACAGGGCAGGGCAATGCGTGGCGCCCATCACCGCAAAACTAACGGTCCGCCGCTCTTCGCGCAGGAAAGCAAATCGAACAATTGGCCAATCGCGGGGGCATTCACCTTGGGGCGCATGACTTTTCCACCGAAGTTGTCCACAGGCTATTGATAAGACTATTCGGGTCGAAGCCGGCCCGCGGGCCCCGGCGGCGGTTCGCGGACGGGGCGCAGAAGAGCCGCAGAAGAGCCGAAGACCGAGCGCAGACAAGCCACAGACAGCCCACAGGCAGGCCGCGGCCGGGCCGGTGCGGCAGGCCGATTCCCCATTTGCAGTCGGCCAAATCGCGCTCCGATCACCCGTCGGTAAGCTGACGGCATGACAGGACAAGTGCGCACCGTCGATGGCCGTGTGGCCGGACGACGCGGTCAGGCGACGCGGCAGAAGCTGCTCGACTGCCTCAGTGAGATGCTCAGCTCCTCACCCTACCGGGACGTCAAAGTCATCGATGTGGCCCGGAAAGCGGGCACTTCACCGGCGACGTTCTACCAGTACTTCCCCGATGTGGAGGGCGCCGTCCTCGAGATCGCGGAAGAAATGGCCAAAGAAGGCGCCGGATTGGCCGAACTCGCCTCCGGCCGTTCCTGGGTCGGAAAGGCCGGCTGGTCGACCTCCGAAGACCTCGTCGAGGGTTTCCTCGACTTCTGGCGCAAGAACGACGCCATCCTCCGGGTGGTCGACCTCGGCGCGGCGGAGGGCGACAAGCGGTTCCACAAGATCCGCATGAAAATCCTGAACTCCGTGACCAACTCCCTTGCGGACGCGGTGAAGGAGCTCCAGTCCAAGGGCAAGGTCGACAAGGACATCAGTCCGGCGGCGATGGCCGGTTCGCTCGTCGCGATGCTGGCGGCGGTCGCCTCGCACCAGAAGGGCTTCCAGTCCTGGGGTGTGAAGCAGAACGAACTCAAGCCCCATCTGGCCCTGTTGGTGCATCTGGGCATCACCGGCAAGAAGCCCACGAAGTAGCACGCGAAGCAGGCCCCCGAGCCCTCGGACCCCGAAGCCCCGAACCCCGAAGCCCCGAAGTCCTGACCGCCCCCGAGCCCCGGAGTCCAAGAACCCCTGAGTCACTGAGCCCTGGGCCCTGCCCTCCAGTCCTGTCTACGCAGCGGCGGACCGCGCCACGGTCCGCGCTGCGGCATTCCCCGCCCGCTCCCGCCGCGTCCGCCACACCCGCCGTGCCCGCCCGGCCGGGAGCCGTGGCGCGGCTCTCCCGCCGTGCCCGCCCGGCCGGGAGCCGTGGTGCGGCTCTCCCGCGCATGGTGTGAGATGACCGGATGACCTTCCAGGACCTGCTCCGCTCCCAGCGCGTATGGGACACGGAACTCCCCGCGTTCGACCCGGCCGCCGCACCGCACGAGCCGCTCCCCCTGTTCCACCGGTGGTTCGCCGAGGCCGTCGCCGCCGGACAGCCCGAGCCGCACACGATGAGCCTGGCGACCGTGGACGAGGACGGGCTCCCCGACGTACGGACCGTGATGCTGCACGGCGCGGACCACCGCGGCTGGCACTTCGCCTCCCACTCCACCAGCGCCAAGGGCCGCCAGCTGGCCGCGCACCCGCACGCGGCGCTGCGGGTTCTACTGGGCGGCGCAGGGCAGGCAGGTGCGGGTCAGGGGCGCGGTGACCACCGGGACGCCGGACGAGAGCCGGGCCGACCTGCACGCACGGTCGACGGGCGCGCTCGCCTCCGCACTGGTGGGACGGCAGAGCGAAGTCCTGCCGGAGTACGGGGAGTTGGTGCGGGCTTCGGAGTCCGCGTGGGAACGGGCACAGGCCGAGCCGGAGGCCGGCGTACCGACCTGGACGCTGTACGTCGTCGACCCCGCCGAGGTGGAGTTCTTCCAGGGGGACGCCGTGCGCCGGCACGTGCGGCTGCGGTACCGGCGGGACGGCGGCACACAGTGGGCGCGGGAACTGCTCTGGCCGTAGGCACCCGAGTGACGACACCCCTGGTGGCGGGTCGACCGGCAGGCCCGGCAGGGAGCTGAAGGCCGAACCGGGGGGAGGGGGGCAGGGGCGGGGCAGG
>RHMC01000027.1 GCA_003719395.1 Streptomyces altiplanensis
GCCGCCCGGCCGGACCGCTCCCCCACCCCCGCCCCCACGACGGCACCGAACCCGCGCCGGGTCCGCTCTACCGGCCCGCCGCCGGAGAACCCTGGCACGCACCCGCAGGAGACCGACGTTGAACGTCCCCCTTCCCGACGTCCCCGAGGTACGCGTGGTCGGCCTTCCCCAGCTGACGGCCGGCTTCGACCTGGTCGAGCGCCTCGACCTCGGTATGCACCTGAAAGTGCACGGCCCCCTGGAACCGATGGCCGGAGAACGCCTGGCCGAACTCGCCGACCACATCTCGCTGCGCGGCCGCGGCGGCGCCGGCTTCCCCTTCGGCAGGAAACTGCGGGCGGTCGCGCAGGCCTCCATCCGGCGCGGCGTGCGGCCCGTGGTCGTCATCAACGGCAGCGAGGGCGAGCCCGCCTGCCGCAAGGACACCGTCCTGCTCAATCGCGCCCCGCACCTCGCGCTCGACGGCGCCCTGCTCGCGGCCGAGGCACTCGGCGCCCGCACCCTGGTCGTCGGCGTCACCCGCAACTCGACCGAGGCATCCGTCCGCGCCGCCTTCGCCGAACGCGGCCTGTCCGACCGGCGTGGTCAGCTGCTGCGCGCGCGGATCCGTACGCACCCCCGAGCGCATGGTCTCCGGCGAGGCGTCCTCCCTCATCCGCGCCGCGAACGGCGGCCCGGCCCTGCCGCCCGGCCGCCGCGAGCGCGCCTCCGAGACAGGGGTGGGGGGCGCTCCCACCCTGCTGTCCAACACGGAGACCTTCGCGCAGCTCGCCGTCGCCGCCCGCACCGGTGCCCGCCGCTACGGCCACACCGGCCTGGTGGACGAGCCGGGCACCGTCATGCTCACCCTTTCCGGCGCGGTCTCGCGCCCCATGGTGGTCGAGGTGCCCACCGGAGTGCCGCTGCGTTACGTCCTCCAGATGGCCGGCGCCCCGCCGCTGCCCCAGGGCGTGCTGACGGGCGGTTACCACGGCAACTGGATCGACGCGGTCGCCGCGCACGACGCCGTGATCTCCCGCGAGTCCCTCGCCTCCCTCGGCGGCGCGCTCGGCGCGGGCGCGATCCTCCCGATCGGCCCGGAGACCTGCCCGCTGGGCGAGTCGCTGCGCGTCACCGAACTGGCTGGCGGCGGAGACGGCGGGCCAGTGCGGCCCCTGCCGGCTGGGACTGCCCGCCGCCGCCGGCGGCCTCTCCGACGTACTCAACGGCGGCGGGCAGGCCGCACTGGAGGCCCTGCGCGAAGTGACGCGGGCCGTGAAGGGCCGGGGCGCGTGCAAGCACCCCGACGGTTCGGTGCGCTTCTTCGTCTCCACCCTCAACGCCTTCACCGACGACCTGGCGGCGCACGTCCTGGGCGGCGGCTGCGGCCGGGAGACGCTGGGCGTACTGCCGCTGCCGGGCCCCGGTCACGAGGAGGAGGGCCTCCCGAGCGGCGAGAAGTTCGCGGTGGACTGGACGCTGTGCAAGGGCCACGGGCTGTGCGCCGACATCGTCCCGGAGCTGATCCGGCTCGGCCCCGACGGCTATCCGACCCTCGCGGACGCGTCGGTTCCGGTGCACCTCCAGGGGGCCGCCCAGCGCGCCGTGCGCCGCTGCCCCGCGCTGGCGCTGCGCATCGCGCGGGAGGCCCCCGAACGGCCGGGGCGGCCCGCACTGCCGGGTGGCGGCAGAAAGGCCCTGGGCAGCGGCCGGGGCTGAGCCGGCCGGCCCACCGGAAAGAGAAGATCCCGCCCGGTCGATTCGACCGGACGGGATCTTCTTCCTGTGGAGCTAAGGAGAATTGAACTCCTGACCTCCTGCATGCCATGCAGGCGCTCTACCAACTGAGCTATAGCCCCGTGCGTTCTGCCGCTTTCCGGGCTTCCCCGGCGGCTCCGCCAACATTACCGGTCCCCCGGCGCTCCACCAAATCCTTTGCCCACGCGCCCGTTCCGTCCCTATATGCCCGACTCTGCGCTCATGCTGTGGCGAAGGAGTAGAAACGCTTGAGCGTGCAGTGCTCGTCGAGCAGCCGACCGTAGATCGGCTCACCCTCGAGTTCGCGGTACGTCTCGATGGGGTCGCCTTTTATGATCAGCGCCCGGGCGCATTCCTCGCACCAGTACTGGTAGTCGGCGTTGACCGGTTCCATGTCCCTGACGATGGGCGTGCCACTGCCGCACCAGTCGCATTTCCGCCTGTGTGCGCCCATCACTCAGTTCCAGCTGTGGCGGCAGGCCGTGCACACGTACGCGATACCTCCGTTGTCGCTGCCGGGCAGAGCACGGACCGCATCGAGGATGCTCACGGGCATCGCGCTCTCCCTCCCCGTCAGACCGTCGTCCCCCTCCGGCCGTCCGATTCTGCCATGGCTCCGCAAGGGGGTCAGTGACGTGGGCGCAGGAGGCCCGCCGCAGCGCCGAAGACCGACGCGGCAGCCGGCGCAGGGGCGCATACCCACAGCGCATCGGCGTATGCATGCGTTCCGGCTCATCCAGCCGGTTCAGGAAGAGAGTGCCGAATGCCGCTGCGCCGGGCAACTGGCCGGGCTGTGTGGCGGTGACGAGCAGCCCCCTGGCATCCGGCGCCGGACGCGCCGGGTCCGGCGCGGGGTGGCCGGGGGCGGTTGTCAGGGGCAGGTTCCTTACCGGATACGGGACTTGCCGGCGGGGCCGTCGTCATGGCGCCGAGCCTGGCGCCGGTGCCGCTGCCCTCGACGGAACGCCGGAACGCCGCATCGTCACCCACGCCCCCGACGGTGAAGAGAGCCTGCGGCGGATGGAACCCTCTCAACCGGCACAACAAGAAATCCCGGTCCCTCCTGAAGGAGGAACCGGGATCCTGACTGCGGTTGTGGAGCTAAGGAGAATTGAACTCCTGACCTCCTGCATGCCATGCAGGCGCTCTACCAACTGAGCTATAGCCCCGCTGTTCTCCGCGCTGTGCGCTGCGAACAAGAAGAACTTTAGCCTGCGACCTGCCGGAAAGTGAAATCCGTCAGTCGTCGTCGCCGAGCACCGGTTCCGGGAGCGTCCCGGCGTTGTGCTCCGTCAGCCGCCAGCCGCGGGCGCCCTCGCCCAGCACCGACCAGCAGCAGTTGGAGAGCCCGCCGAGGCCCTCCCAGTGGTACGACTCCAGACCCAGGAGCCGCCCGATGGTGGTGCGGATGGTGCCGCCGTGGCTGACCACGACGAGCGTGCCGTTGTCGGGCAGCTTGTCGGCGTGCGCGAGGACGACGGGAGCCGCCCGGTCGGCGACCTCGGTCTCCAGCTCGCCGCCGCCGCGCCGCACCGGCTCGCCGCGCTTCCACGCCGCGTACTGCTCGCCGAACCGCCCGATGATCTCTTCGTGCGTCAGGCCCTGCCAGGCACCCGCGTACGTCTCGCGCAGTCCCGCGTCGTACGTCACGTCGAGGCCGGTCAGGGCCGACAGCTCACCGGCCGTGGCCGCCGCCCGCTTGAGGTCGGACGCGATCATCGCGTCGGCTTCAGGGAGGCGAGCAGCCTCGCGGCCCGGCGCGCCTGGGCGACGCCGGTCTCGGTCAGCTCGATGTCCGTGCTGCCCTGGAAGCGGCGCTCCAGGTTCCAGGAGGTCTGGCCGTGTCGCCACAGGATGATCCTGCGGCCCCGGCTCCGCTTGCCGGTGTCGCTGGCGTTCAGCTCAGGTCTCCGTCCACTTCGCCGGCCGCATGCAGCTTCGCGTGCTCTTCGGCCAGGCCGCGGGTCTTGACGGCGTCCTCGGGCAGGGCGATCTCGGGGCAGTCCTTCCAGAGGCGCTCCAGCGCGTAGAAGACACGCTCCTCGCTGTGCTGGACGTGGACGACGATGTCGACGTAGTCGAGAAGCACCCAGCGGGCCTCGCGGTCGCCCTCGCGACGCACGGGCTTGGCGCCGAGGTCCTTGTTCAGCCGCTCCTCGATCTCGTCGACGATCGACTTGACCTGGCGGTCGTTGGGCGCCGAGGCGACCAGGAAGGCGTCAGTGATGGAGAGCACATCGCTGACGTCGTACGCGATGATGTCGTGCGCGAGCCGGTCTGCGGCCGCCTGAGCGGCGGCGTTGATGAGCTCGATGGAACGGTCAGTGGCGGTCACAAGCAGGCTTTCGTCGGCGGTCAGAGATACCCCCAGGGTCTCACGGACCGCCGACAGCGCCGACGGGATTACTCCACCTCGAAATCCTGGCCCAGTACGACCGTCACGTCGGCGTTCGCGGCCGCCTTGCCCTTGCGCACCGCGCCCGCCGGCAGACCCAGCGTCTTCGCCACCTCTTCCGCCGTCGCCCTCTTCGCCGCGTCGCCGTAGCTGACCTGCGACGACGTGACCACGGAGGCGGCCCTGCCGGCGTCCACGAACGCGTATCCGCCGTTGACCAGGTCAATCCTCGCGGTCTCGGTGGCGCCGGTGGTCCCCTGGGCGTTCCTGACGCCGACCCGTACGGCCGCGCCCTGCTCCGGGCTGCTGACCGAGCCGCCGAGAATGTCCTTCACCACACTCTCGGCGTCGGAGTCACTCAGCGTGCCGTCGGGCTGGACCGGCAGCTGCGCCGTCCGGTGGTCGCCGGCCTTGGCGTGTCCGGCGAGCTTGGCGAGCGAGGCGCCCAGGTCCTTCTCCGGCAGCGAGGGGTCGAGGATCTGCGCCAGCGAGCGCACGGTGGTGGTCGCGGCCTGCGGGTCGTCCGAGATCTTCTTCAGTACGCCCTGCATGACCTGCCCGAAGCGCCGGAGCTGCTCGGCCTCGGCCTCACCGGGCGCGCGGTAGGTGGCGTACGCGACGGCCATGCGGCCGCTCAGCGTCTGCCCCTTGCCCTGCCGCACCACGGGTGACGCGCCCTTCTTGGAGTCGGGCACATCGGTGTCGGTGTCGACCTCCACGTTGCCGACCAGCTCGACGAGGTTCTCCAGGTACGGGGTGTCGAGCCGCCAGGAGCCGCCGATCTTCGTCCCCAGTACGGAACCGAGCGCCTCGCGCGTGCCCGCCGAACCGTCGTCGTCGACGGACTTGCCGAGCGTGGTCGTGGTGCCGTCGTCGCTCGCCACGGCGAGCGAGTTGGGGAGCAGGACGGTGGTGCCCTGTTCCGTGGTGACGTTGTCCACGAGCAGCGCGGTGGAGGTGGCGCCCTCCCTGGTGTGCAGGTGCACCACGATCACGTCGCGCTTCTGCGGGCGCCCGCCGCGGCGGGCGGAGTGTCCTCCTTGCCGGAGAGGCCGGGCAGCATTCCCGCGTACCAGAGGTAGCCGACGCCGCCCGCGACCACCAGCGCCACCGCGGCGACCAGGGCGACGACGCGGTTGCGGCCGCGGCGCCTGGCCTCCTCGCGGCGCTCGGTGCGGCTCTCGGTGAACTTCAGCCAGTCGATGACGTCTTCGGAGTTCTCGTCCGGCTCCTCGACGAAGGAGAACTGCTCGGTCGCGTACTCGGGCGTGGGGCGGCGCTGCTGGGGCACGGAAGCGACCTGGGGCTCCGGCTCCGGGTCCGGCACATGAGCGGGCTCAGGGACGGGCGCGGGATCGGATGCGGGTGCGGCCTGCTGCGGGATCCACTGCTGAGCGGTGTCGACGTACCCGTACTGCTGCTGTTCCTGCTGCTGGGCGTACGGGTCGTACGGCGGCTGCTGCGCGTACGGGTCGTAGCCGTAACCCTGCTGCTGCTGCGCGTCGTACTGCTGTGTCTGCTGCTGCGCCTGCTGGTACACCGGCTGCCCGTACGCGTCGTAGCCGATGATCTCCGGCTGCTGGGCATACGGGTCGTACGGGTCGTACGGGTGCTGTCGGTCGTTCACCGGTGGCCCTCTCCCTGCTTGTCTGTGCTCCCCGTACGGCCGGGCCGTCCGCTCAACGGCGGTACAGCTCGCGCTTGTCGATGTAACGGACCACACCGTCCGGAACGAGATACCAGACAGGCTCACCCGCCGCGACCCTCGCCCGGCAGTCGGTCGACGAGATCGCCAGGGCCGGCACCTCCACCAGGGAGACGCCCCCCTTGGGCAGGCCGTCGTCCGTCAGGTCGTGACCGGGCCTGGTCACACCGATGAAGTGGGAGAGCGAGAACAGCTCCTCCGCGTCCCGCCAGGTGAGGATCTGGGCGAGCGCGTCGCGCCGGTGATGAAGAAGAGGTCCGAGTCGCTGTTCAGCTCACGCAGGTCCCGCAGCGTGTCGATGGTGTAGGTCGGGCCGCCACGGTCGATGTCGATCCGGCTCACCGAGAACTGCGGGTTGGACGCGGTCGCGATGACCGTCATCAAATAGCGGTCCTCGGCCGGGGAGACCTGCTTGTGGCTCTTCTGCCACGGCTGCCCGGTCGGCACGAACACCACCTCGTCGAGGTGGAACTGGGCGGCCACCTCACTGGCGGCCACCAGGTGCCCATGGTGAATCGGATCGAACGTCCCGCCCATCACGCCGAGTCGGCGCTTGCCCGGACCGCTCGGCACTTGCTGCTCTCCCATGCGTGCAGAGCCTACTGGCCCCCTGCCGCGGCCCCGACTCAGCGGTCCCGGTTGAAGCGAGTGGTGATCCACAGCAGGAGCATGAGCGCGAGGAACGCGCCGACGCCGGTGACGTAGGGGCTGAGGGACGCGTGGTTCCCGCCGTGCTCGCCGCCTTCACCGGAGGCGAGGGTCACGAGGGAGGCGGCGGTGCTGTGGAGGCTCATCTTCGGCAGGACCTATCGGGAGTCGGGAGTCGGAGGGGAGACTTCACGAACATCGTATGCGGGCGGCCCGGGCACGCTCACGCCGACTCGGTCGTTCACGCAATGACCGGCTCCGGGAACCGGCCGAGCGCGGCGCACGTGAGCACATACGCTGGGGCCGTCCGGGGGACGGGAAACACTCGTAGACAGGGGGCCATCCATGACCGACGGCAATCACGAGAACGTACCGAGCCGCAACCGCCGGCGCTTCCCGGACATCTCGTCCAGGGCGTACGAACACCCGGCGGACCGCTCGGCCCTGGTGGCCCTGCGCAAGCTCACCGGCTTCGACACGGTGTTCAAGGCACTCAGCGGACTCCTTCCCGAGCGCAGCCTGCGGCTGCTCTTCCTCTCCGACTCGGTGCGGGTGAGCGAGGCCCAGTTCGCGCATCTGCACACGATGCTGCTGGACGCCTGTTACATCCTGGACCTCAAGAAGGTCCCTCCGATGTACGTCACGCAGGACCCGAAGCCCAATGCCATGTGCATCGGCCTCGACGAGCCGATCATCGTGGTCACCACGGGCCTGGTCGAGCTGCTCGACGAGGAGGAGATGCGGGCGGTCGTCGGCCACGAGGTGGGCCACGCACTGTCCGGGCACTCCGTCTACCGGACGATCCTGCTGTTCCTCACGAACCTGGCGCTCAAGGTCGCCTGGATCCCGCTCGGCAACATCGCGATCATGGCGATCGTGACGGCGCTGCGCGAGTGGTTCCGCAAGTCGGAGCTCTCCGCCGACCGGGCCGGCCTGCTGGTCGGCCAGGACCTCCGGGCGTCGATGCGCGGCCTGATGAAGATCGCCGGTGGCAACCACCTGCACGAGATGAACGTGGACGCGTTCCTGGAGCAGGCCGAGGAGTACGAAGCGGGAGGCGATCTGCGCGACTCCGTGCTGAAGATCCTCAACGTCCTGCCGCGCTCGCACCCGTTCACCACGGTGCGGGCCGCCGAGCTGAAGAAGTGGGCCGAGAGCCGCGACCACCAGCGGATCATGGACGGCCACTACCCGAAGCGCGACGAGGACGGCGACACGTCCGTCACGGACTCCTTCCGGGAGTCCGCCTCCCACTACGCCGACACGGTGCGCACCAGCAAGGACCCGCTGATGAAGCTCGTGGGCGACATCGCGGGCGGTGCGGGGGACCTGGGCGGCAAGCTGCGGGACAAGTTCAACGGCGGAGGCAAGTCGAGCCCGTCCGACGGCTGAGCACCGGATCAGGGTCCGGGGTCCAGACCCGGGTCCGGGCGGCGCCCCGGATCAGCCGTCGTCCCGGGTGCTGGGCATGGCGCTCGGCGCGAGCGTCCCGCACAGCGCCGTCGTGGCCCGGCCCGTCGCGTACGGATCGGTCCCGGCGGGTCCCCGGTCGTCCGCCGCCCGCTGCCCGGCCAGCACGGGCCGCAGGCGGTGCGCCGCGTCGGCCGAGCATGCCTGGGGCCCGGCCTGGACGTACGAGAAGAGCAGTTCGGCCCGGTGCATCCGCAGGTCGTCGCGGTCGAAGCGGAAGTGCAGTTCGCGGCGGACGGTGAACAGCGACGCGCCGTCCGCCCGCGGCAGCCCGGCAGAGTCCCCCGCCGGCCGCAGCGCGTACACGAAGGTGTGCTCGGAGGTCACTTCGAGACGGCCGGACTCCGTCTCCTCGGCGCGCAGTACGCCCCGGACGCGCACCTGCGGGGCCGCGAGCGCCACCTTCCCCGGGTCGAAGCGCACCAGCCAGCCCGTGGCCGCGTGCCTGCCGTCACCGGCGGGGGCGTCGAAGCTGCGGTCGAACTGCGTCAGCTGGTCGGGGTCGAGCAGCACGCGCACCGGACGGACGGTGGAGCCCTTCAGCACGTCCGGGGCGAGGGACGAAGCGACGAGGTAGTCCTTCGCGATGGTCAGGGCGGACAGCACCTGGCCCTCCGAGAAGTGTGCGGTGCGCCGTGCGGCCGGCAGGGCGATGCCCTCCGCGCCCGTCCGGAACCGCGCGGCCGGGCTGTGCTCGAAGAGCTCGGCGGGCGCTCCGCCCGGCACCGTGCTCTCCGGGGCCAGCGGTACCACCGACATCCGCAGCGGTCCGGCGTGCGGGGCGGGCGACGGCTGGTAGGGGTGGCGTACGCCCAGGTAGATCGCCATGGCGAAGGCGAGCCCGACCACCAGGACGAGCGCCAGCGCCTGCCTGGCCCCCGTGCCCCTGCGGCCGCCACCGCTGCCGCCGTCGCGGGATGCCGCCCGGGCGGGCCTGCTGCGCACGGCCTCCGCGTGGTCGTTCATGCGCTCCTGCGCGGAGAATTCCTGGAGGCGGGCAGCCCGCACGAACGATTCGTCGAAGACGACGGACCGGTACTCGTCGTCGCCGCCCGGGAGGCCCTCGGGTGGGACTTCTGGCGGCTCTCCACGGCTTGCCATGGCTTCTCCCGATCTCCGCCACCCACGGAAGTCGATGCGCTACGCTCCGCTACAGCCGCGAGGCGTCGGGCAGGGCCTGTCCGTCATGAGTTCGCCTGCGCGGACAAGTGAGAAGCCCCCCTGGGGGAGGGGTCACACCTTCAGAGTAGGTCGATGACCGTGAAGGTAAACGCCCTGGTGCGTGAGAACTTCCGCGGAGTTCTCACGCACCAGGGCGACCGCGCGTCAGGGCGCAGGGCGCGGAACCGCGGGCGCGGCCGGCGCGGAGTACTCGGCGGAGGCGGAAGGACCGCCGGGCCGGGAGTTGTCGCTCGTCGCGGGCGGCGGCACCTGGTCGTGCCGCCCCGCCGACGCGCCCCGGTAGACCGCGGTGAAGGCGAGCGCCACCATCCCGATGCCCATCAGCAGGGCCAGCATCCACGCCACGGGCCGGTGCCAGCGCGCGTTCCCGCGGTACGGGCGCAGGGCGCCGCCGTGCCGCCCGTACGGGCCCGCGCCGTCGCCGTACTCGTCGTCCAACGGGCCGTACGCGCCGTCGTGGCCGTACTCGCGGGCGCCGTACCCGGATCCGTACCCGTCGTCGTAGAGGTCCTCGTAGAGGTCGTCGTCCGGAGGGACCTTGCCGGCCCGCGCCCTGGCCGCCTCGGCCTCGGCGCGCGCCTGGGCGGCCGCCAGCAGCCGCTCGACAGCGGTCGGCTCATGGACCTCGGCGGCCCGTACGAAGTCCTCGTCGAATACCACGGAGGCGAAGTCCTCGTCCGCGCCCCCGCGGTCGTCGTTGGGCTCCCAGCCGTCCTCGAACGGCTTGCCCCCCACGTCGTCCGGCACCCGTTCAGCGTAGACCGGGACGGTCGTTTTGGGCAGAGAACGTGCGAACGAGGAGTTCGCTAACGCGTGTGGCCGTCGCCCGTCACGATGTACTTCGTCGAGGTCAGCTCGGGCAGGCCCATCGGACCGCGGGCGTGCAGCTTCTGCGTCGAAATGCCGATCTCGGCGCCGAAACCGAACTGACCGCCGTCCGTGAAGCGGGTGGACGCGTTCACCGCGACCGTCGTCGAGTCCACCAGCTGCGTGAAGCGGCGGGCCGCGGCCTGCGAGGTCGTGACGATCGCCTCGGTGTGCCCGGAGGTCCAGCGGCGGATGTGGGTGACGGCCCCGTCCAGCGAGTCGACGACGGCGGCGGCGATGTCGTACGAGAGGTACTCGGTCTCCCAGTCCTCCTCCGTGGCGGCCACGACGGCCGCCTTGGTCCCCTCGGCGTACGGGAGCACCCGCTCGTCGCCGTGGACCGTGACGCCCGCCCCGGCGAGCGCGTCCAGGGCGCGCGGCAGGAAGGCGTCGGCGATGTCCTGGTGGACAAGGAGCGTCTCGGCCGCGTTGCAGACGCTGGGCCGCTGCGCCTTGGAGTTGACCAGGATCTCGACGGCCATGTCGATGTCGGCCTCGGCGTCCACGTAGACGTGGCAGTTGCCGGTGCCCGTCTCGATGACGGGGACGGTGGACTCCTCGACGACCGTACGGATCAGGGACGCGCCGCCGCGCGGGATCAGGACGTCGACCAGGCCGCGGGCGCGCATCAGCTCGCGCACCGAGTCGCGGGACTCCCCCGGCACGAGCTGCACGGCGTCGGCGGGCAGGCCGGCCCCGGCGATCGCGTCGCGCACGACGCCGACGAGCGCGGTGTTGGATGCGTACGCCGACGACGAGCCGCGCAGCAGCACCGCGTTGCCGGACTTGAGGCAGAGCGCGGCGGCGTCCACGGTCACGTTCGGCCGGGCCTCGTAGATGATCCCGACGACGCCGAGCGGCACGCGCACCTGCCGCAGATCGATGCCGTTGGGCAGGGTGGAGCCGCGTACGACCTCGCCGACCGGGTCGGGCAGCGCGGCCACGTCCCGGACGTCGGAGGCGATGGCGGCGACCCGCTCCGGGGTCAGCGTCAGCCGGTCGATCACCGTGTCGCTCGTCCCGGCGGCGCGGGCCTTGGCGATGTCCTGGGCGTTGGCCTCGACGATCTCGTCCGTACGGGCCTCCAGCGCGTCGGCGACGGCCAGCAGCGCGGCGTCCTTGGCGGAGCGCGGAAGTGGCGCGATCGCGTCGGCGGCGACGCGGGCCCGGCGTGCGGTCGACGCGACCGTGGCCCCGGCGGCGGTCGTGTCGGAGTCGGTGAGAGGAGAGTGCGAGGTCATACCCGCAGACTAATGCGCGCTCCGCGTGCATCCACCGGGTCATCCCGTTCCGCGAGACGGCGCACGCCGGGACCCGGCCGCCCCGGCGGCGCGGCGGCCGGTCAGTACGGGTGCACACCGACCGGGGCCGCGGGCGGCGGGCCGTACCCCTCGGCGATCCGCTGGTGGTAGGTGTCCCGGTCGATGACCTCCAGGCCCACGATCTCCCACGGCGGCAGCTTCGACGTGGACCGGTGCTCGCCCCACAGGCGCAGCGCGACGGCCGCGGCGTCGTGCAGGTCCCGTGCCTCTTCCCAGTAGCGGATCTCCGCGTGGTCGTTGGCGTACCTGCTGGTCAGCAGGAAGGGATGGTCGTGGGCGAGCTGTTCGAGACCTCGTCTGACCTCCTGCAGCGGCGTCTCGGCCCCCGAGACGCTGAGGGTGATGTGCCAGAGCCTCGACGCTTCCCGGCTGCCGTGGGCCTCCCGGCCGGTGCCCGGCGCCTGATCCGGCTCCGGGCCTCCGTCGAAGTCCGCTCCCGCCCCGACACTGGTCAGGGTTCGCCCGACCGTGCCTCGGGGCAGCGCCCCCGGACGTACTCGTCTCACCGGCGGCCTCCTCTGATGTGTCGCTGTGCGGTGTCCCCCTGGATCCCCGCAACAAAGTTGACCAGTCCTGGGCCCGGCGCGGGGCGGTTTTCGCGAAGGTCTCTGTCCCGGGGCCGGTCTTTCAGCCGTTTCAGGGGTGGAGAACGACCAGATCGTCCCTGTGTACGACTTCGCGCTCGTACGCGGGCCCGAGCTCCTTCGCCAGGTCGTGGGTGGAGCGTCCGAGCAGCTGCGGGATCTCCTTGGCGTCGTAGTTGACGAGCCCCCGGGCGACGGCCACGCCCGCCGTGTCCCGCAGCTCCACGGGGTCGCCCGCGCTGAACTCCCCCTCGACCGCGGCGATCCCGGCTGGCGCAGCAGCGACGTACGCCGCTCCACCACGGCCCGTACCGCCCCGTCGTCGAGCGTGAGCGCGCCCTGCGGCGTCGAGGCGTGCGCGAGCCACAGCAGCCGGTCGGCGCTGCGTCGGCCGGTGCGGTGGAAGTACGTGCCCGTGTCGCGGCCCGCGAGGGCGTCGGCGGCGTGGCTGGCGGAGGTGAGGACGACGGGGATGCCGGCGGCCGCGGCGATACGGGCCGCCTCGACCTTGGTCACCATGCCGCCGGTGCCGACGCCGGCCTTGCCCGCACTGCCGATGGAGACGTGCGCGATGTCGCCGGGGCCGTGCACCTCGTCGATGCGCGCGGCGCCGGGGGTGCTGGGGTCGCCGTCGTACAGCCCGTCCACGTCCGAGAGGAGCACCAGCAGGTCGGCCCGTACGAGATGGGCGACGAGGGCGGCGAGCCGGTCGTTGTCGCCGAAGCGGATCTCGTCCGTGGCGACGGTGTCGTTCTCGTTGACGACCGGGACCGCGCCCATGGTGATGAGCTGGTCCAGTGTCCGGTAGGCGTTGCGGTAGTGGGCGCGGCGGCTGGTGTCGTCGGAGGTCAGCAGCACCTGGCCGACGCGCACGCCGTACCGCGCGAAGGAGGCCGTGTAGCGGGCCACGAGCAGCCCCTGGCCGACGCTGGCGGCGGCCTGCTGCCTGGCCAGGTCCTTGGGGCGGCGGGCGAGCCCCAGCGGTGCCAGCCCGGCGGCGATGGCGCCGCTCGACACCAGCACGATCTCCTTCTCACCGCCGCTGCGCGCCTTGGCGAGTACGTCGACGAGCGCGTCGACGCGGTCCGCGTCGAGGCCCCCCGACGCGGTGGTCAGCGATGAGGAACCGACCTTGACGACGATCCTGCGGGCCTCCGCGACGCCCTGCCTTGCCCCTGACACGTACAGACCCCACTCTTGCTCGCCCGGTTCTCCCCGCAATGTACGTGAGCCGCTCCGGGCGCCGCCTCCGCATTCCGCCCGCTGGACCGCCGGCCGGTCGTCGTACGGACGCTCTCGCGCCGCCCTGGCTTCCGGCCGGACACTGCCTCTGGTCCGTCTCCCGTCGGTTCCGGGAGGGGCCGGAAAACGGACCAGGGGTCTGGTGAGCCTCCGTCAGGAGCGGGCCGGACGGCGGCGCGCCATCGCGCCGCGGGCCATCCTGCGCAGCTTGCGCACCACGCGCCGGGCGAAGGAAGGCTTGGGTACGGCGCGCTGGGGCGCGGTCCCCCTGGGCGCGGTGACACGTACCCCGTCGACCCACTCCGAGACCGTGACCGCGAACATCTCGGCGGGTACGCCCGCCGCCTCGTCCTCGAAGTGCGGATACGCGAGGTAGGGCTTGGCCTCCGTGCCCTTGCGGATCACCTCGGGCACCTTCTTCTCCTGGAGGAACTTGAGGTGGTCCTCCAGGAGATCGGCCCGCCCCTCGGCGACGTAATACATCCGCAGCCGCTCGGGCACCTTCAGCCGGCGGGCCACGCCCGGCGTCCAGTACTTCTCCATGAGCGGCCGCGCGAGGTCCAGCTTGTCCTGGCGCGTACCGGCCTTGGCCTTCAGCCAGCGGTGGTCGAACTGCGGCAGCAGCGTGATCACGAACGGCCGGATCATCAGCTCGTCGCGCTTGTCACCGGGCGGGTAGAGCTCGGCGATCAGGTCCATCAGGGCCTTCGCCGAGTCGAAGCGCATCGCGTAACTGCCGCTCTGCGTGATGTGCTTGCCGTCGTCGCGGCGCACGATGTAGAGGCAGACGTAGTCGGCGATGACCGAGACCCCGGCACTGCGCACATATGCCTCAAGGGTGAAGCGCGCGTCCTCACCGGTGTACAGCTGCTGGTCGAAGCGCATCTGGTGCTTCTCCAGCAGTGCGCGCCGGAAGAGCTTCTCCGCGCTGAGCGTCATCTTGATGTTGGACGAGAAGACGTCCGTACGTTCCAGGGTGCGCCCGAACATGGACTTGGGCGCGCCGCGTCCGATGCCCTCGATCTTGCCCAGCACGACGTCCGTGCCGTTGCGGTCGGCCATCGCGACCATCCGCTCCAGGGCTTCCGCGCCGAGGTAGTCGTCGGCGTCGAGGAAGAAGACGTAGCGGCCGCGGGCCATGTCGAGGCCTACGTTGCGGGGCTTGCTGGGACCACCGGAATTCTCCTGGTGGACCACGCGCGTCCTGACCTTGCTCCTGGCTGCGAACTCGTCGAGATATTCTCCGGTCCCGTCGGTCGAGCCGTCGTTGACGGCCACGATCTCCATGCGGTCCGCGCCCAGCGTCTGGGCTTCGACCGATTCCAGGCAGGGGATCAAGTAGGGCATCGCCTCGTAGGCCCCGATGATCACGGTTACATCGGGAATTTCAGCTGAGGCCATACCCGTCTCATTCTCGTTCATCGACTTCCAAGACCGTCGTTACGTGGGTAAGGGTTGTTCACCATCGTTACTTTTCCACGTGATGCCTGCCACAACACGCACGAACGACCCGGCAGAACGTCTCGAAAGACGCCCTGCCGGGCCGAATTCAGATCTTCGTGCGAGTGCCGCCCGGATGTCGGCGCTCAGCCCGCCACTGTCGTGTCGAGCCCCGTGGCCTCCGGCGCGGAGTCGCTCGGGTCCGCCGCGGTGACGGCGACCTCGACGCCGGTGCGCTGGGCCACCCCCAGATTGCGGGCCTCGGACTTGGCCGCGAGCGCCCGTACGGCGTCGTTGAACTGCACGATGGACGCCGGTTCGTCGGGGCCCAGGAGGTACTCCTTCAGCTCGCGCCGGTCCTCTGCCAGCGTGTCGGCGCTCTCGCCGCCCGTGATGGCGGCGAGCAACTCGCCGAGCTGCTGCGCGTCGTTGGAGAGGATCACGGCGGCGCGCACGGCGGTGTTCTGCTTCTTGAACTCCTCGGCGCCCAGCTCCGCGGAGTCGGTCACCGCGTACGGCTTGCCGCTCGCGATGAAGTCCGAGACGACGCTGGAGATGTCGGAGACCATGCCGTCCGACTCGTTGAAGCAGTCGTACAGGCGCGGCTCGGCGCCGGTGACGACCCGGTGCTCCCACCACCCGAACGAGCGCCAGTACGCGGCGTTCCACTCGTCCCTGAGGGTCGCCAGCTCGGCCTCGCGCGCCAGGTCGGGCAGGGCGTCACGCGAGGTCTCCGCCTCGTCCTTGCCGGTCTTCACCTTGCCGTTGCCGTTGCCGCCGGCTCCGAGTTCGCCCAGGCGTGCCTCGATACGGGCCAGTTCGGCCCGCGCCGCACTCTGCCCGGCCCGGAGCGCGGAACTCTCCTCCGCCCAGCGCGGGTCGGTGGCGCGCTCGGCCGCGGCCTTCTCCACCATGGCGGTGATGCGTTCGTGGACGGCCTTGGCCTGGGGGCTGCGGGTCCCGGTGAAGGGGTGCGGCTTGTAGAGCACCCGGACCGGCTCCGGGGCCTCCAGCAGGCGCCTGACGATGTTCTCGCCGGCGAGCAGGAGCGAGGTGTTGCCCGGGTTGTCGTCCCAGCCCTCCCAGGTGGGGGCGTACAGCACGGTCGGGACCGGGTTCTTCGGCGTACCGCTCCAGGTCTGGATCGGGGCGAGCTGCGGGCGTCCCACCTCGACGATGTCCTCGTCGCGGACGCCGACGTCGGCGAGCGCGTAGCGGTCGCGGCCGGCCCGGCCCGCGCTCCACACCTCGTCGTACACCTTGCTGTACGGGTTGATGCTCGCGACCTTGTCGCTGTCGCCGTGCCCGATGAAGACGTGCTTCATGGTGGGGATGCGCAGCATGTGGATGTTCTTGCCGACGTTGGCGGCGTAGAGCGCGACGCGGACCGTGGAGAGGTCCATGTTCATCAGGTGCGTGGCGCTCGGGACGCAGATGACCGGCACCGACGTCGGGCCGAGCTGCGGCACGATGTGGCGCTCGCGCAGGATGATCAGCGGCCTGTCGTCGAGCTGCTTCATGGTGTCGAGCCACATGTTGACCTGGTACGCCGACTCTCGGGAACCGGAGAAGTACAGGACCGTGGTCGGGCGGTAGCCGCGCAGCCAGCCGTCGATGCCCTCCAGGACGGTGTTCACCGGCGGGACGCGGCGGCCGCGCCGGGTGAACGGCAACAGCGCCGCGACGTAGGCGATCGCCAGGACCAGGGTGAGCGCGAGACCGGCGTAGCCGAAGGCGCTTTGGCCGCTCTCGACCGCGGCCAGCACGCCCAGCACGGCGAAGACGTCGAGGTGGAGCATCTTCTCGGCGGACCGGTTCAGCAGCCGCCTCGGCGGGGCCGCCGGGATGCGCAGCATGGAGAGGTCGATGTTGCGGGTCACCACCGGCATCCTGCGGCGCAGGCGGATCAGGGTGACGAGCGCGCCGTGCGGGGCCTGGAGGGCGTAGAACAGCAGCAGGCCGGCGATCGTCACGTAGAAGATCGTCTGCTCGGCCAGCTCCATGCGGGCCAGCAGGAGGATCAGCAGCAACTGGCGTACCAGGAAGCGGATCGAAAGGCCGGCCCGGACCTTGCCCAGACGGTTGACCAAGTAGCTGCCGCGCTGGTGCAGATGCTGGTCCGCGAGGTACGTCGCGGCCACGGCGGCCGCGAAGAACCAGAGGTTCGGAATCAGTGCGGCCAGCATTATGCACGGATATCCCAGCCCCAGGACGGCGGCGGCGGCCAGTTCGGATCCACTGCCCACGCGGGCCAGGCGGATGGCGGTCGAAATCACGAAGAACCTGCTCCAGAGGGGTGCCGGCTATTTACAGTGTAAGAGGAATATGAAGTTCCGCTCCACGAATTCGGGCCTCTGCACATCGCTTTATTGGCGACTGCAGAGGCCCGAATCATAGATTGTCAAGCAGTATTACACATCTTCCTGGCGATTCAGGACGGCGGCCAGTGCCTGCTCGAATCCCGACGCCTCGGACGCGCCACGTGTCGGGTCCACCTGCCGTACGTCGATGACGTGCCCGGTGAGCTCCGAGAGCAGTACGTCCAGCGACGTACGCGCCACGGCCTCGGAGGACAGCAGCGAGCCCGCGGGCTCCTCGCCGAACGCCTTGGTGCGCATCGGAGTCGCCGTGCGCTCCGGGTTGACGCAGTTGACGCGCACGCCGTCGACGGCCCACTCGTCGGCGAGGGCCTGGGTGAGATTCACCATGGCGGCCTTCGTGGAGGAGTAGAGGCTGTACTCGGCGCGGCCGCGGGTGTAGCTGCTGGAGGTGTAGAGCAGCAGCTGGCCCTTGGTCTCGGCGAGGTACTTGTGCGCGGCGCGGGCGATCTGCACGGGGGCCAGGTAGTTGACGTTCAGCGCTTCCTGGATGGTCGCGCTGTCCGTCTCGGCGAGCTTGCCGATGCGGAGCACGCCCGCCGTGTTGATCACGTAGTCGACGCGGCCGGTCTCCGCGTACGCCTTCGACAGGGCGTCGTCGACGTGCTCGGGGTTCTCGACGTGCGTGCCGGTGGTGGAGCGGCCCAGGGCGTACACCTTGGCGCCGTAACTCTCGGCGAGGGCCGCGATGTCCGCACCGATGCCGTACGAACCGCCGAAGACGACGAGCGTCTTGCCGGCGAGGAGCTCGCGGTAGGCGGCCTCGTCGGCCTGCTGCGGGGCGGCGGTGGAGGCGAGCTGGAACAGCTTGTCGGCGATGAAGACGTCGACCGGCTGCGTCACCTTCATGTTGTACTCGTCGCCCGCGAGACGTAGATCGGCACGTCCGGAAGGTACTTCAGGACGACCGAACAGTCGTCGGTGGCCTGGAAGTTCGGGTCGCCGGCGGCGACTTCGTACGCCTTGCGGATCGTCGACAGCTTGAAGGCCTGCGGCGTCTGGCCGCGGCGCAGCCGGGACCGGTCCGGGACCTCGGTGATGAACTCGCCGTCGCCGCCGTGCGTGCGCGTCACGATGATCGTGTCCGCGGACGGGATGGCGACGTCGACCGCCTCGTAGCGCTCCAGCGCGTCGACGCAGTCCTGGATCACACGCTGTGACAGGAGGGGGCGCACGGCGTCGTGGAAGAGGACGTTGCGGTCCTCCCCCTCGGCGAGACCTTCGCCGAGCGCGGAGATGGCGCGCTCGGTGGTCTCGTTGCGCGTCGAACCGCCCTCGATGACCTGGGTGACCTTGGTGAGGCCGGCCTTCGCGACGATCTTCTCGACGTCCGGCACATAGCCCGGCGCCATGAGAACGATGATGTCGTCGATGCCCTCCGCCTGCTCGAAGATCGACAGCGTGTGCTCGATGACCGCCTTGCCAGCGATCTTCAGCAACTGCTTGGGAATCGACAGGCCCACGCGCTGACCGGTACCACCGGCGAGCACGACTGCTGTGGTTCGGGGCTTGGCTATGGGCTGCACAGACACAGACGACCTACCTTGCGAGGACGGGGAGACACACGATGGTTGCACTCTCCGTGACCGTCTCGCAAGGTGGACGCCCCCCTGCCGACACCTGTACGAAACCTTTACCGCCCCCAACCACCGCACAGGCGCGAGCACTTGAGCCTGTGCGGCGACCGGGGGCCGGCGCGGGGGGGTGTCCGGGGGTCCACTCCCGGGGGTGAGCGATGCCACAGGGGCGGCCGCCGGGCCCCACTCCGCCCGCCGGCCCCGCCCGCGCTCCCCTAGAAGGGGTTGAACTCGTCGTACTCGCGCTGCGGATCGTCACGCTGGGCCTCGCGGTCCCGGCGGCGCGTCGCCGCCGGACGCGGGGCGTCCAGGCGGTGGTCCTCACCACGGCGGCCGAGCATCTCCGCACCCGCCATCACCGTCGGCTCCCAGTCGAAGACGACCGCGTTCTCCTCGGGGCCGATCGCGACGGCGTCGCCCGCACGGGCACCGGCCTTCATCAGCTTCTCCTCGACGCCGAGACGGCTGAGGCGGTCCGCGAGGTAACCCACGGCCTCGTCGTTGCTGAAGTCGGTCTGGCGCACCCAGCGCTCCGGCTTCTCGCCGCGCACGCGGTAGACGCCGTCCTCCTCGGTGATCGTGAAGCCCTCGTCGTCGACGGCCCTGGGACGGATGACGACCCGGGTCGACTCCTCCTTGGGCTTCGCGGCGCGCGCCTTGGAGACGACCTCGGCCAGCGCGAAGGACAGCTCCTTGAGGCCCAGGTGCGCGACCGCCGACACCTCGAAGACACGGTAGCCGCGCGCCTCCAGGTCCGGGCGGATCATGTCCGCGAGCTCCTGGCCGTCCGGGATGTCGATCTTGTTGAGGACGACGACGCGCGGCCGGTCGCCGAGGCCGCCGTACTGCGCCAGCTCCTCCTCGATCACGTCGAGGTCGGTGAGCGGGTCACGGTCGGACTCCAGCGTCGCCGTGTCCAGTACGTGCACGAGCACCGAGCAGCGCTCGACGTGGCGCAGGAACTCCAGGCCCAGGCCACGGCCCTGGCTCGCACCGGGGATCAGACCCGGGACGTCGGCGATCGTGTAGACGGTCGAGCCCGCCGTGACGACACCGAGGTTGGGGACGAGCGTGGTGAACGGGTAGTCCGCGATCTTCGGCTTGGCCGCACTCAGCACCGAGATCAGCGAGGACTTGCCGGCGCTCGGGTAGCCGACCAGCGCCACGTCGGCGACGGTCTTGAGCTCCAGGACGATGTCGCCGCCCTTGCCCGGCTCACCGAGCAGCGCGAAGCCCGGCGCCTTGCGGCGGGCCGAGGCCAGCGCCGCGTTGCCGAGGCCGCCGCGGCCGCCCTCACCGGCGACGTACGTCGTGCCGTGGCCGACCATGTCGGCCAGGACGTTGCCGTCCTTGTCGTAGACCACGGTGCCGTCGGGAACGGGCAGGACCAGGTCCTGGCCGTCCTTGCCGGAACGGTTGTCGCCCGCGCCGGGCTGGCCGTTCGTGGCCTTGCGGTGGGGGTGGTGGTGATAGTCCAGCAGGGTGGTCACGGACTGGTCGACGACAAGGGTGACGTCGCCGCCGCGCCCGCCGTTGCCGCCGTCGGGTCCGCCCAGCGGCTTGAACTTCTCACGGTGTACGGAGGCGCAGCCGTGGCCTCCGTTACCCGCGGCGACATGCAGTTCGACGCGGTCCACGAAGGTGGTCATGGGTGGGTCCTCCAGTACATGCGGAAATGTCTACATACGTAACGCGCCAAGGGCGGCCGCGCTTCCCCGTGATCCGGGAAAGAGCGTCCGCCCTCGGAAAGTGCTGTGCGTACCGCTCGACGAAAGCCGGAATTACTCGGCGATCGGAACGATGTTCACAACCTTGCGGCCACGGTGCGTGCCGAACTCCACCGCACCGGCGGCGAGCGCGAACAGCGTGTCGTCGCCGCCACGGCCGACGCTCGTGCCCGGGTGGAAGTGGGTGCCGCGCTGGCGGACCAGGATCTCACCGGCGAGAACGGTCTGACCGCCGAAGCGCTTCACGCCGAGCCGCTGGGCATTGGAATCGCGACCGTTCCGAGTGGACGATGCGCCCTTCTTGTGTGCCATGTCTCAGTCCCTTTACTTCGCAGCCGTGGGGATACCGGTGACCTTGATCGCCGTGTACTGCTGGCGGTGACCCTGGCGACGGCGGTAGCCGGTCTTGTTCTTGTACCGAAGGATGTCGATCTTGGCACCCTTGTGGTGGTCCACGACCTCGGCGGTGACCTTGATGCCGGCCAGGACCCACGGGTCGCTGGTGACGGAGTCGCCGTCGACCACGAGCAGGGTCGAGAGCTCGACCGTGTCGCCAACCTTGGCCGTGGGAATCTTGTCAACCTCAACGATGTCGTCGACAGCAACCTTGTGCTGGCGACCACCGCTGCGCACGATGGCGTACACGCTGATCTCTCTTTCGCTCGGGACGGGACCCCTGATGCCAGCCGTTCGCACGGGCCGTGGGCCCGCGACAGATCCGAATGGACGAGCGGCCTCTAACGGCGCCCCGAAGGAGTGCCGGAAGGGAGGTGCTCAGGAGATGGCGTGCACAAAAACACGCCGACGGTCAAGAGTACGGGCCCCCGCAGGGAGGGTCAAACCGGGCCCCCGGTCTCCCGGGGGCCCCGGGCGTCACTCCCCCGCCGCGATCTCCAGCATCCGGTCGACCACCCGGGCGGAGGCGCGGCCGTCCGAGGGCTCGCAGAAGTCCTTCACGAACTGCTCGTACTTCTCCTTGTACCGCGCCGACACCGAGTCGATGTTCCGGATCGCGTCGACCAGGTCCTTCGAGGTCTTGAGCAGCGGGCCGGGCGCGCGCTCGGTGAAGTCGAAGTAGAAGCCGCGCAGCGTGTCGCGGTAGTGCTCCAGGTCGTACGTGAAGAACAGCATCGGGCGGCCCGAGTGCGCGAAGTCGAAGAGCACCGAGGAGTAGTCCGTGATCAGCACATCGGCGATCAGGTACAGGTCGGCGATGTCCGGGTACGCCGCCACGTCGTAGACGAAGCCCTGCCCGGCGCCCGGGATGCTGTCCAGGACCTTGTTGTGCTTGCGGTACAGGAAGACGTGGTCCTCGCCGAGCGCCGCCTCGGCGGCGGTCAGGTCGACCTGCTGGTCGAGCTTGAACCGCTTGCCGTCGTAGCGCTGGTCGTCACGCCACGTCGGCGCGTACAGCACGATCTTCTTCCCCTCGGGGATGCCCAGCTGCTCGCGCACCCGCGCGGCCGTCTTCTCCCGGTCCGGCGCGTGGAAGACGTCGTTGCGCGGGTAACCGGACTCCAGCACCTCGCACTTGAGCTGGAAGGCGTGGGTCATGATCGGGGTCGTGAAGGCGTTCGGCGACACGAAGAGGCTGAACTGCCGCGAGCGCTGCGGCAGGCTCGCGATGTACGCGAGGTTCGCCTTGGGCGTGCCCAGCAGGTCGGCGCCGATGCGCTTGAGCGGCGTACCGTGCCACGTCTGTACGACGACCTGGCCCTCGCGGCGTGTGAACCAGTCGTTGATGCCGACATTGGTCACGACGTACCGGCTGCGGGCCAGCGCCTCGTACCACTCCTCACTGCCCCAGGCGACGCCGCGGACCCCGGCCGGCAGGACCGCCTGCTGGTCGGCGACGACGGCGATGTGCTCGATGTCCGTCCCGCGGCTCACGAACTCCTGGTACACGGCCCGGGGCGAGTCCGAGAACTGCTTGCCGCCGAAGCTGTTGTAGAGGACGGCCTCGCGCAGCGGAAGCCGCTGCTGCGCCGGGTAGTAGGTCTCCCTGAGCTGCCGCTGCCGGTAGCCGCCGCGGACCTGCGGGCCCAGCGCCGAACCGGAGTTCAGGAAGAACCGGTTGAAGAAGCGGCGGTCCACGGTGTACCTGCGGTGCTGTCCCTTGTGGGCCATCGGCAGCGTACCGACGAGGTCGGGGCGGAGCGTCACCGGGATGTCGTTGGCGTGGTCCCACTCGGCCGCGGCGCGGAAGGTGAAGTACCAGCGCCCGCTGCGCAGCGGAAGCGTCCCTTCGTACGTCTCCATCGCGTCCGGCGCGACGAGCGCGGAGAACCGGCCGTCGGCGACCTCGACGGGCAGCACCTTCTCCTCGTGCCGGGTGCCGTGCCTGAGGACGAGCCGCAGCGGCTCCTCCGGACCGAGGTACGTGCCCTGGAGGGAGAGCTCCCCCTGCGCCGTCCAGCGCATCCGGTCGACGACCGGCTGGACGACCCTGGTCTGGAGGAAGAAGGTGCCCGCCCCGTCCGTGTGCGCGGCCACCTCCCGGCCGCCGGGCAGCTGGTACGTACCGGTGCGCAGGCTCTGGGCGACCGTGGCGCGGCGGGAGGTGCCGTCGGCGAACACGATGCTGACGCGGGAGTTCTGCACCTTCTTGGGCCGCACGCCGTCGACGGGCAGGTCCGCGAAGGGGACGTACGCCGCGCTCCTGGCCCAGCCGTCGCCGTAGCTCCCTTCCCGGCTCTCCAGGGGGTACCTGGCGGCCGTCCCGGAACCGGGATGGTCGACCCGGAGCTCCACGGGGGTCCTGCCGCCCGTGGTCTTCGGGCAGGAGCGCACCGTCACCTCCACACCGTCCCGTACGGCCTCGTGCGCCTCGATCTCGGCCGGCACCACGTCCACGGTGAGCCGGAAGCAGTCCTCCTCGAAGCCCGCGACGACCCGCACACCGCTCTCGACGACCTGGACCTGGCTGTGCCCGCCGCGGCCCGCGTCGTTCTTGTACACCCGCCCGACGGAGAGGCCGCCGGGCCTCGGTATGCCGATGCCGAGGAACCAGGTGCCGGACTGCCAGCGGCCGCGGGAGCGCAGCCGCCTCGGGTCGATCGTGATCTCGAAGCCCGACCAGTCGTAACAGTGCAGAGCGCCCGGCGCCGACCTGGTCGCCTTCGGCTCCAGGACGGTCTTCAGCTTGAGCGGGACGCTGCCGCCACCGCCCTCCTTGCGCAGCCCGGCGATGCGGACGGAACGCTTCCCCGTCGCCGCCGGGGCATTGGGCACGTACGCGTAGCCGCGCAGGACCAGACGGCCGTCCCGCCACTCCATGTCGGTCAGCCTGCTGCTCACCGGCAGCTCACTGCGCTTCAGGTTCTTCGCCAGGGGCGGCAGCGCGCCCAGCTCCACACCCGGCAGCTCGACGCGGGCCCGCCTGAGGCCCTTGACCTGATAGACGCCCGGGTTCTCCCGGTCGTACCGCAGGACCTCGATCAGCTCGTCCGCACGCCCCTCGGCGGCCAGTTGCCACTGGATGCGGCCGACCGGGGGCAGCTTCGCCATCTTCTTCGGGCCGGCCTCCACCACGAACTCCTTCGCCGCGGCAAGGAATCCGGCACGGTCTTCCTCCGAGGCCTCCGGGAAGTACTTCATGCTCCGGCTCAACTGCTCGGGGACTATGCCGGTGCCTGGGGGAGTGGACGCCATGGGTGACGGGCCTTTCAAGAAAAACCGGAGATGAACTCCAGGGAAAGAGATCGCGTACAAGACTCCCCGGGGCCCGGGAAGGTTGCACGGGCCTCCTGAACCCCAGGCGTCGCGTACGTCACTCCGAGGGCCGGGCAGCAGTGTGGGCCGCCCCGGACATTCACCGTCCGGGGCGGCCCACAGAGCTGTACTGCGCGAGGTGCTGCCCGAAGGTCAGTCCTCGGTGGGGGCGGAGGCCGCCGACTGCGACGGCTGCTCCGCTGCCGCGGTCTTCTTCGAAGCCGACGCCTTCTTGGCCGTCGTCTTCTTGGCCGCGGTCTTCTTGGCGGCCGTCTTCTTCGCGGCGGTCGCCTTCTTCGCGGGGGCCTTCTTGGCCGCGGCCTTGCGCGTCGCCTTCTTGGCCGGAGCCGGAGCCTCGGCCTCGGCAGCGGTCTCGGCGGCGGGCTGGGGCTCGGCTGCGGCGCTCTGGTCCGTCACCGGCGTCTCGACGACCAGCACGGCCGCCTCCTCCGCACCCTTGGGCGATCCCGCGGGCGCGGAGGCCTTGCGGGTCGCACGGTCGGCGCGCACGCGGCGGCGCCGCCGCTGCCGGCTCCTCGGCCGCGGGCTGCTCGGCCGGGACCTCGGCGGCCACCGGCTCCGCAGCCTTCGGCTCCTCGGTCTTCGGCTCCTCGGCCACGGGGGCCGGGGCGACGACCTGGACCTCCTCGGCCGCCGGCGCGCCGGCGCTCTTCGGCGCTCCGGCCGGAGCCGTCGCCTTGCGCGTCGCACGACGCCGCGTACGGACCGGGGCAGCCTCCGGCTGCGGCTCGGACGCGGGCTGCGCCTGCTCCGCCTCGGGCTGGGGCTCGGGCTCCGCCACGGCCTCGGACTCCGGAGCGGGCTCCGGCTCGGGGACGTACACCGGCTCCGCCGCCTTCGGCGCACCGGCCGGAGCCGTCGCCTTGCGGGACGCGCGACGGCGGATGCGGCCACGGCCGGCAGCCGCCTCGGCCTCCGCGGGGCTGCTGTACAGCTCCTCGTCCGGCACGAACTCGGGCTCGGGGAGCGCCGTCGGCGCGCGCACCTCGGCGGCGAGTTCGGCCTCGGTCTCGACCTCGGTCTCCGGCAGCTCCGCGTGCTCGTGATCGAGCTCCGCACCACCGCGGCCGCGCTTCTTGGAACGCTTGCCGCCACCACCGTTGCCTGCGGCGGCCGGCTGCTCCATGTGCACGATCACACCGCGCCCGTTGCAGTGGACGCAGGTCTCGGAGAAGGACTCGAGGAGGCCCTGGCCGACACGCTTCCTGGTCATCTGGACCAGGCCCAGCGAGGTGACCTCGGCGACCTGGTGCTTCGTACGGTCGCGTCCCAGGCACTCCAGCAGGCGCCGCAGCACCAGGTCGCGGTTGGACTCCAGGACCATGTCGATGAAGTCGATGACGACGATGCCGCCCAGGTCGCGCAGGCGCAGCTGACGGACGATCTCCTCGGCCGCCTCCAGGTTGTTCCTGGTGACGGTCTCCTCGAGGTTGCCGCCCTGACCGGTGAACTTGCCGGTGTTGACGTCGACGACGATCATCGCCTCGGTCTTGTCGATGACCAGCGAACCACCGCTCGGCAGGTAGACCTTGCGGTCCAGCGCCTTCAGCAGCTGCTCGTCGATCCGGTACGTCGCGAAGACGTCGACCTCCGACGTCCAGCGCGACAGCCGGTCCGTCAGGTCCGGGGCGACGTGCGAGACGTAACCGTGGATGGTCTCCCACGCCTGGTCGCCGCTGACGATGACCTTCGAGAAGTCCTCGTTGAAGATGTCGCGCACGACGCGGACGGTCATGTCCGGCTCGCCGTAGAGCAGGGTCGGACCGCTGGTCGCGCCGCTGCTCTTCGACTTCTTGACGATGTCTTCCCACTGCTGCTGCAGGCGCTCGACGTCGCGGCGCAGCTCGTCCTCGCTCGCACCCTCGGCGGCGGTGCGCACGATGACGCCCGCGTCCTCGGGGACGATCTTCTTGAGGATGGTCTTCAGACGCGAGCGCTCGGTGTCGGGCAGCTTGCGGCTGATGCCGGTCATCGAGCCCTCGGGCACGTAGACCAGGTAGCGGCCGGGCAGCGAGACCTGGCTGGTGAGGCGGGCGCCCTTGTGACCGATCGGGTCCTTCGTGACCTGCACGAGGACCGACTGGCCGGACTTGAGGGCGGACTCGATGCGACGGGGGCCGTGGCCCATGCCCAGCGCGTCGAAGTTCACCTCACCCGCGTACAGGACGGCGTTGCGGCCCTTGCCGATGTCGACGAAGGCGGCCTCCATCGACGGCAGTACGTTCTGGACCTTGCCCAGGTAGACGTTGCCGACGTACGAGGTCGACTGCTCCTTGTTGACGTAGTGCTCGACGAGGATGTTGTCCTCGAGCACACCGATCTGGGTGCGGTCGCCGTGCTGACGGACGACCATCACGCGCTCGACGGCCTCGCGGCGCGCCAGGAACTCGGCCTCGGTGATGATCGGGACGCGACGGCGGCCCTGCTCACGGCCCTCGCGGCGGCGCTGCTTCTTCGCCTCCATACGGGTCGAGCCCTTGATGGACTGGACCTCGTCGAAGCCGGTGCCCGGCTCGCGCTCCGCTTCCTTCTTGCGCGGCTCACGGACCTTGACGACCGTACGCTCCGGGTCGTCGACGCCGTTGGCCTCGGTCTCCGGGCCCGCGTCACCGCTGCGGCGGCGACGGCGGCGGCGACGGCGGCTGGAGGCGGAACCCGCACCCGACTGGTCGGCTTCGTCCTCGTCGGCCCCCTCGGCCTCGTCGCCGTCCTCGTCGGCCGCGGCCTCGTCGGACGCGTCCGGCTCCTCGGACTCCTCCGCGTCGACGGGCTCGCCACGGCGGCGGCGACGGCCACCGCGGCGACGGCGGCGCGCCCTGCGGTCCTCGGCCTCGTCGGAGTCGTCCTGCGCGGAGTCCTCCTCGTCCCGTTCCTCCTCGACGAGCTCGGCGGGCTCCTCCGGGGCGGGCGCGGTCTCGACCACACGCTCGACGCGCTCCGCGCGCTCGTCCTCGGCGGGCTCACCGCGGCGACGGCGACGGCGGCCCCGCTGCGGGGCGCCTGCGGCGCGGGAGGCGTCGACGACCGTCTCCTCGCTCCTCCTCGTCCTCTTCCACGTCCTCGATGAAGTCCGGCTCCGCCATCCGGGCGCAGCGGCAGCCGCGGCCGTCTCGGGGGTCTGGAACATCGGCTCGGTGAAGACCGGCGCCTGGAACACGGCGACAGCGGGACGCGACACCCGGCGGCGCGAACGCGACGGCTCCTCGGCCTCGGCCTCGGGCTTCGGCGCGGCGGCCTCGGCGGCAGCGGCCTCGTCGGCGGCCTTGCGGCCACCGCCGACGACGCGGCGTGCGCCCACGCGGCGCCTCTTCGGCCTCGGCCGCCACGGGCTCCGCCGGGGCGGGCTCCTCGGCGGGGGCCTCTTCGGTCTTCGGCTCGGTCTTCGGTCACGCGGCGGGCGCGGTCGCCTTACGGGTCGCCCGACGACGGCCACGCCCACGCGGCGCCTCGTCGGCGGCCTCGTCGGCGGCAGGAACGGCAGCGGCGGCAGCTTCGGGAGCCGCAGGCGCCTCCACAACGGCCTCGGGCACCTCGGCCTCGACCGGGGGCCTCCGCCTCGGCGGGCTTCGGCGCGCCGGCGGGCGCGGTCGCCTTACGGGTGGCCCGGCGGCGCGTACGGGCCGGCGGAGCCGCTCGGCGATCTCCGCCGCGGGCTGTACGGGCTCTGTGTTCTCTGCGGGCTCGCTCACGGCGCCCTCTCCGGCCGGTATGGCCGGAGCCGCGGCCTCTACGGTTTCGGCGGTCACCACGGCCTTCGCGCCCCCGGCCGGAGGACCGGCAGGGCGCGAGGCCGCGCGGCGGCGGCGGCGCGGCGGCAGCGTGTCGCTGGGCGAGTGGTTGTTGTCGGTCTCCCCGGTGGTACGCGCGGTACCTGCCGAGGGCTCGGTGGAATCGTTCGGCTCGAGCATGCGGGCGGTTCTCCCGTCACGCTCCCGGGCGCCGCGCCTGATTCCGGTCCGGTCCGGTCCGCGCGATGAGCGCGGTACCGCCGTCCGGGGCGCGGGCGCCGCACGGGAGCTGTTGTCTAGCTCGCCGGTTCCGTACGCGGTATGCGTACGGCCTGGCGAAAGTCTTCTGGTCAGTGCGCGGCCCGACCCAGGTGGCTCCCGAGTCCCAGGGCTGCGCTGCAACGACCGCCCTACGCGGAACCTGCACCTTCCGGCGCCGTCGCGGCGGTCAGTCCGGCGGCCTTGGGTGGGGCGGCCGTGACTGCCTCGCGGTCGGGCGCGAGCGGGTCGGTCACCGTGCCGGACTCCTCGTCGAAGAGCCCCTGCGCCAGCCTGGTCACCGCTGCGGGGACCGGCGGCGCCAGGTCGGCCACAGCTCGGAGACCGGACAGGACGTCGTCGGGTCGTACGGCGGGTGTCGCATGCCGAACAACCAGCCGCAGTATCGCACAGGGCCCGACCCCCGGCCTATCGGACGGCGGACGGACCGCCTGCAGATCCACGACGGCGCTCCGGGCGTCGAAGGACCGCATGCCGTTCTTGGTACGGCGCTGCACCTCGACGCTCTCGGCCGCGAGGAAGGCCCCGACGGCCTTCTCCGCGTCTTCGGGAGCGACACCGTCGAGGCGCATCTCCCAGACGGAGGCCTGGAGCCGGTCGGCGAGACCCGACGTACGCGCCTCGACCGCGTCCGTGATGTCGAGCCCGTCCGGCAGCGACTCGTCGAGCAGCTCGCGCAGCTCGTCCGCGTCGCGCGCGGCGGTCAGTGCGATCTCCAGGTACTCGGCCTCGCTGCCCGTGCCGGTGGGTGCGGCATTGGCGTACGAGACCTTCGGGTGCGGGGTGAAGCCGGCCGAGTACGCCATGGGTACGTCGGCGCGGCGCAGCGCCCGCTCGAAAGCGCGCTGGAAGTCACGGTGGCTGGTGAACCGGAGGCGGCCGCGCTTGGTGTAGCGCAGTCGGATGCGCTGCACCGCCGGTGCGGGCGGCGGGCCTTCGGGCTGTCGCTTGCCCAGTGGTTCTTCTCCTCGTGCGGGGCGGCGCGCTGTCCGCGCGCCACCCTCCGGCGTGGGGGTCCGTCCCCTCGCGTCCCGGCGGCCGGCTCACCCCTGCTTGGCCGGGTTTCCGCCAAGCAGGGAGGTCTCGGACGCGGGTGCCGCGCTGGGGGCAGTCGTCTTACTACCCAGAGTACGCGCAGGAGCCCGCACCGGTTCCACGGCCTCGGCCGGGCGCTCGGCCGGCCAGGTGTCCGCGGCCCCCCGACGAGCGCGCGCCACCGCGTCGCGCCGCGCCTGGCGCACCGTCTCCCGCGCGCTCCGCAGCGCGCCGCGCGCCGCCCGGCCCGCTTCGACGGCCGCCCGCCTCACCGGCGCCCAGAGGGTGTCGCGCACCCAGTGCCCCACCGGCGTACACACGCTGAGCCACACCCAGCGCACCGGCCGCCCCACCAGGTTCCACCCGAGCCACTTCAGCGCGCGTCCCACCGCCCGGGAGATGTACCCGGCGATGCGCCAGGCGTGCCCGAACGCGGCAGCGATCTCGCGCCCGACGGGGACCAACACCGCGCGCCACAGCCACGCGACGGGCGCGACCAGGACGGTCATGACGCACCAGACCACCCCGCGCCAGAGGCCGGCGGCCAGCCACGCGATGCCCCGGCCCAGCGGCGCGAGAACGTACCCCCACAGCGCCACCCACGGCCACACGAACAGCGCCTTGCCCAGCCAGCCGAGCCCGCGCCCCACCGGCGTCAGGACGTACGTGTACAGCCACACCAGCGGCACCACGACGAGCGTCCGGACCACCCATGCCACCGCCGCGCCCACGGCGAGCGCGACAGCAGCGAGCGCATGTCCCGCCGTGCGCCCGAGCCAGGCCAGTCCGCGCCCGGCCGGGGCCAGCACCCGGCGGTACAGCCACACCGCCGGCACGACGATCCCGTACCGGACGACGGGCACCACGACGTACTTCCACAGCAGCACCCACGGCATGATCAGCACGGCGTGGGCGACGTACCCGAGCGCCTTCGCGACGGGGACGAGGACGTTCTCGTACAGCCACACCAGCGGTGTCACGACCAGCAGCCGGAAGACCGCGGCGAGCGCGCGGCCGACCACCTTCCCGCAGACGGCGAGCAGGTCCCACACCATCCGCACCGGGACGACCAGGACCAGCACGACGATGCGCACCGGGATCCTGATGACGGCAGTCAGGCAGCCCTCCCCCTGCGGTGCCTCGCGCCGGGGCGCGGGCGGCTGAGAGTGCGGCTGCTTCTCGAAGTCCATGCTCATGAGGACGCGTCAGCCCGTCGTCCGGATCCAGGAACGGAGCTTTCCTTCGCGGACGTACGGCAGACAGCCGCGCGGCTTCGCGGCGGCACGCCCCTGCCGGCGGGTGCCGGGCCGTGCGCCGTAGCCGATGTGCCCGCCCGTTTCCCGTAGTCGGGGCGCGAGGCGGTGACGTACCGGGCGGAACCCTTCGGGCGTGTGCCAGGTCTCGCCGTACACGGCGGGCTCGCGGGCGAGGGTGGCACCGGCGTACTCGCCCTCGGCCGGATTTCCTCCATCGCCGCGAGGAAGGAGACGCGAAAGCGGACGTCAGAGGCTATGAGCTGCGGCATCGCACCATTGTGCCTGTGCCGGTACGCGTGAGGGCCCGGCCGGGGACTCTCCCGGCCGGGCCCTCACGGCGGCGCAGCTCTTACTCGTACTCGTCCTACTTGACGACCGTCAGCGGCAGGAGCTTCTTGCCCGTCGGGCCGATCTGGATCTGCGTGTCCATCTGAGGCCATAGAGAGACAGCTCAACATATAGCCTGTACGCTCCGCGAGCATGAAGACGTACGACATCGAGAGCGAGTGGACCGCCTCGGACCTGGCCCTCCTGGAGGACCTGAAGCGGGCGGAGGCCCTGCTCCCCGAGGACGCCCCGCGCGCGCTCCTCTCCGTCCGCCTGTCCGTACTTACGGAAGACACCACGTCACCGGTACGACAAGAACTCGACCTACGTCTCCTGGCCAGAGAGAAGGGGTGTCGCGTCGTCGGCGTCGCCTCCGACCTCAACGTCTCGGCGACGAAGGTTCCGCCGTGGAAGCGGAAGGAACTCGGAGAGTGGCTCAACAACCGGGCCCCGGAGTTCGATGGTCTGCTCTTCTGGAAGCTCGACCGCTTCATCCGTCGCATGACGGACCTGTCCACGATGATCGAGTGGTGCGAGCGGTACGGGAAGAACCTCGTGTCGAAGAACGACGCGATCGACCTCAGCACGACCGTGGGCCGGATCATGGTCACGCTCATCGGCGGCATCGCGGAGATCGAGGCGGCGAACACGTCGACCCGCGTGACGTCGTTGTGGGACTACGCACGCACTCAGGACTCATGGCTCGTCGGCAAGCCGACCTACGGCTACGTCACGACGAAGGCGGACGGCAAGCCGGCACTCGCCATCGAGCCGAGCGCACACAAGGCACTGCACTGGGCCCGGCGCATGGCACTCCGGGGCGTCTCCGCCCGGCGCATGGCCCTCTGTCTCGTCCGCTCCGGCCTCATGTCGGCAGGACTCACCACGTCGACTCTCCTCCGCCGCCTTCGTAACCCCGCACTCATGGGGTATCGGGTCGAGGAGAACAAGCAGGGCGGGAAGCGACGGAGCAGACTCGTCCTCGGCAACGACGGGAAGCCGATACGAGTCGGCCCTCCGATTTTCACCGAGAAGGAGTTCGAGACCCTTCAAGCGGCACTCGACCGCCGGGGCAAGAACCAGCCCACCCGGCAGACGGGCGGAGCGACACAGTTCCTAGGAGTCCTGATCTGCGTCGACTGCTCGACCAACATGACCGTGCAGAAGAACATGAGCAACGGCCGGAGCTACACCTACCTGCGCTGCGGCAAGTGCAAGGGTGGCGGCCTCGGGGCACCCAACCCGCAGGACGTGTACGACGTCCTCGTGGGCGACGTGCTCCGCATCCTCGGTGACTTCCCCGTCCAGGTCCGGGAGTACGCGAAGGGAGCCGAGGCACGCGCCGAAGTGAAGCGGCTCGAAGATGCCATCTCCTACTACATGGCGGAGCTCGAACCAGAGGGCCGCTTCTCGAAGACACGGTTCACTCGCGAGCGAGCGGAGAAGACGCTCGACAAGCTCACGGAAGAGCTGACCGCCATCGATCCCGAGACCACGCAAGACCGTTGGGTCCTCGTGCACAACGGCAAGACCTTCCGGGAGATGTGGGAAGCGGGCGGCATGGAAGCCATGGCCGAGGACCTTCGCCGCGTGGGCGTCACGTGCGAGGTGACCCGCACGAAGGTCAAGGGGGTGCGCGCCCCGTCCGTACACCTGCGGCTCAAGATCCCGCGCGACGTACGCGAACGCCTGGTCATCAAGGGCGACGACTTCGCCGCAAGGCGAGGCTGGCCGGACCAGGCTGTGCAGGGACCTGAAAGCGGACTGTCGACTTCTCAAGCAGACAGATGAACGCTTCAGCGAGAGGGTCTTGGACCCCCTCATGGAGAGCATGGGCATCACGGCAGAGGCCGTTGAAGCCCAGTATGCGCAGGAACGCCGAGAGGCGATGGCGCGCTATGAGACCGAGGCGTTCACGGCCGGGGAGACACGGGCCTGACGTGTGCGCCAGCGAACGATGACGTGCGACTCCACTCCGGCCAACAATGCCATGGAGCACCAGCTCGCGATCGGCACAGCGGGTGACCGCTGAAGATCGTCTCAATAACCAAAGTTTGTGAGACGCGAGGCAGCGCGCCCCCACGAAGGACGCACCTCTGTTCAAAACCCGTCTCGAAACCCCTACCTCGGACTTGATTTTTTGAGACGAGTTCTGAGACAGTCCGCGCCATGACGACGAACACCACCACCGGCCAGCTCATCGGTTACGCCCGCGTCTCCACCGACGACCAGGAAGCGCAGTTGCAGCGCGACGCACTGACGGGCGCGGGGTGCGCCCGCATCTTCGAGGACAAGGCCAGCGGGAAGAACACCGACCGGCCGCAGCTCACGGCCGTACTGGACTACGCCCGACCGGGCGACGTGCTGTGCGTGTGGAAGCTTGACCGGCTCGGCCGGTCGCTCATCGACCTTGTGTCCATCGTCGACGGCCTGCGTGAGCGCGGCATAGGTTTCCGCGTGCTCGACGGTGCGCTCTCCTCTGTCGACACCACGTCGGCCGACGGACGCCTGTTCTTCCAGATCATCGCGGCCATGGCGGAGTTCGAGCGGTCGCTCATCAAGGACCGCACGCGGGCCGGACTGGAAGCGGCCAAGGCGCAGGGCCGCACCGGCGGCCGGCCGTCTGTGGTGGACGAGGACGTACTCACCGTGGCCCGCGCCAGGAAGGCCAGGGGCGAGAGCGTCAGTGCCATCGCCAAGGCCCTCGGAGTCTCCCGAGCCACGCTGTACCGACACCTGGGCGAGAGCACCTGAGACAGGCACACAGCAGTTTAGAACGGCCCTCGGCTCTACACCGGGGGCCGTTGTCCTACATGGACGTACGACACTGTCCGACGGCTGCAACGATGCTGGCCCCTGCGACCCATGGGGGCAGTCGACAGGGGCCAGCACAGGGGCGTCGCTCACGCCGCGCCCCTTCCAGCGCACCTCTGGCCCGTGTTGCTCGCCGTCCTTCAGTGCGCCGGGGGACCGTCTTGCTCAGCCCGCACCACCATGGCGAACGACGTGCAGATCCGGCGGAAGCCACGATGGTTGCTCAGGCCGGTGTGACTCATGCACTCGACGTCGACCGCCGCACTGTCCGTCGACGGCTCCGCCTTCCACTTGCAGTGCAGGCACTCCGCCTCAAAGGTCACGTCCGTGTCCGGATGCTGCGTGATCCGGTGAGCCACGAACCGAAGGGTGGCACGCGCCATCAGCGTCCCCCGTGCTGGCTCCGCAGGTGAGCCCGTAGGGCCACGTTCACATCCGAAGCCTTCGAGTAGTCGCCTACAGAGGTGGCGTTCGCTCTGCTCACCGCGAAGTCGAGGCACTCACGGCAACCCGACACGGGGTCCGGAGGTGCAGACGGAAGGGACAGGTGTACGGGTCCGGTCATGGTGGTCTGCTCGCTGCTCATCTCGTACGCCTCCCGTGCGTTCTCCGATGGCACGGGATCCTTGCCCGATGGCCGGGGCGATTCGAGGTTCAGTCGCGTACTGGACTAAAGATCAGGACCGGAACGCCGTCGACCACTCGGCCAGCCGCTCCCGTGCGTCCTCGCCGAAGAGGGCGTGCTCGTCGTAACCGGCGAATTCGTCGAGGTACATCCGGACGTCTCTCGGGTCGCGGAACACCATCACCCCGGCCGTCGTCTCCACCGTGGCCAGCCGGTCGTCGTACACGGTGAAAGTGTTCAGCGGACACCCCGGCAGGCGCGTCTCGATCGGGAGCACGCCAAGACGCACGTTCGGCAGGTGGGTCAGCGAAGCCAGCCGGTCGAGCTGGACGGCCATGGCATCCGGGGAGACGAACGGGGAGCGGGCCGCCTGCTCAGTGACGATGAAGGTGAACTTCTTCCGACGGTCGTACAGGACCTCCTGCCGCTCCAGTTTCCTCGCCACGGCCTTGCTGTGGTCTCCGGGGATGTGGGCGAGGCTGGCCCTGATGTACTCCGGGGTGGAGAGCAAGGCCGTGAGCATCGAGAGCAGGAAGAACCGGAACTCCGTCGAAGACGCTTCGAGCCCGGCCAGCTCAAGCTGCTTCTTGTCCAGGCCCTTCCGCCGCATCGACCGCGCGTCCTGCCACTCCGTAGCGGCGATGCGGGCCAGCGCGGACACCTCCGCGACCAGGGCCGGCGGGGCGTCCAAGGCCCTGAGGATGCGCTCTATGTCCACCAGGGACGGACGCACCTTGCCGCTCTCGATGCGGCTCACCTTGGACTGGGACATGGTGCAGCGCGCGGCAAGCCGGTCCCCGGAGAGACCGGCCTGCTTCCGCAGCTTGCGCAGTGTCGCGGCGAGTTCCTGGGAGGACTGGCCGAGCTGCTCGGGCTCGAACGTCACTCGGTTCCGTACTCCAGGAACGGGACCGATTCCGCGATGGCGATGCGCTGGTATTCGAGGAACGGGGCGGGGTCGCCCTCGTACAGCTCCCGCTCGATCTGCGTGCCGTCGGCCTCGTACTTCATGAGGACGACCGTCGAGCGGTCGAACATCCAGAAGTCCTGGACGTCGGGCAGCGGGTTCGGCCGGTCGGTGATGTCGAGGATGCGGATGTCTTCTCCCGCCGGGGCCTGGTGCTGGTAGTACCGCTCGAACTCGAACCGCAGGTAGTCCGTGAGGGGCCGGGTGACGATGTGGACGCGGCCCACACTGCGGGTGCGGACCATGGCCATCCACGCGTCCTCGTACGGGCCGGGGAAGCGGGCCCCCGCCTTGAAGGCGGCGAACTCTTCCGCTTCCTGCGGTACGAGGTATTGCGGCAGGGTCTCAAGCCGCCAGGCTTCGGTCTGGAACGTCTTGAACTTTTCCGCCCAGGCTTCACCATCCAAGAGCACGGACGGCCTCCCTCAGAACTTCCTCGGGGATCTCCACGAGTCCTTCGCCGGCGGGCGGGGTGAAGGCGGTGGAGACGTCGCCCTGGACGACGAACGAGCCGGAGGCGGTGCGGTAGACGTTCGGGCAGTCGCCCTGCCCACAGTTGCCACCCTCGGTGTTGCCGGTGAGCCGTGTGAGTTCTTCGCGCGCCATGCTGAACCCCCTCTTGCGAGCCCTCTGTGGGCCGGTCGCCACGACCGTACGAGCGGGGCGGATACGCCGTCTATGCGGAAACGCGACTATGCGCGTTGTCGCATAAACCCGGCCCCCGGAAACGGCGAGAGGCGCCCGGACAGGATCGTCCGAACGCCTCTCTAGGCCCTACACCCACTCGACCGCCGAGACGATGCCCGGGTCACGCCGAGGGGCGGGGAGCGGCGTGCGCCGCTCGGGGCGGGGAGCCTGCTCGCGCTCCTTGGCTCCGAGCCCTCGGAGGGCTTCGGCGCGGTCCGCCGCAGGGATGTCGGCAAGCGCCTCAGCCATCCGCTGGATGGCGTCGCCGCTGGTCACGGCTACTTCTTGACCGTGAGCGGGAGCAGCTTCTTGCCGGTGGGGCCGATTTGTATGGCCGTGTCCATCTGAGGACACACCCCGCAGTCGAAGCACGGGGTCCAGCGGCAGTCCTCGACCTCGGTCTCGTCGAGCGCGTCCTGCCAGTCCTCCCAGAGCCAGTCCTTGTCGAGACCGGAGTCCAGGTGGTCCCAGGGCAGGACCTCCTCGTACGTACGCTCACGCGTCGTGTACCAGTCGACGTCCACGCCGAAGCCGGGCAGCGTCTTCGCCGCGGCGTCCATCCAGCGGTCGTACGAGAAGTACTCGCGCCAGCCGTCGAAGCGGCCGCCGCCCTCGTAGACGGCCCGGATGACGGAGCCGATGCGCCGGTCGCCGCGCGAGAGCAGGCCCTCGACGATGCCGGGCTTGCCGTCGTGGTAGCGGAAGCCGATGGAACGGCCGTACTTCTTGTCGCCGCGGATCTTGTCGCGCAGCTTCTCCAGGCGGGCGTCCGTCTCCTCGGCGGAGAGCTGCGGCGCCCACTGGAAGGGGGTGTGCGGCTTGGGCACGAACCCGCCGATGGAGACGGTGCAGCGGATGTCGTTCTGGCCGGAGACCTTGCGGCCCTCGGCGATGACCTTGACCGCCATGTCACCGATCTGGAGGACGTCCTCGTCGGTCTCGGTGGGCAGGCCGCACATGAAGTACAGCTTCACCTGGCGCCAGCCGTTGCCGTACGCCGTCGAGACGGTCCGGATGAGGTCCTCTTCCGAGACCATCTTGTTGATGACCTTGCGGATGCGCTCCGACCCGCCTTCGGGGGCGAAGGTCAGGCCGGACCGGCGGCCGTTCCTGGTCAGCTCGTTGGCGAGGTCGATATTGAACGCGTCCACGCGGGTCGACGGCAGCGAGAGGCCGATCTTGTCTTCCTCGTACCGGTCGGCGAGGCCCTTGGCGACGTCGGCGATCTCGGTGTGGTCCGCCGAGGAGAGGGAGAGCAGGCCGACCTCCTCGAAGCCGGTCGCCTTGAGACCCTTCTCCACCATGTCGCCGATGCCGGTGATGCTTCGCTCCCGCACGGGGCGCGTGATCATGCCGGCCTGGCAGAAACGGCAGCCGCGGGTGCAGCCGCGGAAGATCTCGACGGACATCCGCTCGTGGACGGTCTCGGCGAGGGGCACGAGGGGCTGCTTGGGGTACGGCCACTCGTCGAGGTCCATGACGGTGTGCTTGGACACGCGCCACGGCACGCCGGAGCGGTTGGGCACGACGCGGGCGATACGGCCGTCGGGCAGGTACTCGACGTCGTAGAAGCGCGGTACGTACACGCCGCCGGTCCTGCTCAGCCGCAGCAGCACCTCGTCGCGCCCGCCGGGCCGGCCCTCGGCCTTCCAAGCGCGGACGATCTCGGTGATCTCCAGGACGGCCTGCTCGCCGTCGCCGATCACCGCGCAGTCGATGAAGTCCGCGATCGGCTCGGGGTTGAAGGCGGCGTGCCCGCCCGCGAGGACGATCGGGTCGTCGAGGGTGCGGTCCTTGGACTCCAGCGGGATGCCCGCCAGGTCCAGGGCGGTGAGCATGTTGGTGTAGCCGAGCTCGGTGGAGAAGCTCAGTCCGAAGACGTCGAACGCCTTGACGGGGCGGTGCGCGTCCACGGTGAACTGCGGGACCCCGTGCTCGCGCATGAGCGCTTCGAGGTCCGGCCACACGCTGTAGGTGCGCTCGGCCAGGACTCCCTCACGCTCGTTCAGTACCTCGTAGAGGATCATGACGCCCTGGTTGGGCAGGCCCACCTCGTACGCGTCCGGGTACATGAGTGCCCAGCGGACATCGCAGGAGTCCCACGGCTTGACGGTGGAGTTGAGCTCACCGCCGACGTACTGGATGGGCTTCTGCACATGCGGGAGCAGAGCTTCGAGCTGTGGGAAGACCGAATCGACAGACATCGAGAACTTTCCTGAGCTGGCTGGGGGACGACTGTCAAGCGTACCCCGGCCCTCAGTCGCCGAGAGCCGCCCGCAGTTTCGGCCCGGAAGCCTCTGCCCACGCCTGCGGCAGCTCCCGCTCCTGTGCCTGCGCGGATGCCTCCTCCTGGCCGTACAGCAGGCCCCAGGTGAAGGCCGTCTCCCCCGCCGCGTGGGCCTGGACCGCCAGCTCGCGCAGGGCGTCGCGGGACACGACGCTGTCCTGGTGGTCGCCCAGGAGGGACTGGACCGCCTTCACGCGCTTCGCGAAGCGCTGGGCGGGCTTGCCCAGGGCGGGGCCGGCGGCGTCGGCGGCGTAGCGGGTGCGCTTGGCCGCCTTGCGGGCGTTGTGCAGGGCCAGGTCGCGCCCTCGCCGGGCGGGAGGGCCAGTGCGCGCTCCATGCGGGCGGCGAGGCGGGCGTAGTCCTTGCGGACCGCCTTGGGGAGGACCTTCGCGGCCGGCCGGGACGCGGCGGGGAGCAGGGGCGGGTCGGCCAGCAGGGCGTGCAGGGCGGTGAGGAGGTCCAGGTACCGCTCGCTGTCGAGTACGGCGATGACCTCGTGCCGGGAGCCGTGGTGGCGGGGCACGGACCAAATGCGCAGGCGGGCGTCGACCGGGCCGAGGACGAGTGGTCGGGGAAGGGCGGAGATGCGGCTCTGGAGGCGGTGGTCGAGGACCTCCTGGTCGCGGTTCGCGCCGAGCTCCCGCGCCAGCCACTTGAGCTCTCCGGCGACCGGATCGGTGACCGTCCGGTCCAGGACCTTGCGGTAGGTGCGGAAGGTGCTGCGCAGGCGGCGAGTGGCGACGCGCATCTGGTGCACGGCGTCGGGCAGGTCGCGCCGGACCGCCGGGTCGTGGGCGACGAGCGTGTCGTACTGCTGTCGGAGGTACGTCAGAACGTGGTCGCCCGCGGTGGGGGCGGGGGAGGCGGGCTGCTCGCCCTTCGCCTTCTTGGCCTTCTTGGCCTTCTTCGCCTTCTTCGCCTTCTTCGGCTCCTCGGCCTTCTTCGGCTTCTTCTGCGGCTGCGACGGCTGCGTGTCCGCCAGCGCCTTGGCCAGTTTGGACGCCCACCCGGCGGGGCGCAGACCGGCCGCGCGGAGCCTCTTCTCGACGGCGTCGAGGAACGCCGGGTCGCCGTCGTCGGCGAGTTCGACCTCGACCTCCGTCCAGTGCGTCGTGGCGTCCTGCGCCCCGATCCGTTCGGCGGTGACCGAGTCGACGCTCACCTCGGCGAGCAGTTCGCCCCGCGCGCCGACGAGGTGGCGGACGTCGCGCGAGGAGCAAAGCCGCACGAGGGGGGGTGAGCAGGTCGCCGCGGGTCCGGGAGCGGACCAGTTCCGCCAGCGGGTCAGGGACGGTCGCGGCCATCGGGGCGCGGATCTCGTCGCGCACGCCCGGAGAGACCGGCAGCTTGAGGTGCCAGCCGGCGTCGTCGCCACCGGTGCGGCGGCGCAGGGTGACGGAGTCGGCGGCGAGTCTCAGGTCGTCCGTGTCGTAGTAGACGGCGTCGAGTTCCATGACGCCTCTGTCCTCCACGGACGAGACGCCGGCCACCTCGGTCAGGTCGGGCAGCCGGGTCTCGCCGGTGGCTTCGTACTTCCGCTCGGTTTCGCGCTTGGTGTCCACCATGAATCGAATCTAGACGCGAATGGGCTTCCGGGCAGCCGCTGTGCCGTTATGCGGCTGTGCGGTCATGCCGTTATGGGCCGCTGCACCCGGATCGACTGGAGCAGCCCGACCGCGACCCAGACCGCGAACATCGACGATCCGCCGTACGAGACGAACGGCAGCGGGAGCCCCGCCACCGGCATGATGCCGAGCGTCATGCCGATGTTCTCGAAGGACTGGAAGGCGAACCAGGCGATGATGCCGCCGGCGACGATCGTGCCGTACAGCTCGGTCGTCTCGTGTGCGATGCGGCAGGCGCGCCAGAGCACCACGCCGAGGAGGAGAAGGATCAGGCCCGCGCCCAGGAAGCCGAGTTCTTCGCCTGCCACCGTGAAGACGAAGTCGGTCTGCTGCTCGGGTACGAACTGTCCCGTGGTCTGGCTGCCCTTGAAGAGGCCGGTGCCGGTGAGGCCGCCGGAGCCGATCGCGATGCGTGCCTGGTTGGTGTTGTAGCCGACGCCCGCCGGGTCGAGTTCGGGGTTGGCGAACGCGGCGAAGCGGTTGATCTGGTACTCGTCGAGCAGGCCGATCTGCCAGACGACGACGGCTCCGACGGTGCCCGTTCCGATCAGGCCGAAGACCCAGCGGTTGGAGGCCCCGGAGGTGAGCAGCACGCCGAGGATGATCACCGCTATGACCATGACCGAGCCGAGGTCGGGCATCAGCATGATGACGACGATCGGTACGACGGCGAGGCACAGCGCCTTGACGACGGTGATGTGGTCGGGGTGCTCCTGGTCGCCCGCGTCGACGCGGGCGGCGAGCAGCATGGCCATGACCAGGATTATCGTGATCTTGGTGAACTCGGACGGCTGGAGGGAGAATCCGCCGCCGAGCACGATCCACGCGTGCGCGCCGTTGACGGTCGCGCCGAGCGGGGTGAGGACGGCGAGCACCAGCACGACGGACAGTCCGTAGAGGACGGGGACCGCGCCGCGCAGGGTGCGGTGGCCCAGCCAGATCGTGCCGATCATCAGGACGATGCCGATGCCGGTGTTGAGGACGTGGCGCCAGAGGAAGTACTCCGGGTCGCCCTGATTGAGCTGGTCGCGGGTACGGGTCGCGGACCAGACGAGCAGCGCACCGATGACGGACAGCGCGAGCGACGCCCAGAGCAGCGGCCAGTCGAGCCGGCGCACCACGGAGTCGCGGGCGGTGAGCTTGGCGAGGGTGCCGCGCTCGGGGGCGTACCGCTGGACGGAGAAACCGTGTGGGCCGGACATCAGTCGCCACTCCTGCCGATCGCGATCTGCTGGTCCGCAGCCGGGTCCTTGGGCTTCTCGGGTACGTACGGCCTGATCTCCGGGGCGTCGATGGAGCCGTCCGTACCGATCTTCGGAAGCTCCTTCTGCGGCTTGGGCAGCAGGGCCTTCTTCGAGTCGATCTTGCCCTCGTCGCTGACGCCGTAGAGGGCGTCGTAGATGTTGCGGACGGCGGGTCCGGAGGCGCCGGAGCCCGTACCGCCCTGGGAGATCGTCATGACGATCGTGTAGTCGTCGGTGTAGGTCGCGAACCACGAGGTGGTCTGCTTGCCGTAGACCTGGGCGGTGCCGGTCTTGGCCCGCATCGGGATCTTGTCCTGCGGCCAGCCGCCGAACCGCCAGGCGGCGGTGCCGCCGGGCTCGACGACGGAGCGCAGGCCCTTGTCGAGGTCACGAACGGTTTCGGCGTCGACCGGCAGCTTGCCGTGTGCCTTGGGCCTGATCTCCTCGATCTTCTTGCCGTCGGCGCTGATCACGGCCTTGCCGAGGGTGGGGTTGTAGAGGGTGCCGCCGTTGCTGATGGCGGCGTAGGCGGTGGCCAGCTGGACGGGGGTGATGAGAACGTCGCCCTGGCCGATGGCGAAGTTGATGCTGTCGAAGGCCTTCAGCTGGTTGCCTTCGAGGCAGCTCTCGTAGGCGATCTGCTCGACGTAGCTGCCGCCCTTCTTGCCCTGCTTGCACCAGGCGTCCTTGTTGGCTTTCCAGAAGGCCTGCTTCCACTGGCGGTCGGGGATGCGGCCCTTGACCTCGTTCGGCAGGTCGATGCCGGTCTCGGAGCCGAATCCGAAGTCGTGGGCGGTCCGGTAGAACCAGTCGTGGGCGCTCTTCTTCGGCTTGATGCCGCCGTCGCGCTGCCACTCCTGGTGGCCGAGACGGTAGAAGACGGTGTTGCAGGAGTACTTGAGGGCGTCGCCGAGGGTGATGGGGCCGTGCCCCTTGGACTCGAAGTTCGCGAAGCTCCGGTTGCCCATGCTGTAGGAGCTGCTGCAGTTGTAGAGGCCGTCGAAGGGGTGGCCGGCCCGCACGGCCGCGCTCGCCGACACCACCTTGAAGACGGAGCCGGCGGGTGCCTGGCCCTGGATGGCCCGGTTGAGCAGCGGGTAGTTGGAGTTCTTGTCGGTGAGCCGGGCGTACTCCTTGCCGGAGATGCCGCCGATCCAGGCGTTGGGGTCGTAGTCGGGCTGGGAGGCCATCGCGACGACGCGGCCGGTCTTGGACTCCATGACGACGACGGCGCCCGCGTCGGCCTCGTACGGGCGGCCGGTGATCTTGTCGGTCTCCTTGCGGACGGTTTTCATCGCCTGGTGGAGCTCGTACTCGGCGACGGACTGGACCCGGGCGTCGATGGAGGTGACGACGTTGGAGCCGGGCACCGTCGGGTCGTTCTCCGCCTCCCCCATGACGCGGCCGAGGTTGTCGACCTCGTAGCGGGTGACGCCCGCCTTGCCGCGCAGTTCCTTGTCGTACGTACGCTCCAGTCCGGAGCGGCCGACCATGTCGGAGCGCAGGTACGGCGACGGGCCGTCCTTGGCCTTCTCGATCTCCTCGTCGGTGACGGGCGAGAGGTAGCCGAGCACCTGGGAGGTCCTGGCCTTGCCCGGGGCGGGGTAGCGGCGTACGGCGGCGGGCTCCGCCGTGATGCCGGGGAAGTCCTCGGCGCGCTCGCGGATCTGGAGAGCCTGCTTGGTGGTGGCCTCGTCGGTGACGGGGATCGGCTGGTAGGGCGAGCCGTTCCAGCAGGGCTGGGGGGTCTTGGAGTCGCAGAGCCTGACCTTGTCGGCGACTTCCTTGGGCGTCATGCCGAGTACGCCGGCGAGGCGGGCCAGTACGGCCTTGCCGTCGTCCTTCATCTTCATCAGGTCGGTGCGGCTGGCGGAGACGACGAGGCGGGTCTCGTTGTCGGCGAGCGGCACGCCGCGGGCGTCGAGGATCGAGCCGCGGACGGCGGGCTGGACGACCTGCTGGACGCCGTTGCCGGCGGCTTCGGCGGTGTACTCGTCGCCGTTGCGGATCTGGAGGTACCAGAGGCGGCCGCCGAGGGTGAGCAGGAGGGAGAGGACGAGGACCTGGATGACGACGAGCCGGATCCGGACTCTGGGGGTCCGGCCGGTCTCGGGAATGTTGCTCATGCGGCGGTCCCCTCCTCGAAGTCCTCGGAGCGAGTGGTCACAGTCGCTTGACCCCCTTGATGCGTCCGGCCCTTGCCGCCCGCGAGCGTGCGGCCTTGATCCTCAGTCCCCCGCGCTGGTCGCCGATGCGCAGGCCGGTGCCGGAGGCGAGCCAGCCGGTGGACACGTCGGCGCCGTTGCTGCCGCTCTGGCTGTCGGCGAGCGGATCGTTCTCGGCGCGTCTGGCCAGCCACATGACGACCGGTACGACGAAGGGGGCGAGCAGCAGGTCGTAGAGCGCGGAGGTGAACAGCAGGTTCACGAGGCCCACGTGGCGGGCGGCGGTGTCGCCGACCAGGGCGCCCACTCCGGCGTACAGGAGGGTGGAGCCGATGGCGGCGACGACGACCGCGACCATCGGGGCCGTCGCGGACTTGAGCCGGCCGTTCTCCGGCTTGGCGAGACCTGCGAGGTAGCCGATGACGCACAGGACGAGTGCGTAGCGGCCCGCGGCGTGGTCGGCGGGCGGGGCGAAGTCGGCGAGGAGGCCCGCGCCGAAACCGATGAGGGCGCCGCTGGTGCTGCCGTACACGAAGGCGAACCCCAGGACGGTGAGGAGCATCAGGTCCGGTACGGCGCCGGGGAGTTGGAGCCTGGCGAGAACGCTGACCTGGACGACCAGGGCGACGACCACCAGGGCGGTGGAGAGCAGCATCCGATTGAGGCGCATGGGGTTCAGCTCCTACGGGGTGCCGTCGGCGGGAACGGTGCCGTCGGCGGGGGGTGCCGAGGGGGTGGCCGTGACGGTCACCGTGGGGGTGGGCTTGGGTCCTGCGGGCTTGGGCGGCAGGACCGTGTCGCGCGGGTCCTTGAGCGGGTCTCGACGACGACGCCGACGATGTCGAGCTTGGTGAAGCCGACGTACGGGCGGACGTAGACGGTGCGGGTGAGGTCGCCGCCGGAGGGGTCGACACGGGTGACCCGTCCGACCGGGACGCCCGGTACGAACGGCTTTTCGGCCTGCGAGCCGAAGGTGACGAGACGGTCGCCCGCCTTCACCTTGGCCTTGCCGTTGAGCATCTGCACGCGCAGCGGGCGGTCGCCCTGGCCGTTGGCGAAACCGAGTTCGTCGGTCTTCTCCAGGCGGGTGCCGACGGTGAAGTCGGGGTCGTTGGCGAGCAGTACGGTCGCGGCGTCCGGGCCGACGGTGGTGACGCGGCCGACGAGTCCGTCGCCGTTGAGCACCGTCATGTCGCGCTCGATGCCGTCATTGCTGCCGACGTCGATGGTGACGGTCCAGGAGAATCCCTGGGCCGCTCCTATCGCGATGACTTCGGCGCCCTTGATGCCGTACTGGCCGGCACCGGCCGTCCTGAGCATCTTGTCGAGTGCGCGGGCGCGGTTGCGGTTGCGGTCGTCGCTGCCGAGCTTCTGCTTGAGCGCGGCGTTCTCGCGTTCAAGGACGGCGAGGCGGTCGTGCCGCTCACCGGAATCCCGGACGGCCCCGATGGCATTGCCGATCGGATCGACCGCTGTGGCGAGCCCGTTCTCCACCGGCCCGAAGACGGTGGCGGCGGCCCGCCTGGCGCCGTCGACCGGTGACTCCTCGCCACCGCGGATGTCCACCGTAATCAGAGCGAATGCGATGGCGATCAGCAGCACCAGGAGCAGCCGGCTCTCTCGTGTGTCCCTCACGTGCGGCGGCCGTGCCTTCCTCTTCGGAATTCTTGTGTCTGTATATCAACGATCCGCCGCACGAGACGGCAGGCCTCGTGCGGCGGATTCGTTGAGACGGCTCATCGGCGGGGCTGTGCGTCCAGTACCTGCTGGAGTGCCTCGAACTCCTCGACGCACTTGCCCGCTCCGAGCGCGACGGAGTCGAGCGGGTCCTCGGCGATGTGGATCGGCATGCCGGTCTCGCGGCGCAGGCGTTCGTCGAGGCCGCGCAGCAGGGCGCCGCCACCGGTGAGGACGATGCCGCGGTCCATGACGTCGCCGGAGAGCTCGGGCGGGCACTTGTCGAGCGTCGTCTTCACGGCGTCGACGATGGCGTTGACCGGCTCCTCGATGGCCTTGCGGACCTCGGCCGCCGAGATGACGACGGTCTTGGGCAGACCGGAGACGAGGTCGCGGCCGCGGATCTCGGTGTGCTCGTCCTTTTCGAGGTCGAACGCCGAGCCGATCGTGATCTTGATCTGCTCGGCGGTGCGCTCGCCGAGCAGGAGGGAGTACTCCTTCTTGATGTGCTGGATGATCGAACTGTCCAGCTCGTCGCCGGCCACCCGGATCGACTGTGCCGTGACGATTCCTCCGAGCGAGATGACGGCGACCTCGGTGGTGCCGCCACCGATGTCCACGACCATGTTGCCGGTGGCCTCGTGGACGGGCAGGCCCGAGCCGATGGCGGCGGCCATGGGCTCCTCGATGATGTGCACCTGGCGGGCGCCGGCCTGGGTGGACGCCTCGATGACGGCGCGGCGCTCGACTCCGGTGATGCCGGAGGGAACGCAGACGACGACCCGGGGGCGGGCCAGGTAGCGGCGCTTGTGGATCTTGAGGATGAAGTAACGGAGCATCCGCTCGGTGATCTCGAAGTCGGCGATGACGCCGTCCTTCAGCGGCCGGACGGCAACGATGTTGCCCGGCGTCCGGCCGATCATCTTCTTGGCCTCGGAGCCAACGGCGAGGATGCCGCCGGTGTTGGTGTTGATGGCGACGACGGAGGGCTCGTTGAGCACGATCCCTTTACCCCTGACGTACACCAGCGTGTTGGCGGTCCCGAGGTCGACAGCCATGTCACGGCCGATGAACGACATTGAGTTCCCCTTGTTCCCCATGAGGATGCGTCGGGCCTTCCCAAGTGGAGCGGTTGGCTTTTTAGGTCGGCGAAGTGGGTACTGCGGACGTGGAGTCTTCCATCGTAGTGCCGCCTGCGCGGACACAGCGCGAGGGTCCTTCGCCATTGTGAGCGGAACACGTACCCGTCCCAGTAATGGTGACGTCGTGTCGGGGGGGATGCGTTCCCTGCTTCTCCGCGCATATGCCGAAGGACGACCGAATTACTTCGGTCGCCCCAGGCCATGGCCGCTGTATGGCTGGCGCTCTGTCAGGAAATGCCGGGGAAGAAGAGCTTCAGCTCCCGCTCGGCGGACTCCTCGGAGTCCGAGGCGTGGATGAGATTCTCCCGGACAATGGTCCCGAAATCGCCACGAATGGAGCCGGGCGCTGCGGCGATCGGGTCAGTGGGACCCGCCAATTGGCGTACACCCTCGATGACGCGCTCACCCTCGACGACGAGCGCGACGACCGGGCCGGAGGACATGAACTCCACCAGCGGCTCGTAGAACGGCCGGCCCTTGTGCTCGCCGTAGTGCTGCTCCAGCGTCTCGTGATCGAGGCTGCGCATCTCCAGCGCGGTGATCGTCCAGTTCGCCTTGCGCTCGATGCGGCCGACGACCTCGCCGATCAGCCCGCGCCTGACCGCGTCGGGCTTGAGAAGGACGAGAGTGCGCTGAGTCATGTACGGCTCCTTGCGGGCATAGCGGATGCGATGTCCAGAGGCTACAAGGACACGCCGCAGGCCCAGCACCCGGCACGGACAGCGGGCCTACTGCGCCTGCGCCCCGGTCTCCGCCTCCGCCTGCGCAGCCCAGCGGGCCTTCGCCTCGTCGATCTTGCGGCCGTAGTGGATCGAGGCCCACCACAGGCCCGCGAAGACCGCGCCCAGGAAGAACATCACCGGGACCACGAAACCACTGACGATCAGCCCGGCCTGGAGCGCCCAGCCGAGCTGTAGCCCACCCGGCCGATTGATCATGCCGCAGAGCAGTACGGACAGCAGCATCGCGATGCCGCAGACCGTCCAGACCGCGGTCATCGACAGGTCGTCGGACTTCATCGCGACCAGGCCGGCGAAGGCCACCACGAAGAATTCACTGATCAGAGTGGATGCACAGAGCGTACGCACAGGAGTCAGCCCCTCCCCAGGAGCAGCCGGGCCTCGCCGACCGTGATCACGGAACCGGTCACCAGGACGCCACCGCCCGAGAACTCGCCCTCTTCCTCGGCGAGCGTGACGGCCGCCTCCAGCGCGTCGTCGAGGCGCGCTCGACCTGGACGCGGTCGTCGCCGAAGACCTCGACGCGATCGCGGCGAGCTCGTCGACGATAATGTGCGGGGGGTGGAGTTGCGGGTGACGACGACCTCCGCGAAGACCGGCTCGAAGGCTTCGAGCATGCCCTTCACGTCCTTGTCGCCGCTCGCGCCGAGACCCCGATCAGACGGCTGAAGCTGAACGCCTCACCGACGGCGCCGCCGCCGGCCGCGCGCCCGCCGGGTTGTGCGCCGCGTCCAGGACGACGGTGGGGCTGCGGCGTACGACCTCCAGGCGGCCCGGCGAGGTGACCGCGGCGAAGGCCTTGCGGACGGTGTCGATGTCGAGCGTGCGCGCGTGCTCCGCGCCGATGCCGAAGAACGCCTCGACGACCGCCAGGGCCACCGCCGCGTTGTGTGCCTGGTGCGCGCCGTGCAGCGGCAGGAAGATCTCTTCGTACTCGCCGCCGAGCCCACGCAGGGTGACCAGTTGGCCGCCGACCGCGACCTCGCGGGAGACGACGCCGAACTCCATGCCCTCGCGGGCGACCGTCGCGTCGACCTCGACCGCCTTCTTCAGCATCACCTGGGCCGCGTCGACCGGCTGCTGCGCCAGGATGACCGTGGCGCCCTGCTTGATGATCCCGGACTTCTCGACGGCGATCTCGCCGGGCGTGGTGCCGAGCCGGTCCGTGTGGTCCAGGTCGATCGGCGTGATGACGGCGACGGACGCGTCGATCACGTTCGTCGCGTCCCAGCTGCCGCCCATGCCGACCTCGACGACCGCCACGTCGACGGGCGCGTCGGCGAACGCGGCGTACGCCATGCCCGTCAGCGTCTCGAAGAACGACAGGCGGTGCTCCTGCACGGAGTCGGTCATCTCGACGTACGGCTGGATGTCCTTGTACGTCTCGATGAAGCGCTCGGGGTCGATCGGGGAGCCGTCCAGGCTGATGCGCTCGGTGATCGACTGCACGTGCGGGCTGGTGTACCGCCCGGTGCGCAGCTCGAAGGCGCCGAACAGCGCCTCGATCATGCGGGCGGTGCTGGTCTTGCCGTTGGTGCCGGTGATGTGGACCGAGGGGTACGCGCGCTGAGGCTCGCCCAGGACGTCCATCAGTGCCGCCATGCGGACCAGCGACGGGTCGAGCTTGGTCTCCGGCCAGCGGCCCAGGAGCTCCTGCTCGATCACGCGCAGCGCCTTGTCCACCTCCGGGTCCTGCGGGCGGCGGACGGCCTCGTCACCCTGCTGCGGGGCGCCTTGGGTGCGCAGGGTACGGCTGCCTGCCTCGATCACCGCCAGGTCGGGGTCGCGGTCGGTCTCGGCCTCGACGATCTCTTCGAAGGCGTCGGGTGCGTCGCTGTCATCGTGCGGGGGGAGCTGGCTCACAGGACCAGTCTACGGAGCGCCACCGGCAGCGCCCCGCCAGGACCTTCCGCGTACCGCCCGCGGCATGCCGAGGGGCCCCCGCACACGGCAGCGGGGGCCCCTCGGCGTCGTACGCGCGTCCTACTTCTGCGGCAGCGCCGCGAGCTGGGCGGTGATCCGCTCGATGTCCGCCTCGGCCTTGGCGAGCCGCCCGCGGATCTTGTCGACCACGTTGTCCGGGGCCTTGGCCAGGAAGGCCTCGTTGCCGAGCTTGCCCGTCGCCTGGGCCTTCTCCTTCTCGGCCGCCGCCAGGTCCTTCGCCAGGCGCTTGCGCTCCGCCTCGACGTCGATCGTGCCCGACAGGTCGAGGGCGACCCTGGCGCCCGCGACCGGCAGGGACGCGGTGGCGTGGAAGTCCTCGCCGGCCGGCGTCAGGCGCAGCACCTGGCGGATGGCCGCTTCGTGCGGCGCCAGCGCGGTCCCGTCCAGGGTCAGCTCGGCCGGGACCTTCTGGCCGGACTGGAGGCCCTGGTCGGAGCGGAAGCGGCGGACCTCGGTGACGACCTGCTGGACGAGCCCGATCTCCTTCTCCGCGTCGGCGTCGCGGAAGCCGCCCGGGGCGTCAGCCCCAGGAACAAACACAGCCTTGGGCCACTCGGCGATGACGAGCGACTCCTTGCCGGTGAGGGTGGTCCACAGCGTCTCGGTGACGAAGGGGACGACCGGGTGGAGCAGGCGCAGCATGACGTCGAGGACCTCGCCCAGGACGCGGGCAGAGACCTTGGCGGGCTCGCCGCCCGCGAAGAAGGTGGTCTTGGACAGCTCGACGTACCAGTCGAAGACCTCGTCCCACGCGAAGTGGAAGAGCGCGTCCGAGAGCTTCGCGAACTGGTAGTCCTCGTAGTACGCGTCGACCTCGGCCACCGTGGCGTTCAGCCGGGACAGGATCCACCGGTCGGTCGCCGACATCTGCTCGGCGGGCGGCAGTTCGCCCTCGACCGTCGCGCCGTTCATCAGCGCGAAGCGCGTGGCGTTCCAGATCTTGTTGGCGAAGTTGCGGGACCCCTGGACCCAGTCCTCGCCGATCGGGACGTCGACGCCCGGGTTGGCGCCGCGCGCGAGCGTGAAGCGGACGGCATCGGAGCCGTACTCGTCCATCCAGTCCAGCGGGTTGACCGCGTTGCCGAAGGACTTCGACATCTTCTTGCCGAACTGGTCGCGGACCATGCCGTGCAGGGCGATGGTGTGGAACGGCGGGGTGCCGTCCATCGCGTACAGGCCGAACATCATCATCCGGGCGACCCAGAAGAAGAGGATGTCGTAGCCGGTGACCAGGACCGAGTTCGGGTAGAACTTCTCGACGCTCGGGGTCTGTTCGGGCCAGCCGAGCGTGGAGAACGGCCACAGGCCGGAGGAGAACCAGGTGTCCAGGACGTCGGTGTCCTGGTGCCAGCCCTCGCCGGTGGGCGCCTCGTCGTCGGGGCCGACGCAGACGACCTCGCCGTTCGGCCCGTACCAGACGGGGATGCGGTGGCCCCACCACAGCTGGCGCGAGATGCACCAGTCGTGGAGGTTGTCGACCCAGCCGAAGTAGCGGGGCTCCATCTCCTTGGGGTGGATCGTGACCCGGCCGTCGCGGACCGCGTCGCCGGCCTCCTTGGCCAGCGGGCCGACCTTGACCCACCACTGGAGGGACAGGCGCGGCTCGATGGTCGTCTTGCAGCGCGAGCAGTGTCCGACGGAGTGGACGTACGGGCGCTTCTCGGCGACGATGCGGCCCTCGGCGCGCAGGGCGGCGACGATGGCGCTGCGCGCCTCCAGGCGGTCGAGGCCCTGGAAGGGGCCGTGGGTCGGTGATGACCGCGCGCTCGTCCATCACGGCCAGGTTGGGCAGGCCGTGGCGCTGGCCGATCTCGAAGTCGTTCGGGTCGTGCGCGGGCGTGACCTTGACGGCGCCCGTGCCGAACTCGGGGTCGACGTGCTCGTCGGCGACGACCGGGATGCGGCGGCCGGTGAGCGGCAGCTCGATCTCGGTGCCGACGAGGTGCGCGTACCGCTGGTCGTCGGGGTGGACGGCGACGGCGGTGTCGCCGAGCATCGTCTCGGCGCGGGTCGTCGCGACGACGATCTCGGCGTCCCCGGAGCCGTACCGGATGGAGACGAGCTCGCCGTCGTCCTCCTGGTACTCGACCTCGATGTCGGAGATGGCCGTCAGGCAGCGGGGGCACCAGTTGATGATGCGCTCGGCGCGGTAGATCAGCTCGTCGTCGTACAGCTTCTTGAAGATCGTCTGCACGGCCTTGGACAGGCCCTCGTCCATGGTGAAGCGCTCGCGCGACCAGGCGACGCCGTCACCGAGGCGCTTCATCTGGCCGGAGATCTGCCCGCCGGACTCGGCCTTCCACTGCCAGACGCGCTCGACGAACGCCTCGCGCCCCAGGTCGTGGCGGGACTTGCCCTCCTTGGCGAGCTCGCGCTCGACGACGTTCTGGGTGGCGATGCCGGCGTGGTCCATGCCGGGCTGCCACAGGGTCTCGTACCCCTGCATGCGCTTGCGGCGGGTCAGGGCGTCGATCAGCGTGTGTTCGAAGGCGTGGCCGAGGTGGAGCGATCCCGTGACGTTCGGCGGCGGGATGACGATGGTGTACGGCTCTTTGCCGCTCTTCTCGTCCGCTTCGAAGTAACCGCGTTCTACCCAGCGCTCGTACAGCTTCCCCTCTACCTCGGCCGGCGCGTACTGGGTCGGCAGTTCGGGGGCGGGGGCTGCTGGCTGCTGCGATGAGTTCTCGGTCACGGGCCCAGTTTACGGGCGTCACAGCCCCGTACCGAAACCGGATTCTTGGTAACGGTGAGCCCCCCGCCGCCCCGGGACGCGGGGAGTTCCGCCAGGATGTTCGCAACGCATAAGTATCTGAGGGGAACCCAGTCCATGAGCTACAACCAGCCGGGCCCGTACGGCCAGCAGCCCCAGCAGCCCGGTCCTTACGGCCAGCAGCCGCCGCAGGGCCAGCCGGGCCCGTACGGCCAGCAGCCCCCAGCAGGGCCAGCCCGGCTACGGCTACCCCCAGCAGGCCCCGCCGCCGCAGGGTTACGGCTACCCCCAGCAGGCTCCCCCGTACGGCCAGCAGCCCCCGTACGGCCAGCCCCAGCACCCGGGCCCCTACGGCCAGCAGCCGCAGTACCCCGGCGGCATGGTCCCGCCGCCGGGCGCGCCGAAGAAGAAGACCGGCCTGATCGTGGGCGCGGTGGTCGTGGCGCTGGCCGTGATCGGCGGCGGGGCGTACTTCCTGACGTCGGGCGGCAGCAGCTCGGTCGCCGACGACGGCAAGAAGTACAAGCTGACGACGCCTGCGACGGTCCTCGGTGGCGAGTTCACGGAGTCGGCCCCGGCCGCCGGCGGTGGTGGCGGCATGTCCTCCAGCGACATCAACGAGCTTGAGGGCAAGGGCATCGCCAACCCCACGGAGGCCACCGGCCAGTACAAGTCGGGAGAGGGCGCGACCCTGAAGAACATCGCCTTCTCCGGCCTGTACGGCGAGATCGAAGACCCCGAGGAGGTCGTCGACGCCATGTTCGCCGAGTTCAAGAAGAACTCCGACAAGGGCGCGGGCAAGCCCGGCACCCTTAAGCTCGTCGGCAGCCCCGAGGAGTTCACGCCCGAAGGCTTCGAGAACGGCATCATGAAGTGCCAGGACGCCGAGTTCGTCATGGGCGAGGCCTCCACGACCAACGCGAGCCTTCCCAACAGCTTCAAGACGCCGATGTGCGTGTGGGGTGACCACAGCACGCTCGCGTACGTCTCGTACTCCGACGTCGCCTCCACCGCGACCGGCAGGGCCATCCCGCTGGCGGACGCCGCAGCCAACGCAGCCAAGCTGCGCAACGACGTCCGCGTCGAGATCAAGTAGCACGCAGGACATCGAAGGGGCGCCCGGCGAGACTTCGCCGGGCGCCCCTTCGATGTACGTACCGAACCGCTACGCGGACTTCTCGTGGCGGCCGTCGTTCTTGATGATGCGCGGCTCGCGCGGGACCAGCGTCGGGTTGACGTTGCTGTGGACCACGTCCGCCGTGATGACGACGCGGGCCACGTCCTTGCGGGACGGGACCTCGTACATCACCGACATCAGGACCTCCTCCATGATGGCGCGCAAGCCACGCGCGCCCGTCTGGCGGAGGATCGCCTGGTCCGCGATCGCTTCCAGCGCCTCGCGCTCGAACTCCAGCTCCACACCGTCGAGTTCGAAGAGCCGCTCGTACTGCTTCACCAGCGCGTTGCGCGGCTCGATGAGGATCTGGAGCAGCGCCTCGCGGTCCAGGTTGTGGACCGAGGTCAGGACGGGGAGACGGCCGATGAACTCGGGGATCATCCCGAACTTCACCAGGTCCTCCGGCATGACCTCCTGGAACTGGTCGCTCGCCTCGATCTCCCGCTTGGAGCGGATCGTCGCGCCGAAGCCGATGCCCTTCGCGCCCGCCCGCGACTCGATGATCTTCTCGAGGCCGGCGAAGGCGCCGCCCACGATGAAGAGCACGTTCGTCGTGTCGATCTGGATGAACTCCTGGTGCGGGTGCTTGCGGCCGCCCTGCGGCGGGACCGAGGCCGTCGTGCCCTCAAGAATCTTGAGGAGGGCCTGCTGCACGCCTTCACCCGACACGTCGCGCGTGATCGACGGGTTCTCGCTCTTGCGGGCGACCTTGTCGATCTCGTCGATGTAGATGATCCCGGTCTCGGCCTTCTTGACGTCGTAGTCGGCCGCCTGGATCAGCTTCAGGAGGATGTTCTCGACGTCCTCGCCGACGTACCCGGCCTCCGTCAGCGCCGTCGCGTCCGCGATGGCGAACGGGACGTTGAGCATGCGCGCCAGCGTCTGGGCCAGCAGCGTCTTGCCGGAACCCGTGGGGCCCAGCAGGAGGATGTTCGACTTCGCCAGCTCGATCGCGTCGTCGCGGCCCGCGCCGCCGCCGTTCTCGCCGGCCTGAACGCGCTTGTAGTGGTTGTAGACCGCCACCGAGAGGGCCTTCTTGGCCGGCTCCTGGCCGACCACGTAACCCTCGAGGAACTCATAGATCTCCCGCGGCTTGGGGAGTTCCTCCCACCGCACCTCGGAGGTCTCTGCGAGCTCCTCCTCGATGATCTCGTTGCAGAGGTCGATGCACTCGTCGCAGATGTACACACCGGGACCTGCGATGAGCTTCTTCACCTGCTTCTGGCTCTTGCCGCAGAACGAGCACTTGAGCAGATCGCCGCCATCACCGATGCGTGCCACGAGGTGCTTCCCCTTCGCCTGGGAGACGCCACGTTCAGCGACTCCTGGTGCCTCATATTCGACGGTACCTTGCCTGGCCCCCTGTTCGGGCCCCCCTTGGCGCGGTTCACATTGACGTGTACTGCGCCAAGGGGCGGGCTACCGCGTGTCAGGCGCCCACGGGCGCGTTCTTGCGCGTGGACACGATCTGGTCGATCAGACCGTACGCAAGCGAGTCCTCGGCGGTCAGGATCTTGTCGCGCTCGATGTCGTCGCGGATCTTCTCGATCGGCGTGGTGGAGTGCTTCGCGAGCATCTCCTCCAGCTGCGAGCGCATCCGGAGGATCTCCTGCGCCGCGATCTCCAGGTCGGAGAGCTGCTCGCGGCCGGTCTGCGAGGACGGCTGGTGGATCAGCACACGCGCGTTGGGCAGTGCCATGCGCTTGCCCGGCGTACCGGCGGCGAGCAGCACGGCCGCGGCGGAGGCCGCCTGTCCCATGCAGACCGTCTGGATGTCCGGCTTCACGAACTGCATCGTGTCGTAGATGGCCGTGAGGGCCGTGAACGAGCCGCCGGGGCTGTTGATGTAGATGGAGATGTCGCGGTCCGGGTCCATCGACTCCAGGCACAGCAGCTGCGCCATGACGTCGTTGGCGGAGGCGTCGTCGATCTGCACGCCGAGGAAGATGACACGCTCCTCGAAGAGCTTCGCGTACGGGTCGTACTCGCGCACGCCCTGCGAGGTGCGCTCGACGAAGCGCGGCACGATGTAGCGGTTGTCCACCTGCGGGCCGGTGTAGAGGCGCTCGCGGAGAAGTCGTTCATGTGGGTTTTCACCATCCTGGTGGCGTTCGGTGGGCTGGGGAGGCTCGGCTGCGGGGATCAGGCCCCGGTACCGCCGCCGCCCGGAACGCCCGAGGCAAGGCTGATGATCTCGTCGATGAGGCCGTACTCCTTGGCCTCCTCCGCGGTGTACCAGCGGTCGCGGTCACCGTCGCGAATGATCGTCTCGACGCTCTGGCCCGAGTGCCGGGCGGTGATCTCCGCCATGCGCTTCTTCGTGCGCAGCAGCTGCTCGGCCTGGATCTTGATGTCCGAGGCGGTGCCGCCGAGGCCGGCCGAGCCCTGGTGCATCAGGATGTCGGTGTTGGGGAGCGCGAAGCGCTTGCCCGCGGTGCCGCCGGTCAGCAGGAACTGGCCCATCGAGGCCGCGAGGCCCATGCCGATGGTGACCACGTCGTTCGGGATGTACTGCATGGTGTCGTAGACCGCCATGCCCGCCGTCACCGAGCCGCCGGGGCTGTTGATGTAGAGGTAGATGTCCTTGTCGGGGTCTGCGGCAAGGAGGAGCAACTGCGCTGTGATCTTGTTGGCGATGTCATCGTCGACCTGCTGGCCGAGGAAGATGATCCGCTCGCCGAGCAGCCGGTTGTAGACCTGGTCGCCGAGGCCTCCACCGATGGACGGCTCACCCGCGGCGTACGGCATCAGATTCGTCACGTATACACCTGCTCGTCTCTGACGGCTTCAACCGTCTCAGCGTCTTCGTACCGGAGGGCGGGGACTCCCCACTCTCCTCTTCATGGACCCTAACGCGCAGGTGGGACAACGCCATCCCGCTTCCCGAACTGTTCGCTGGGAGCGCAAGGTACGGGCCCGCACCCGCGTACGAGGACGGGCCCGGACGCGTGACGCGTCCGGGCCCGTTCCTGTGGATCAGGCAGTCAGACCGAAGCTCAGGCCTCGGTCGTCTTCTCGGCCTCGGCGGAGGCCTCGACGGTCTCGGCGGCGTCGGCGGTCTCGGCCGCCTCGTCCTCGTCGTCCTCCAGGTCGACGGCCTCACCGTTGGTGTCGGTGACCTTGGCGGCCTCGACGACGACAGCGAGCGCCTTGCCGCGGGCGACCTCGCCGACGAGCATCGGCACCTGGCCACCCTCGACGACGGCCTGGGCGAACTGGTCGGGGCTCATGCCGGAGGACTGCGCGCGCCGCATGAGGTGCTCGGTGAGCTCCTCCTGGTTGACGTTCAGCTTCTCCTTGTTGACGAGCTCGTCGAGGACGAACTGCGTCTTGATGCCCTTGACCGCCTGCTCGCGCAGCTCGGCGTCGAACTCCTCGGCCGACTTGCCCTGGATCTCGAGGTACTTCTCGATGTCCAGGCCCATCTGGCCGAGCTGGTGGTGCTCCAGGTTGTGCTTGCGGGTCTTGACCTCGTCCTCGAGCAGCTTCTCGGGGATCGGGACCTCGACCAGCTCCAGCAGCTTCTCCAGGACGCGCTCCTGGGCCTGCGTGGCCTGGTCGTACTGCTTCATGTTCTCGAGGCGCTTGCGGCTGTCGGCCTTGAGCTCGTCGAGGGTGTCGAACTCGCTGGCCATCTGCGCGAAGTCGTCGTCCAGCTCGGGCAGCTCGCGGGCGGCGACCGCGGTGACCTTGACGGTGACCTCGGCCTCCTTGCCCTCGGCGCTGCCGCCCTTGAGCGAGGAGGTGAAGGTGGCCTCGCCACCGGCCTCCAGGCCGGTCACGGCCTCGTCGATGCCGTCGAGGAGTTCGCCGGAACCGATGGTGTACGAGACACCCTCGGCGACACCGTCCTCAAGGACCTCGCCGTCGACCTTGGCCTGCAGGTCGATCGTCACGACGTCGCCGTCGGCGGCGGGGCGCTCGACCGGGTTGGTGGAGGCGAAGCGCGCGCGCAGGTCCTCCACGGCCTTGTCGACGTCCTCGTCCTTGACCTCGACCGCGTCGACCTCGACCTCGATGCCGGAGTAGTCCGGGATCTCGATCGTCGGGCGGATGTCGACCTCGGCGGTGAAGGACAGCAGCTCGCCGTCCTTCAGCTCGGTGATGTCGACGTCGGGCTGGCCGAGAACGTTCAGCTCACCCTCGTTGACAGCCTCGGTGTAGAACTTCGGAAGGGCGTCGTTGACGGCCTCCTCCAGCACAGCACCACGGCCGAACCGCTGGTCGATGACTCGGTTCGGGATCTTGCCCTTGCGGAAGCCCTTCACCGTGACCTGCTGGTTGATCTTCTTGTACGCCGCGTCGAGGCTGTCCTTGAGCTCCTCGAAGGGCACCTCGATGCTGAGCCGAACCCGGGTCGGGTTCAGGGTCTCCACGGCGCTCTTCACGGTTCGGTCTCCTTGGGGGCTGACTTCTGAGGTTCTGCTGGGCCGCGCGGGAGGCGGCTTCGCCGATCGGGCCCGGTACATCAGACACACGGACCCGCACTCTGCATAGTAACGGCAAGCAGGAAGACTCCCACAACGCGATCTTGATCGGGATCGCACGGGATCATGCCTGGTGATGGTCGGGGTGGCCGGATTCGAACCGACGACCTTCCGCTCCCAAAGCGGACGCGCTACCAAGCTGCGCCACACCCCGTCGGTGCGACACGTAGGGTACATGCCCGCAGGCAGTGCGGCCCCCGCTTTGCGAGGGGCCCATCGGGTGTGCACCGCGGGCCCGGAACCCGCTACGATGCTCTTCGTGCCGCGGTCACACGCCTGCGGTGCGTACTGTGCGGGCGTAGCTCAATGGTAGAGCCCTAGTCTTCCAAACTAGCTACGCGGGTTCGATTCCCGTCGCCCGCTCCACGGCCTCCGGCCCGGCTCGGTGATTACGTCACGAGCGCGGAGGTGTTTCCGGAGCCTCGACGTCCGGCCGGGCCGCCCGGTGACGCCGGCCGCCCGTGCCACTCAGAAACTGATCTGGTTGATGGTTTCCGCTATCGAGTTCATGAAGCGGTTGATCGACGGCGCCATGCCGGTGGACGCGAGGAAGAAGCCGAAGAGAACGGCCACCACCGCCGGTCCCGCCTTGATCGAGCCCCCGCGGATCAACACCACCAGGACGATCGCCAACAGAAGCACCACAGACAGTGAAATGGCCACAACTGATCACACCCTCGGTCGGTCCGCCTTGCCGGCCCGGGAGCGCACGGCCCGGCGCACTCCCGCAGGGACCATCGTGCCACCAACTCACCAGTGGCGGCTGCCAGGTGACGGAACGTCGGTGACCGGTTGGCGCCGCGAGGGGGTCCGGCGTACACGCCGGGGCGCGGGCGCCGCACATGCGCGCCACTCCCTGTGATTCCCCGTCCGGGGGTTGATAACCCTGATCGTTTCGCTACCCACACATCACATTCGCGGGAAATTCGAATTGCACGGACGGTCACATGACGCCGGTCGACAAAGAGGTAACGAGCGGGACATATCGCCAGAGTCACCTACTGGCGGTATGCACCATTTAGTCGGGATGAGTTACCCCATACGGGGGCGAAAATGTGAGCCACACCATAAGGGTTCATCACTATGTCGACTTCTCCGCTCACAGGCCACTCACATGAATAACAAAGGGCCGGGAACGAGGTTTCACGGAATCCGTCCGGCGACGCTAGGGTGCCTCAGATGTTTCACGCTCCGCACGGATATCAGAGGGCCCCGCTCCCCCCGGCCCGGGAGCAGGAGCCCGAAACACCGCTCGCACGGACCCTCGCGCCCGCCACCCCGGTCCCGGTCCCCACCGCCCCGCCCGTCCCCGC
>RHMC01000280.1 GCA_003719395.1 Streptomyces altiplanensis
CGCCTCCTCCGGCGCAGACGGAAGAGCCGCCTCCTCCGGCGCAGACGGAAGAGCCGCCTCCTCCGGCGCAGACGGAAGAGCCCCCGCCGGCACGCACGGAAGAGCCGCCGCCGGCACGCACGGAAGAGCCGCCGGCGAAGACTGGTGAACCGACGGAGCCCAAAGCGCTGACCCAGGAAGCAGTGGATGGGATAAAGGAAACGAGCCTCCCGGAGAAGGAGAAGCAGCAGCTGGAGAAGGTGCTGGCCAGCACGCTGAAAGCAATCGAAGATCCGCAGACGAAGTCCGAGGACCGGGCCGTGTACACGAGAGCCCTGGCGGGGGTCAACGAATCGCTGGAAATAAGCCAGGTTCCTGGGCTGTCGCGACCGGACCGGAGCGTGTACGAGAAGATAGCGGGCAATGTGATTGTGGCTTTCGGACCCGGTGGAAAATCGGTGCCGCAGAAATACGTGAGTATTCTCGGCCCATTGGGGGGCTGGCTGGGCGGTAATAAGATCAATCAGTGCACCTTCGCACCGAAACCCTGCAAGCGGATAGGGAAGGCGACGCGGCCTCCGGTGACGACGCCGCCTCCTCCTCCGGTGACGACGAAGCGCGCCGCCGCCTCCGACGACGCCTCCGCCTCCGCCGACGACGAAGCCCCCGACGACGAAGCCCCGACGACGAAGCCCCGACGACGAAGCCTCCGACGACGAAGCCTCCGACGACGAAGCCGACGACGACGCCGAAGCTCGTGGAGAAGACCACCAAAGCGCTGGTGACAGTCCAGGACTCGAATGCGTCGTCGAACGAGCGGAACGAGGCGACGAGAACGCTGGACCAGCTGAACGACTCGCTCAACAATTCCAGGTACCTGGAATTCATACGGGAAGTCAAGCGATACTATCCGTCCGCGGATTGTATCGAGAAAATAGAGGGCGGAACGCGTGTGGCTGGTTGGCCCGAGGGGTCCCTCTCGGGGCTCGCTGATCCGTCGTGCAATACGGCGTTGGCCGAGGGTGCCCGCGACAGCAGTAGCCGGTGGAACGCACTGTTCGTATGTGTGCAACGCAATCCACTCTCGACCTCTACGTGTGTGGTCTACATTCCCGAGGAATGAGGCCGGCCTCGATCGTCCATGAGCCCTTGTCGGTTTCCCGATGAGGGCTCGATGGCGTGCCGCACATCCGCCAGTGGCAGGCGTTGCCTCACCATCAGTCCTGGACCACGGCAGCTTCCCAAGTTGAAAGGCCGACCGGCGCAGAAAGGGGGACTGCCCCGGGCGAGTTGGAGCAACGGCTTCGGTGGCCACGTCCATGGCTGTGGTGTTTCCGAGGCGGGCGCGGCCGGCCAAGTGTGTTCTGAGTCCCACGTACTGCGCCCGTCTCCTGGGGTTTCGCGCGTCCGCGCGGGAGTGTGCCAACAACTACCGCCGGGCGGTACACCTTCCGCGGACGCGGCCCGCTTCGAAGCACCAACGCTGAGGAGACGGGGGATGCACCGGCGTCGATGGCCGGGGGACGACGACCGGCGTTCACTCCTGTGCCGCCTGCCGGGCCTGCCGCGTCTTCACCGGCATGCACGACGCGTCCCGTGCCAGGCACAGGGGGATCCGGTCTCTGAAAGTGCCGACTTCAGACGCTTCCCGCATCATGAAATTGTGTATGACACGCACAGGGAATCGGTCGCTCTGTCGATCGTGGTCCCCATCTTCAACGAAGAGGAGGTCCTGCCTGTTCTGGCGGCGCGGCTCCGACCGGTACTGGACGGGTGCGGCCAGCCGTACGAGGTCCTCGCCGTCGATGACGGCTCGGCCGACGGGACTCCTCATCTGCTGGAGGATCTCCGCACCGCCTGGCCCCAGCTGCGCATCGTGACCCTACGGCGAAACAGCGGCCACCAAGCCGCTCTCACTGCCGGATTGCACCGTGCTCGCGGCGCCTATGTGATCAGTATCGACGCGGATCTCCAGGACCCGCCGGAACTCATTCCCGAAATGCTCGCCATGGCCCGGGCTGACGGTCTGGACGTCGTCTATGCCGTCCGTATCGACCGCTCCGCCGACACCGGGTTCAAACGACGAACAGCCGCCGCCTACTACTGGCTCATGCGCCGCCTGGCAGGCTCCTTCGTCCCCGCTCAGGCCGGGGATTTCCGCCTTCTCTCCCGCCCTGTCGTGGAAACCCTCAAAACCCTCCCCGACCGGCAGCAGACCTATCGTCTGCTCATCCCCTGGCTCGGCTTCCCCAGCGGCCAGATCGCCTACCGGCGCGAAGAGCGAGTGGCTGGCACCACCAAATACCCCTTGCGTAGAATGCTCCTGCTGGCATTTGACAGCATCACCAGCTTCTCGGCGACCCCGCTGCGCTTGGCCACTGCGCTCGGCGCCTTCAGTTTCTTCGTCTGCCTCGCATTCCTTATCTGGACCCTTATCGTCTACGCCACGGGAAACACCCTGCCCGGCTGGACCTCTTTGATCATCACCGCGCTGTTCTTCGGTGCTGTTCAGCTCTTCTGCTTGGGAATGCTTGGCGAGTACGTGGCCCGTATCTACACCGGCGTCCAAGCCCGGCCCGCCTATTTCGTCGCTCGTGACACGGACGAGGAACAGTAGTGGGGATCGTTTCCTGTGCGGTGAGCCGGTTCGGAGCAACCATTGCCGGCAAGGCCGGTTACACCAGCACCCCGGCGAAGAACATAGCCCCCAAAAAAGCGTACTGAATCGAGCAAACAGCCAACAGTGACACCTGAATCCATCGGGGCATGTGCCTGACCAGTATGAGACCGACGAACATCTGCGCATGATTGCGATACCAGGAAAGTTTCGCGCCGGCGAAGAACGGCAGCATGAAGATCGCCACCGTCAGGATCAAAGCGGCCCACTCCTCGACCTCAAGCCGACGCTTCCGGACGAGTCGAACCGCGGCCGTCATCAATATGAGCAGTATGAAAGCGATATTCAGCCAGAGCTGGGGCCTGTGCGCGGCGAGACTGTGCTCCACCAGCCACGTCGGGTGCCCTTCCGCCCTGTACCCGTCACTGAACGCAACATTGTAGGCCTGTCTCATCTCGTCGAAGGGGTGACGTAGATCGCCTTGCCCGTAGCCGTATTGCTGCATTGCCTCGTACGCGTCCCAGCGTCCGGTGCCCTGCCACATGAGCCATTTGGCCCAGAGCACGCCACAGCCGGCGAGAACCGCCGACCCCCCGGCCTTTGCGAGCCGTACCGGCCACGCGTCCTTTTTCCAGGCGAAGAGCGCGCTCAGCAGGAGCATGCCGACAGCGACAGCGCCGACAAGATGACAGGAGGCCGCCACGAAACCACCAGCGGCAGAGATTCCCCAGGAGCCCCCCTTCAGTCCGGCGACACACACGAGCAGCGCCAACGTTCCGATGGCGACCGGGAACATTGCGTGGAAGTAGATACCGCCCGGGAATACCGCACCAATGGCGAGGGTGAGGCCCGTGGCCCAGGTGAGCTGGGCGCCGAGCAACCACCACAGCACCGCGAACATACCGAGCAGAGACAGTTCAGTGACGACAACAGCGGATATCTCGTGGGAAAGGCCGGTGGCGGAAAACACCCGGACCGGCATGGGGTATCCGGGGAACCAAGCCACATTTCCGCACATGACGTCGGGAAAGCTCGCGTAGCGTTCCCGGCACCGAAACATCTCGTAGCCGGTCCTGGCTATGGAGAGGTAGTGTTCAGAATCCCAGCGACGACGGCCGTTCGTGGACCAATAAGCCACTTTGGATCCATCGTCGGCGATCGATGTTTCCGCGACCAGCCAGGCGATGAGATTCGTGGTCAGCCATGCGACGACGGGTGGCAGCAGGCCATGACGCCAATCGCGGCGCGTCGGCCGGGTGAGTTGCACGAGTGCGGAATCAGACATCCGGCATCATCCCGACCCCCGGCTGACCGCCGACGCCGCACACTGACCCGGCCTCGCTGTCGATACGGGAGCGCACGCATACGAGGAATTCGATCATCTCCAGCTCCGCAGTCGGTTTCGTCGGTGAGCTCGTCGCGGGCCCGGCTCCTGGCCTCGCGCGGATGGGGGATCCACGTTCCGCCGTACGGTCAGGCCGGGCAGACGGGCAACCTGGCAGCCCGCATCCCGGCCGCAGCCGGCGGCAGAGCCACGACTGGCTGCGGGCCTGTCGAAACCGCCGGTACGGGACCGTACTTCGCGATCAGTTTGACGAACGCCTCGCGGGACTGCATCCGGAAGGGCCTCACCGTGGGCCGCCGCGCCATCGGCATCCTCGGCGCCGTCCAAGGCGCTGCGGCACCGGCGGGTCAGAGACCGAACGCGCCGCCCTCGATACAGCCGGCCCGCCCTCGCCGGCCCGTCCTCCTCGTCGCCGCGGTGCTTCCACACCTGCCAGGCGGCCTTCAGGCCGAGGGTGAGGGACAGGAGGCCCAGGTAGGGCCCGGTCGGCTCGGGCAGGAAGGTGGCACCGAACGCAGCGGCCACGGCCACGGTGAGGATCGCGGCGAACCCGAAGTACTGGGCCGAGCACGATCTCGCCCGGTCGCCCCGCAGTCCTCAAGTCACTGTCATGCGACCTCGTCGGACGTGCGGCCGAGTTGGCGTCGTGCGCCCACTGCTCGCCGGAAGCCCGGTGGTCACCCTCGCGGCCGTCGGTGGTGTCGGCAAGACCCGGCTCGCACAGGCTGTGGCTGCCGCCGAACCGGCGCGTAAGACAGGAGGCCGGCTTCCGTCGTAGGCTGAATCCTGCGCGTGCCGGGCAGGAGGCTGAGGCGGCCGAGACGACGCCGACCGAGACGATGGCGCCCAGCTCGTGGGCCCGCAGCTGTTCGATGAGCTTGTTGTGGCGGGCGGCAGTGATCTCCGAGGAGCGTCCCGGACAGGCTGCGGAGATCCACAGCAGTCGGCTCTTGTCGTCGGTGAGCGCGAAGAAGAGCAGGCCATGGGCCTTGTGCTTGCCGCTGTAGTTGCGCCGGTTGTCTCTTCCGGTGCGGCGCCGGGTGCGGATCAGGGTGCCGTCGACCAGGACGACGTGGCCGCCCTGTCGGGTAGCTTTCTTCAGTGCGCGCTCCAGCCACGGGGCCCGCGCGGCGAGCAAGTGGATCACTTCCAGCACCCAACGGTGCACCGTGGCAGGGGCGACACGGTTGCCACCCACCATGTCGGCAAGCCGCTGGTCATGACGCAGGACAGCGAGGACGATCGTGGCGATCTGCCCGGGCGGCAGCTTCCGCCACCGCGAGCGGATCTTCTTCAAATGGCGCCGCACAGCAGGTCGCCGAGGAAGGCCAAGGTGGCCGTCGACAACTGCAGACCGGACTGGTACACAACCCTCTCGGTGCCCCCGGCAGGGCTGGTTTTCTTTGACATGAGCTATCAACCACCGCCGGGGGTACGGACGCTATGGCCTGCGCCGCAAACCGTGGCCGTGAGCGGGGACGCACCCTCACAGCGTGGTGGTGAACTTCCCGTCGGCGAGTTTGCGCGGCCGGCCCCGCTCGGCCCGCGACCTGCCCGGCACCTGCGGGCCGTATCGCTTCCCTCTCCGTTTCTGCGTGCGCCTGCTCGGCCAGACGACGCGCGACCCGCTCGGCAACAGGGAGTTCCTCCAACTCGTCGCGCATCTCCTGAAGCTGCTGGCTCAACAGTGCCGATAGGTATGGGCACTGCAGTGGCAGCGCCCGAGGGCCTCACTCAAATTACGGCGCCCGGGCCTCCCGAACCTCCGGACCCCCCTCCGGGTGAGGGCGAGGTGAACCCGCCTCCGAAGGAAGATGGCCAGCAGGACCCGCAGAAAGAGGACCCGCAACCACAGGACAGGCGGAAGCAGTTCATAAACCCGCAGCAGCAGAAGGAGGTGCAGGAGCAGGTAGACAAGGCGCCGGAGCAGGTGGGGGCGGAGCTGGACAAGGCGCTGACCGAGGCGCTGAAAGTAATCACCATGAGGCCAGTTCCAGGCTTCGGTCAGGCCACGAGAAGGCCCTCCGCGAAGAATCCGCAGTGGGCCTTCTTCCGCTCGCGTTCCGATCTGGAGCATGAAGGCGATCGCGTCGATCACCTGCCGCTGGTACCGCCGGCGGCCGCCTCGCTTCGACGCCCGGCCCGGGAGCCACGGCTGAGCAGTTGCCAGGAGTTGTGGACCGGCCGTGTGGTGACGAGGTCGCCTTTTGCCCGATGGCGTCCCGCTGTGTGGTGTAGAGGATCTTCGCGGCTGAGTGCGCGGGT
>RHMC01000281.1 GCA_003719395.1 Streptomyces altiplanensis
CGAGCAACGCGGACAGCGATTTCGCCACGGTTGGCGATGAGCACCTTGCGCACGATGGCTCCCTCCTTGAAACAAGCTGAGTTTAGGGACTGCCGACACGGCCCTACGACCCGTCCCCAATGGTGAGCTTGCCCACACGGAGCGTGATGCGAGGCTCGCGCGATTCGCGAATTCCCTTGTCGCACTACGGTACGACGGGTTCCTTCACCGCACAGTAGTCGTCCGGTGTGGCACAGGTCTCTGTCCGGGCGGTCAGCCGCGCGGCGGCTTTCTTTGTGGAGTCCCTACGAATGGCCGAATGATTCTTTGCCCGGGGGCCGGCGGTGCCGGACCTCTTGTACGGAGGTTTACCCGTTAGTAGCGTTTGGACTGTCGCGCACGTACTAGGGGTAACAGCCGGAAGAGGGTGGGGCGCCATGGCGCGCAGACCGATAGCTGCCGTGTCCGCGGCCGTGCTGTTCGTCGAAGCCGTCGGGATCGTGTGCGTCCACTGGATCCTCGGCAGGGTCGTCGACAGTCAGTCGATGTCCCTGGACGGTCTGGACTCCGGCGTCATGGCCACCTCGACATGGGTGATGGGCGGCGTCTTCGGCCTCTACCTGGTCGCGTGCGGCGCCTTCCTGCTGCGCGCCGCGCTGGCGGACCGGGCGCCGGGCCGCCTCGGCCGGACCCTGCTCATCGCGTGCGCGGTGGTGCACGGGGTGCTCGGGGCGCTGGCGGTCGGGCTGGTCGGCTGGACCGCGTTCGTGGCGATGATGGCCGTGCTCGGCTGATCGTGCGTGCTCGTCGCGTACGGCGAGCGGGAGGAACGGGGCGATGCCCCGGGCGTCGCCACGGGCGCCGCTGACGCGCCGCCGCCCGCCGGGCCGGAGGGCGGAACTCCGGCGCCGGTCTGACGGACCGGGCGCCGGGTGGTGCGGGGTGCGGGCACGGGTTTCAGAGGAACGCGAGCCGGGCGCCGAGGGCGGCGAACGCGCCCGCGAAGACCCTGCGCGACCAGGTCAGGACCCGGGGGCGCGAGAGGACGTGGTGGCGCATCGCGGCGGCGAACCTTCCGTAGGCGGCGAAGATCAGGAAGGTGAGCAGCATGAACACGGCGCTCAGCTCGACCATGCGCACCAGCGCGTTCGGCTCGCCCGCGCCCACGAACTGGGGCAGGAACGCGAAGAAGAAGATCGTGAGCTTCGGATTGAGAAGGTTGATGAGAACGCCGGATGTGATCACCTTCGCTGCCGAGCGGGGTGCGGTCTCCCTCTCCGCCGTGAGGGCGTTCTTGTCCCTCAGCGTGCTCCATGCCATGTAAAGGAGATAGGCGACTCCGAGGTACTTGAGGATCTGGAACGCCGTCGCGCTGGTGTGCAGCAGCGCCGCAAGACCCGTGATCGCCGCCAGCATGTGCGGAACGATGCCGAGCGTGCACCCGACGGCGGCGACGGCACTCGCGCGGGCGCCGTGTGAGAGGCCGGCCGCCATCGTGTAGAGCGCGCCGGTGCCGGGGGTGGCGACGACGATCAGTGACGTCAGCAGGAATTCGGTGTTCATACGCTCACCCTGGCGGCACTATGGCCCGGTGCACAGGTCCAATGGAGACGCGTCCGACCGGTCCATAACTCCGGCTCCGGTTCCGGCTCCGGCCGCACCGCCGGTGTCCGGGTCGGACTTCCTCCAGCTGAACGCCGACGACGCACCGGCCGGCGGGCTGTCGGACTGGCTGGCCCGCAGGCTCAGGGACGCGATATCCGACGGCAGTCTTCCGGTGGGGAGCAGGCTGCCGGCCACGCGGGTGCTCAGCCGGGCGAACTGCGCGTATCGCGTGGCGTGGTGACGGAGGCGTACCAGCGCCTGACCGAGGACGGGCATGTCGCGGGACGGGGGCGGGGCGGAACGGTGGTCGTGGCGGCCCCGCCCGCCTCTGCCGCCGGCCCCGCTCCTGTGTCCGCTCCCGCTTCCGCTGCCGGTTCGCCGGTGGGCGCGCTGTTCGCCGTGACGCCGTCCGCCCCGGACGTCTTCGACGCGCTGCGCGAGCGCCGGCCCGCATCGATCTGTCACCGGGCGTGCCCGATCTGGCCGCGTTCCCGCGAACGGCGTGGCTGCGCGCGGAGCGCTCCGTACTCAAAGACCTCTCGGCGTCCGACCTCGGGTACGGAGATCCGCGCGGCGCACCGGAGTTGCGACGCGCCGTGGTGAACTGGCTGGCCCGCAACCGCGGGATCAGGGTGGACGCCGGCGAGGTCCTCGTCACCTCCGGCACCGCCCAGGGGCTCGGGCTGCTGGCGCAGGTGCTCGGGGCCGACGGGATCCGCACGATGGCGGTGGAGGACCCCGGCTCGCTCGGCACCCGCCAGCATCTGCGCAACTGGCGGATGGAGACCCCGCCGGTCGCGGTCGACGCCGAAGGGGTGCGGGTCGACGAACTGCGCGCCACCGGTGCGCGGGCGGTCCTGCTGACCCCGGCCCATCAGTTTCCGACCGGGGTGGTGCTCGGCGGGGTGCGGCGCCGGGAGCTGATGCGGTGGGCGGGGGAGGGCGGCCTGATCGACGAGGACGACTACGACGCCGAGCACCGCTACGACCGGCCGCCGGTGCCCGCCCTGCGCTCGGTGCTCGCGGAGCACGTCTGCTACGCCGGGAGCGTGTCCAAGCTGCTCGCGCCCGCGCTGCGGGTGGGGTGGATGCTGGCGCCGCCGAAGTACCGTGACGCGCTGGTGGACGCCAAGCGGTTCGCCGACCTCGGCAACCCGGTACTGCCGCAGCTGGTGCTGGCGCGGCTGATGGAATCGGGCGGGATGGAACGCCAGTTGCGCCTTCTGCGCAGGCGGCACCGGACCCGCAGGGACGCGATGATCGCGGCGATCTGGGGAACACCTTCCGGGGGCGGTGGTGCACGGTGCGGCGGCGGGCCTGCACCTCGTGGTCACCTTCGCCGGTCCGGGATCCGCCGGCACCGTCACCGAACCTCGCGGCCGCGGCGCTCGCACGTGGCGTCAAGGTGCAGCCGCTGTCGTGGCACAGGCAGCGCCCGGGCCGCCCCGGTCTCGTCCTGGGGTACGCCGCGACGCCGCCGGGCGGGATCGCGGAGGGGATCGCGGTGCTGGGCGACGTCATGCCCAGAGGGCGGTGATCGGCGTCCCCAGGTCGGCGAGGAGCCGGCGCAGCAGCGGCAGCGACAGGCCGATGACGTTGCCGGGGTCACCGTCGATGCCGTCGACGGCGGGGCCGAGCGGCCGTCGAGGGTGAAGGCGCCGGCGACGTGGAGGGGCTCGCCGGTCGCGACGTACGCGGCGATCTCGGCGTCGGTCGGCTCGCCGAAGCGGACCGTGGTGGACGCGGTGGCGGAGGTGCGGCGGCCGGTGGCGGTGTCGATCACGCAGTGCCCGGTCCGCAGGACGCCGGAGCGGCCGCGCATGGACTTCCAGCGGGCGGTGGCGTCCTCGGCGTCGGCGGGCTTGCCGAGTGCCCGGCCGTCCAGTTCCAGTACGGAGTCGCAGCCGATGACGAGGGCGCGGCGGCCTCCGGGCGGGCGGCGACGGACGCGGCCTTCGCCTCCGCGAGTACGAGGGCCAGTTCGCCGGGCGTGGGCGCGGTGATCGCGTCCTCGTCGACGCCACTGACGATCACCTCGGGGGCGAGCCCGGCCTGGCGGAGGAGCCCGAGGCGGGCGGGGGAGGCGGAGGCGAGGACGAGGCGACGGCGCGGGTCAGTCATGCGGTTCATCGTAGGACGCCGGCGCGGGCGGTTGTTCCCGCGGGGCAGGCCCCCGGCCGGCCGGGTCAGTGGACGCCCAGTACGAACATCGCCACCACCATCGCCAGGGCGAGCAGCACGCCCGCGCGCCGGAGCATCGCCTGCATCTCACGCAGCTCTTTCGGAGGCTCGTTCTCCGGGTCGGACCACAGCATGCCTTCGATCCTGCGGCCGGCACGGCTTCGGCGCCTGAGTACCTGTACTCAGGAGGGCCAGTACCAATGGACTAATTCCGGGTGAACGTTCCGGCTCTCGCCGCCACCAGCGCCGCCCCCGCCGCCCGTGCCGCGTCCGTCTCGCCGAGCGCTCCCGCTCACCGCGAAGCGGTAGTAGAGCGGGGCGGACACCGCCCGGACCACCTCGCCCGCGTCCGTGCCGGCCGGACCCCCCCCCGCTCCGCCGCCCGCTCCACGCACGGCGCCCACGCGCGGATGCGCGTCGCGTAGAAGCCGTTCAGCGCGTGCGCGCACTCCTCGTCGCACGCCGCCGCCGCGATGACCGCCCGGAAGACCGGGCCCATGCGCGGATCGGTGAGGGTCCGGTGCACGAGACGGGCGTTGGCCAGGAGGTCGCCCTCCAGCGAGCCGGTGTCGGCGGCGGGCACCGACTGCTCGGCATCTCGCGCAGCAGGTCGGCGACGAGACCCGCCGCCGAGCCCCAGCGGCGGTAGACCGTGGTCTTGCCGACGCCCGCGCTCGCCGCGACACGGTCCATGTTCAGGCCGTGGAAGCCCCCCTCCACCAGCGCCTCCTGCGTCGCTCCGAGCACGGCGGCGCGGACCTTGGCGGTCCGTCCGCCGGGGCGCACGGACCCCGGCGTGAGCGCGGCGGGACCCAAACGGGAATTCTGTTCCATTAGGCACTCCGGGTCTGGTACGGTCCTCACATCTTAACGGAACTTGCTTCCCATTAGCGAAAAGGCTGTGTCATGAACGCCAACCTGGTCCGCCGTATCGCCGCCCCCGTCGTCGCTTCCGATCGTCTCGGCCTCCCTCGGCGCCGCGCCGCCCCCGCCCTCCGCGCAGCCGTCGCCCTCCGCGCAGCCCGCCGGCCGCTGGACCGCCGCCTGGGGCGCGTCCCCGCAGCTCCCCAGCACCGGCTTCACCCCCAACTGGTCCCAGGAGGGCTTCTCCCGCCAGACCGTCCTCCAGGTCGTCGCGTCACCGCCGCCGGAGAGCAGGCCCGTGTCCGCCTCTCCAACGCCTACGGGACCTCGCCGCTCACGATCACCGGCGCCACCGTCGCCCGTACGGCGAAGGGCGCCGCCGTCGGACCCGGCAGCGTCCGCCACCTCACCTTCTCCGGAAAGCGGTCCGTGGAGATACCGGCCCGCGGCGAGCTGCGCAGCGACGCCGTCCGGCTGCCCCTGGAGCGGCTGGAGTCCGTCACCGTCACCCTCTACCTCGCGGGCACCACCGGCCCCGCCACCTTCCACTCCCAGGCCTGGACCGACACCTACCGCGCGGAAGGCGACCACCGGGCGGACGCCTCCGGCGCCGCCTTCACCGACTCCACCCAGTCCTGGTACTACCTCTCCGGCGTCGAGGTCCGCGAAGCCCGGCCCCGCGAGAAGGACGGCATCGTCCTCTTCGGCGACTCCATCACCGACGGCTTCGGCTCGACCCCCCACACCGACCGCCGTTACTCCGACGCCCTCGCCGAGCGCACCGGCCGCCCGGTCGTCAACCAGGGCATCGGCGGCAACCTCGTCCTCAACGACTCCGCCTGGTACGGCGAACGCGCCACCGCCCGCTTCGGCCGCGACGCCCTCGACCAGCCCGGCGTCTCCACCGTCGTCATCCTCGAAGGACTCAACGACATCGGCTTCAGCGAGGCGAAGGACCGGCCCACCTACAAGCCGTCCCCCGTCGTCTCCTCCGCCGAGCTCGTCGCCGGATACCGGAAGCTGATCCGCGCCGCCCACGCCGAGGGCCTGCGGGTCGTCGGCTCGACGCTGCTCCCGCTCAAGGGTTCCGACCACTGGGGACCGCACGCGGCGAAGGTCAGCGACGAGGTGAACCACTGGATCCGTACGTCGGGAGAGTTCGACGCGTACGCCGACTTCGACAAGGCGCTCGCCGACCCGGCCGACCCCGACCGCCTCGCCCCGGCGTACGACCACGGCGACGCGCTGCACCCCAACGACGCGGGCTACCGGCTGATGGCGCAGACCGTCGCCGAGGTCCTCTAGAGGCCTCCGGCGGACATGCCGAAGGCCACCCGCCACGTGCGCGCGGGTCCGGCCTTCACGTCGCTGCGTCTAGCCGGGCCAGTACGTCCGGCCCCACGCCTCGGCCCCGGCTGTGGCAGCCGCTGCCGCGCCACCCTGGCCGGGTCCGACCCAGGCGGCCGGCGGCTGCGCCGCGCCGGACGGC
>RHMC01000282.1 GCA_003719395.1 Streptomyces altiplanensis
CACATGGATGCCGGGCACGGCGGTCTCCAGCCGGGACCAGTCGGCGGGCACGACGCGACGTTCGCCGTCTGCCGCCGGGTCGCCGACGCCGCCGGGATCACGCTCTCGGAGCCCTCGAAGGGCGGCGCGGCGACGACCGCGTGACCCCCGTCGAGCGCATCGCGCTGGCCTCCCGCGTCCGTACCCGCGCCGTCCGGCTGGACGGGAGCTGGTGGCGGACGGACTCCGGCCCGCTGGTGGGCCACCGGGCCAAGTCCGGCGCCCCCGTCGCGCTGCTGTGGCGCCGCGGCCGGTACGAGGCGGTGAACCCGGCCTCGGGCGTGCGGACGCGTATCGGCAAGGACAACGCGGACGACTTCGAGCCGCGCGCGGTCATGTTCTACCGCCCGCTGCCCGAGCGGCCCATGACCCTGTGGCGCCTGCTCCGCTTCAGCCTCCGCGACACCCGCCCGGACCTGCGGAACCTGCTCCTCAGCGGGCTGGTGACGGTCGGCCTCGGCGGTCTGGTGCCGATCGCGACCGGGCAGGTGCTCGGCGTGTACGTCCCGAACGCCGAGAGCGGCCTCATCGTCCAGGTCTCCCTGGCCGTCATGATCACCAGCATCGTCACCGCGTCCTTCATGCTGCTCCAGAACCTCACCCTCCTCCGGATGGAGGGCCGCATCGAGGCCACCCTCCAGCCCGCGGTCTGGGACCGGCTGCTGCGACTGCGACGAGGTTCTTCGCCGCCCGGTCCACCGGAGAACTGGCCAGTGCGGCCATGGGCATCAGCTCCATCCGCAGGGTGCTGTCCGGGCTCGGCCCGGTGGCCGTGCAGGCGAGCACGGTCGGCGCGATGAACATCGCTCTGCTGTTCTGGTTCAGCGTGCCGCTGGCCCTGGCGGCGATCGCGATGCTCGTCGTCATCGGCGCCGTGTTCCTCGGCATGGGGCTGTGGCAGGTGCGCTGGCAGCGGCGGCTGGTCGAGCTCGGCAACAAGCTCAACAATCAGGCGTTCCAGACCCTGCGGGGACTGCCCAAGCTGCGGGTCGCGGCGGCCGAGAGCTTCGCGTACGCCGCCTGGGCACGCGAGTTCGCCCGTACCCGCGAAATGCAGCAGCGCGCGGGCCGCATCAAGAACCTGACCACGGTCCTCGACGCGATCTACCTGCCGCTGTGCTCCCTCATCATGTTCATGCTGCTGGCGGGGCCCGCCCGCGGCAGCATGTCGGCCGGAGCGTTCCTGACCTTCAGCACGGCCGTGACCATGCTGCTGACGTCGGTCACCCAGCTCAGCGGCGCGCTCATCTCGGTCGCCGCCGCACTGCCCATGTTCGAGCAGATCAAGCCGGTCCTGGACGAGGCGCCGGAGGTACGCGGCGCCGGCACGCAGCCCGGCACTCTGTCCGGCTCCGTCGAGGCCAGGAAGCTTTCGTTCCGCTACACCGACGACGGCCCGCTGGTCCTCGACGACGTGTCGTTCGAAGTGCGGCCGGGCGAGTTCGTGGCGGTCGTCGGTCCCAGCGGCTGCGGCAAGTCGACCCTGCTGCGGCTGCTCATCGGATTCGACGAGCCGGCCTCGGGCAGCGTGCTCTACGACGGCCAGGACCTGGCGGCGCTCGACCAGGCGGCCGTACGGCGTCAGTGCGGCGTCGTCCTGCAGAACGCGCAGCCGCTCACCGGCTCGATCCTGGACTGCATCTGCGGCGCCGAGGCCTTCTCCCAGGAGGAGGTGTGGGAGGCCGCCGAGATGGCGGGTCTGGCCGAGGACATCAGGCGCATGCCGATGGGGCTGCACACGATGATCTCCGGCGGCGGCGCGATGTCGGGCGGGCAGCGGCAGCGCCTGATGATCGCTCAGGCACTGGTGCGCCGCCCGCGCGTCCTCTTCTTCGACGAGGCCACCAGCGCGCTGGACAACGAGACCCAGCGCATCGTCATGGAGAGCACGCGCAGGCTGAACGCCGGCCGCCTCGTGATCGCCCACCGGCTGTCCACGGTCATGGACGCCGACCGCGTGATCGTCATGGCGGACGGCCGGATCGTCGACGCCACCCGCCCAGCTGCTGGCCGACGCCGGCGGCCGGCTGCGCGAACTGGTGCGGCGCCAGCTGACGTGACCGGGGCCCGGCGCACTGCCTCCCGGCGCACTGCCTTCAGCGCAGCGCCTCTCAGCGCAGCGCCTTGAGCATCTCCTCCGCCAGCGGACCGGCCGACGCCGGGTTCTGACCGGTGTACAGGTTGCGGTCGACGACCGTGTGCGGCGCCCAGGGCTCGCCCTCCTGGAAGTCGGCACCGAGCTCCACGAGACGGTCCTGGAGCAGCCACTGCGCCTTGTCCGCGAGGCCCGCCTGGGTCTCCTCGGCGTTGGTGAACCCGGTCAGCCGGTAGCCCGCGAACGGCGAGCCGCCGTCGGCGCCCTCCGTGGCCAGCAGCGCGGCCGGGGCGTGGCACACCACCCCGAGCGGCTTGCCCGAGGCGAGCGCGTCCCCCAGTACCCGGCCGGATTCGGCGCTGACCGCCAGGTCCTCCATCGGGCCGTGGCCGCCGGGGTAGAAGACGGCGTCGTAGTCGGCCGGATCCACTTCCTCCAGTTTCAGCGGCTGCTGCAGCGCGGTGAAGGACGCGAGGGCCCTCACCACCCGGTCGGCGCCCTCGTGGCCGTCGTTGACCGCCGGGTCGAGGCTGGCCCGGTCCACGGTGGGCACGACGCCGCCCGGGGTGGCGACCACCACGTCGTGGCCCGCGCCGGTGAACGCCTCGTAGGGGGCGACGACCTCCTCGGCCCAGAAGCCGGTGGGGTGGTGGGTGCCGTCGGCCAGGGTCCAGTGATCGGCGCCGGTGACGACGAAGAGGATTTTCGACACGTTGCTCTCCAACTGCTAGTCGATCTTGAGTTCACCCATCGCGCTCCACCCGTCCGCGCCTTCGACGGTCGTGCTCACGATGTCGGGCGTACGACGCACCAGGGGGCGCATCGTCTCCAACGCGGCCTTGAAGTGGTCGGAGTTGACATGGGCCGCGGCGGCGGCGTCCTGGAACGCCTCGACCAGCACGTACGTGGTCGGGTCCTCGACGCTGCGCGACCATTCGAACCACAGGTTGCCCGGCTCGTCCCTGGTGGCCCTGGTGAAGGCCTCGACGTGCTGCGGCCACGCCTCGGCGTACTCGGGCTTCACGGGAAACTTGACAACAATGAAGATCATTCGGTCATTCTATGCCGCACCGCTTCACACTGCGCCAGCCGGCCGGCCGGTTGCGCGGTGCCGGTGCGGAGATCTCCGGCCGGCCCTTCCGGGGCAGGCAAGGGACCGGCCACCGAGTCCGGGGCAGGCAAGGGGCCGGCCACCGAGGCGGCCCGTGCCGCCCTGACCGCGAGCCGGTGGGCCCGACGTGCGAGCGCCGGGCGCCGGGCCCGGGGGGCGGACGTCAGAGGACCAGCTCGTGCTTCGCGACGAGTGCCATGGTCGCTTCCATGTCCACCGAGCAGCCGTACGACCCCGCCTTCTCCCGGAGCTCCTCGGGGCTCAGCTCCCCGGGCAGCTGATCGAGCCGTCGGAACAGCTCCTCCAGGCCCCCCGGAGAGATGATCTCCAGCAGCCGGGCCGCCGCCTGCCCGGCGTTCCAGAACGTGTGCCACTCGCCCCGCGGCTTGAATACGAGGTCGCCGGGTCCGGCCACGACTTCCTCGTCGCCGAACCTCGCGCCGACCGACCCTTCGATGACGAAACTGAACTCGTCCTCGAGGGTGTGCTTGTGCACCGGGGCCGCGAGCACCTTCGGGGGCAGGCGATGCTCGACCAGCGCGAAGCGGCCGCCCCACTCGCGGCTGTCGATCAGGAACCGGTCCCCGCACGCCTGCTCCGGCTGGTAGAGCTCGCCGTCCTCAGGACCCAATATCCGATGTTCGGCCACTGCGCGCACCGCCCTCCAGGAGGACTTCGCGGACACCCCGATTCAACGATACGCGCGCAGCCGGCCCCCTGCGGATCACCGGTTCGTCCCCGGCGGGCGCGCTGCCGCGGCCGCAGAGGTGCCTGACGGACGGCGTCGCGGCTGTTGCGTCGCCCCTCCGTCGGTTCCCGCCGGGACAAGCCGCCGGAGCCCGGGCGAAACAGGGCGACGGCAAGGCGCCGGCATCGCGCATGGATCACATGCCGGCCCATGGAGCGGGCCCACGGACGGGCCCGGTACGCCGGTGACCGCGGACCTCCGGGTGCCCGCGACTGGGCGCGCCCCCGGGGAAACCGGAGCACCCGCCCCGTCCGCGGGCGGGTCCTGCCGCGGTAGGGGCACGCACCCCTTCCGCAGGGCCTCGGACCGACTTGTCGGTGAAAAGCTAAGCCCTTAAGTATCCCCGCGCAAGGGGTTGCGAAAAGTCGAAGTCCGGCCCTCCGAACTCTTGAGTGCCGGGGGCGGACGCAGTAATACTTCAGCGCTAAGAAGCTAACCACTTAAAGCTCGGCCTCTTCGGCCGGCGGATCCGCACCTCCCTGCCCCCGCGCCCACGACCGCGCCGGTATGCGCGAAACGTGGGCGTACTCTCGCGGCCACGGCCCGTCCGCCGTGCGCCCCACCGCACCACCGCTCCGCCCTTCGCCGGAGCAGGAGGAATTCTGGATGAGCATCGACGCATCGCCGGGCCTCGCGGTCCGCGCCGATATCGCAGCGCGCTTCGAGCGCCTACCGCTGTCCCGCTGGCATGTGCTGGTCCGGGTCGCGATCGGCATGGTCACCTTCTTCGAAGCCTTCGACCAGCTGCTCATCGCGTACACACTTCCCGAGCTGTCCCGGGAATGGGGCCTGACCAGGAGCCAGGGCACCCTCGTCCTCACCGTCGGCTCGATCGGCATGCTGATCGGCGCCCTCTTCTCCGGCCGGATGGCCGACCGGTTCGGCCGGGTCAAGGTGATCGCCGCATGCATCGGGGTCACCAGTGTCGCCAGCCTCGCGCTGGCCGCATGCACCGCCCTCGAACCCTTCCTGCTGGTGCGTTTCGTCCAGGGCCTGGCCATCGGCGGCGAGGTGCCGGTGGCGGCCGCCTTCATCGCGGAGATCACCCGGAGCTTCCACCGCGGACGCTTCGTCCTGCTGTACGAGCTGGTCTTCCCGGCCGGCCTGACGGTGGGCGCCCTCGTCGCCGCCTGGGTCGTACCCGCCGCGGGCTGGCGCTGGATGTACGTCATCGCCGCCGTACCCGGCCTGCTCGCGTTCCTGATCCGGCGGACCGTCCCCGAGTCGCCGCGCTGGCTCGCCGAGAGCGGCCGGCTGGAGGAGGCCGCGGTGGTGATGGCGGACATCGAGGCGAAGGTGGAACGGGCCACGGGCCGCCCGCTGCCTCCCGTTCCGGCGGTCCCGGCCGCCCCGGAGGCCGACGACGCCGTGGGAGCGGTCGCGGTGAACGGTTCCCGCGCCACCCCGGAGGAACTGGCCGCGTCCGGCTTCACCGGTCTCTTCACCGGCCGCTATCTGCGGCGTACCCAGGTCATCTGGACCGTCTGGTTCTGCGCGTACTTCGTGCAGTACGGCATCACGTCCTGGCTGCCGACGATCTACAAGAGCGAGTACGGCCTGACCATCGGCGAAGCGCTGCGCTACTCCACCGTCACCTCGGTCGCGGGCCTCGTCGGATGCGCCGTCGCCGCGTTCACGATCGACGTGCTCGGACGGCGCAGGCTCATCGCGCTCGCGCTCGGCCTCACCGCGCCGCTGCTGATCATCCTGGCGGTACTGGGCGGCGACAGCGCGCCCCAGCTGCTGCTGTGGACCACGCTGGCGGCGACGTTCTTCAACGCCGCCTGCATCAGCCTCTACCTCTACACGCCCGAGCTGTACCCGACGCGGATGCGGGCCATGGGCTGCGCGGCCGGCGGCGCCGTCAACCGCCTCGGTGTCATCCTCGGCCCGGTCGTGGTCGGCGCGGTGTACGCGGGAGGCGCGGACATCTTCAGCGCCTTCCTCCTGCTGGGCTGTGTCGCGCTGGTGGGCGGCCTGGTCGTGGCGCTGTTCGCGGAGGAGACGGCCAACCGCCCGCTGGAGGAGATCTCGCCGTGACGTGACGCACGGCTGATGTCCGAGGGTGCGAGGGCCGGAGGGGTGTGGG
>RHMC01000283.1 GCA_003719395.1 Streptomyces altiplanensis
GGCTGCGGGGGTGGGGGCGGCTGCTCGTTCCTCCGCCACCAGGGCCTCGAACTCCGGGGTGACCCGGGCGACCGTGCCCGGTCGAGCGCGATCTGGTACGTGTCGTCCTCGACCACGCCCATGACGGCGGACAGTGCCTTCAGTTCCTCGTCCCGGACGAGGGTGCGGTCGCGCAGGCCCAGGCGGAGCCGGGTCATGCAGTGGGCGATGGAGGTGACGTTCCCCGCGCCTCCGACGAGCGGAAGGATCGCGGCGGCGGTGGCGCGGTTCTTGGGTTCGGTCATGGTGCGGGTGCCTTGCTGTGCGGGAGGGGGAGGAGGTGCGGGTGGTTCAGGTGGTGCGGGCGGCCTGGAGTGCGGCGCGGAGGTGGCCCTGCGCTTCGTCGAGCAGGGCGGCGGAAGTGGGGCCGTCGGCTCCGGAGAGGAGGACGAGGATGGCGTTCTTGACCTCGCCGTCGGTGGCGGCGAGCGCGGCCTCGATCTCCGCGTCCTGCGCGCCGGTGGCCAGGGCGACGATGCGGCGGGAGCGGGCGCGCAGCTTCTCGTTGGAGGCGCGGACGTCGACCATGAGGTTTCCGTACGTCTTGCCGAGCCGGATCATCGTGATGGTCGAGATCATGTTGAGGACGAGCTTCTGGGCCGTGCCCGCCTTGAGGCGGGTGGAGCCCGTGAGGAGCTCGGGGCCCACGACGACCTCCAGGCCGTGCTCGGCGGCGGCCGCGAGCGCGCTGTCCGCATTGCAGGACAGTCCGATGGTGAGGGCCCCCGCGGCGCGGGCGTGCTCGACGGCGCCGACGGCGTAGGGGGTGCGGCCGGAGGCCGAGATGCCGACGACGGTGTCGTCCGGGGTGAGGGCGAGGGCGTCCAGGTCCGCCGCCGCCAGTTCCCTGGAGTCCTCCGCGCCCTCGACGGCCTCGACCATCGCGGTCGGGCCGCCCGCGATCAGGCCGACGACCTCGGACGGGTCGGTGTTGAAGGTGGGCGGCACTCGCTCGCGTCCAGCACGCCGAGCCGCCCGGCCGTGCCGGCGCCGCGTAGACCAGCCGGCCGCCGCGGGCCATCCGCTCGGCGGTGGCGTCGATGGCGGCGGCGATGCGGGGGAGCTGGGCGGCGACGGCCTCGGGGACGGTGCGGTCCTCGCCGTTCATGATGCGGGCGATCTCGGCCGTCGGGAGCCGGTCGATGTCGGCGAGCTCGGGGCGGAACGCCTCGGTGGTGAGGGTGGCGAGCTGGGCGCGCAGTTCCCCGTAGGTGCGGGAGTCCGTGTCGGGGGTGGAGTTCGCGTTCGCGCTGGTGGAGGTCATGAAGGAGGCGGCTCTTTCTCGTCGTACAGGCTGGCTTCTAGCGGGTGCTGCCGCGCGGGGTGTGGCGGTGCGCGAGGGCCTCGTAGGAGGCGGCGAGGGCGGGGGCGGCCGTGTCGTACGTGCGCTGGGCCACGCCTATGAACAGGCAGTCCACGACGAGCAGCTGACTCGTACGGCTGGACATGGCGGCCGGGCGCAGTTCGCTCTCGCGGGCGGTCGACGTGGTGAGGACGTGGTCGGCGTACTGCGACACGGGCCCGTCCGGGCGGCCCGTGACCGCGACCGTCGTCGCTCCCCGGTCGAAGGCGACGCGGAGGGGTTCTATGACGTCACCGGTCGACCCCGAGTGCGTGATGGCCACGGCCACGTCGCCGGAGCGCAGCTGCACGGCGTTGGTGACGGCGAGGTGCGGGTCGGTGTGCGCGTGCGCGATGAGACCGATGCGCAGCAGCTTCTGGGCGAGGTCCATGCCGACGAGGGAGGAGGCGCCGACGCCGTAGATGTCGATGCGGCGGGCCCCGGCGAGGGCGGTGACGGCGGCGCCGAGCTGGACGGTGTCCAGGCCTGCCGCGGTGTCGGCGAGGGTCTGCTGCTCGTCGTACGCCAGCTTGGTGACGACGTCGGCGATCGGGTCGTCGACCGCGATGTCGGCGGTCACGGCGGGCGCCCGGCCCGACTGCTGCTGGGCGGCGAGTCCGGCGAGCGCGAGGCGCAGTCGCGGTAGCCGGGGTAGCCGAGGAGGCGTGCGGTACGGACGACGGTGGCCTCGCTGGTGCCGGTGAGCTCGGCGAGACCGGTGACCGTGTGGGCGGAGCAGCCGGCCGGGTCGGCCGCGACGGCCTCGGCGACGCGCTGCATGGAGCGGGTCATGGACGGGGCGAGGGTCCGTACCTTGGCGGTCAGGGCGGCGGGCGCGGGCGGGGCGGAGCCGCTGCCGGGGGTGCCGGCGGTCCCGGTGAAAATTTCCTTCACTTCATTGGTCACTCTTGAAAGATATTTTCGAGCCGGTGGACCGTCAACCCCACGTCCGCCCTGTGGGGGCGCGGGACAATGGCTCCATGGAACCCCTCGCGTCTCCGCTCGAACAGGCCCTGCACATCGCCCGCGCCCTGGTCATGGCCGACCTCGCGGCCCGTGACGTGGCTCAGGCGGACGTCGTGTCGATGGTCGAGGACGCGGTCGCGCAACGCCGGTGGTGGGTGGAGCAGTGGCCCAAGGGCATGGCGTACGTGACGGGGCTGATAGCCCAGGACGTGCAGGACGCGCTTCTGGAGCGGTACGGCCGCTGGCCGCTCTGCCCGGTCTGTACGGACGGGGAACCGCACGCCCTGGAGGTCGAGCCGCAGCTGGGGGCCGACCCGCACTGGGTGTGCACGAAGGCGGCCGTCATGGTGGCGCCGGTCGGCAGCCTGACATGACGGTCTACATCGACCCGCCGACCTGGCCGGGGCACGGCCGCATGTGGTCGCACCTGGTGAGCGACGTCTCGTACGAGGAACTGCACGCGTTCGCGGCCGCCATCGGGTGCCCGGCGCGGGCGTTCGAGCGCGATCACTACGACGTGCCGGACGTGCCGGTACGCGGACGCGGTGGCGGCGGGGGCGGTGGAGGTCGGCTCGAAGGAACTGGTGCGCCGGCTCACCGCGGCGGGGCTGCGGCGGCCGAAGGGACGGCCGGCGCCGGAGTGAGCCCCGGAGGGCGTCCGGGGGCCGGGGCCGGGTGCTTCCGGGGCCGGGTGCGGGGAGCCGTTCAGCGCGGTGCGCTGCGTCGCGGCCGTGTCCGGGGCGGGGGCCGGTGCGGGCACCGACGCCGCCATCAGGCGTGAGCCGCCTCCGCGCTGGAGCCGCAGCGAGAACACCGCCGCCACCAGTGCCAGTACCGTCATCGCCGCGCCCGCCCACGCCGTCGAGGAGAAGCCGAAGCCCGCGTCGATCACCGTGCCGCCGAGCCAGGGGCCGCCCGTGTTGCCCAGGTTGAACGCGGCCGTCGTGGTCGCGCCCGCCAGGGTGGGGGCCGCGCCGGCGACGTTGAACATCCGGGCGTTGAGCGCGGGCGCCGTGTAGAACGCCGAGAGGCCGAGCAGGAACGACAGGGCCACCGCCACCACCGCGCTCGAAGCGAAGAGGGCCAGTACGGCCAGGAGGACCGTCGAGGCCGCGACACCGCTGATCAGTACGCCGAAGAGGTGGGCGTCGGCGACCCGGCCGCCGATGGTCGTACCCACCAGCGCGCCGATCCCGAACAGCGCCAGGACCGTCGGCACCCAGCCCGCGTCGAGGCCCGCCACGTCCGTCAGCAGCGGCGCGAGGTAGCTGAAGGCGCAGAAGACGCCGCCCGCCGCGAGCGCCGTGATGGTGATCGCGAGCCAGACCTGGCCGTCACGGTAGATCGCCAGCTCCCGCTTGAGCTGCGGCTTCCGGGCGGGCAGCGGGATGCGCGGGATCAGCGTCACGACACCCACCAGCGCGACGGCCGAGGCGGCGCCCACCGCCCAGAACGCCGACCGCCAGCCGAAGTGCTCGCCGAGGAACGCGCCGGCGGGCACGCCGAGCACGTTCGCGATGCTCAGGCCGCCGATCATGACGGCCATCGCCCGCGCCCGGTGGTTCACCGGCACCATCGCGATGGCGACCGCCGCCCCCACCGCCCAGAACCCGGCGCACGCGAAGGCGCTCACGACGCGCGAGGCGAAGAGCAGCTCGTACGTCGGGGCCAGCGCGCCGGCGACCTGCCCGAGGCCGAAGACCGTGATCAGGGTGATCAGGGTCGTACGGCGGGGGAGGCGCAGCGTGGCCACGGCCAGCAGGGGTGCGCCGATCACCATGCCGATGGCGAAGGCCGAGATCAGCAGTCCGGCCCGGGGGATGGACACGCCCATGTCGCCGGCGATCGGTGGCAGCAGCCCGGAGAGCATGAACTCGCTCGTTCCGAGGGCGAAGACCGCCATCCCGAGTATGTACACGGCCAGGGGCATGCGGGTGCGGCGATCGGCGGAGTCAGGCATGGCAGTTGAAAACACCACTGACGGCGCTCGCATTCCCACCGGCGTTTTTGGCGGTGCTCCGGGTCGGCGGTGTTCCGGATCGACGGTGTTCCGGATCAGACGGTGAGCAGGTCCAGCTCCGCCGTCAGGTTCTGCCGCGCCCGCGCCTCCCACTGCGCTCGCCCGTGCGGCGTGCGGAACAGCGCGGGCAGCTCCAGGAGCTGTCGGAGCACCGCGGCGCGGCCCTCGCGGAACGTGTCGTCGGGGACGAAGCCGTACTCCTCGCGCACCGCCGCGGCGTAGGCGGCGTACGACGCCGGGGGCGCGGCCAGGATCGCCAGGTCCGCGTCGCACAGGGCCTCGCCGTTGGTGTCGCCCGGGGCGGGGTCGTGGCCGGCGGTGAGGCGGACCAGGCGGGCGACTTCGGCCGTACGGGCGTCGTCGAGACCCAGCTCGGACAGGGCGCGCTCGGCGAGTACGGCGCTGTCTCCTCGTTCTCGGAGCGGTCGGGGCGGTAGACCGCGTCGTGGAACCAGGCGGCGAGGCGGACCGCGGCCGGGTCGTCGGCGTGGGCGGCGAGCGTGTCGAGGTGGCCGAGGACCGCGACCAGGTGGTCGGTGGAGTGGTAGCGGCGCTGCGGTTCGGCCCAGCGGGCGAGGAGGTTCTCGGCGTACGGGCGAGGGCCGGCGGCCCGGTCGTCGTCTCCGGCGGGGACGGTGTCCAGCCAGCGGCGGATCAGGTCGTCGTGCGCGGGGTGCCGGTCGTCGGCGGGGGTGGCGGCCGTGGCGTTCATGTCCCTCATTCTGCCGTCGGGCGCGCCGGTTCAGGAGGGGCCCGGCCCGTTCCCGCGGTGCTCCTGCGGTCTTCACCGGCGTGCGCTGATGCGCTGGCGGGGTGGGGGCCCTAGGGTGGATATTGGACTAGACCTGTAGTCGCCGTTTTCCCGAGGAATGGGGTCCCATGAGCAACCGTGCAGTCCTGGAGGTGATCGCCCTCGACGCGCAGGACGCGATCGCCGCCCAGTCCGGAGGGGCGGACCGGCTGGAGCTGGTCACCGACATGGCGGCGGACGGCCTGACCCCGTCCCGCGAGACCTTCGGGCGGATCCGCGCGGCGGTGGACATCCCGCTGCGCGTGATGCTGCGGCTGACGGACGGATTCGCCGCGGGGGACGTCGACGCGCTGGCGCGGGCGGCGCGGGGGATGCGCGCGGAGGGGGCCGACGAGTTCGTGCTGGGCTTCCTCGACGCGGACGGGAACCCCGACCTGGTCGCGGTCGAGCGGGTCGTGGCGGAGATCGAGGGGTGCCGCTGGACGTTCCACCGGGCGATCGACCGCGCGACGGACCGCGACGCGCTGCGCAAGCGGCTCGCGGAGCTGCCCGGCCTGGACGCGTACCTGACCGCCGGCGCGGCGGAGGGTGTCGACGCGGGCCTGCCGGAGCTCGTGGCGGAGGCGGCCGCGGCGCGGCACACCGGGGTACGAGCCGCAGATCCTGGTCGGGGGCGGCCTGCGCCTGGACCACCTGCCGGAGCTCCGGGCGGCGGGCATCGACGCCTTCCACATCGGTGGGGCGGCGCGGCCGGGGGGCTGGACGGGCCCGGTGTCGGCGGAGGCGGTACGGACGTGGCGGACGCGCTGGACGGCGTCCCCCGAGTGCGGGTGGGGGCGGGCGCCGGGTGCGGTGCGCTGTGCGGGGC
>RHMC01000284.1 GCA_003719395.1 Streptomyces altiplanensis
TGGCGGCGGTGCCCGACAAGGAGGACGGCGCCCCGTGACGACGTCGTTCAACGTGCCGGGGCCGGCTTCCGAGCCGGCCCCGGTCCGCCCCGGCCGCAAGCTGGGCCCCATCGCGGCCACGGCCGGCAGTTCCCACCGCGCCTGGCTGGAGCCGACTCGCGAGCGCTACCTGGCCAGCGGCCGCACCCTCAGCGACCTCAGCCTCAGCGTCCCGCTGGCCAAGTCCAAACTCTCCGAGCTGCTGCGCGGCGTGGGCCACTACCCGCGCTGGGAGGTCATCCACCGCCTGGCCGGCGAGCTGGACATCCCCGGCTGGCCGCTGCACCGGCTGTGGAAGCAGGCGGCCCTGGACGTCGGCAAGAGCCGGGACTGGGTCGACCGCTCCACCGAGGGCACCGTTGCTGTGGCCACCGCCCGCTTTGGACCGCCCCTCGAACACGGCGCGCTGCGCACCATGGTGATGGAGGACTACTGCCTCTACGCCGGGGCGTTCCTCCCCGACGAGGCAGGCGACGCCGCGGTGGAGGACACCTTCGCCATCCTCTGGCTCTCCTGGCAGGAGGCACTGGCCAGCCCCGACACCCGCCGCTACGCCTGGAACATCCTGCGCGCCACCGTCAGGGCCAAGGCCGCCTTCCGAGACGAGCGGCCCGTGCTGATGGAGGCCGCCTTCGACACCGTCTCCCTGCGCGCACAGACCTCCACCGAGGGCCAGGCGGCGCAGCTGACCGAGAGCCTGGAGGTGTTCACGGCGATCAGCCGGCTGCCCGACGCCCAGCTCGACGTCATGGTGCTGCGGCGCATGTGCGGCCACAGTGCCGAAAAGGTCTCCCACCTCCTCGGCATCCCGCTGGCCGCCGTACGGTCCGACGAACGCCACGCCAAACGATTCCTGGACGAAACCATCGAGACCAACGAGCTGCCGCCCCAGACCGGAGGAGCCACCCCATGACCACACTCGACGACATCCTCTCCCGGGCACTGCTCGTCCCCGACCGCACCGTGCCCCGCGACACCGTCCCGCCCCGCGACACCGACCTGACCGCCCGGCCCGCCGCCACTCCGGGCCGTGCATCGGGCGCGGCGGCGGCCGCGGCCGCGGACCTGCGCGCACTGTGCGAGACCCTGGTCAGGCACACCCCTCCCACCGCCGTTTCCGCCTTCGTCACCGACCAGATCCCCGAACCCCGCAGCGCCCTGGTCCTGGCCTGTGTACTGCAGCTGACCGACACCGACGACGGCGCCCGCTTCTGGTGGCAATACGCCGCCGGCGCCGGCCAGCCCGCCGCCGCATACTGCCTCTACCTGCACCACCTCGCCCTCGGCGAGACCTACACCGCCCGCTGGTGGCACACCCAGACCAACGAGGTGCAGACCGACAAGCTGAAACCGCACGCCCCCCTCGTACGCACCTCCATCTGCTGGGACAACGACCTGGTTGACCCGGTCGTCCTCCACCACGAGGACAGTTCCTCCACCACCACGATCCTGCGCGTCCTGCGCCGTCTGGCCAGACACGTCAGCCGGCCCCGGTCTGCCGTGGTCACCGAGCTGATGACCTACATGCCCACCGCCGTGGCCATCGGCTACCTCCGCGAACCCGAAAGCGAGCTGCCCCTGCCCGGCCCCGGCTTCGCCCGCAAGATCCGTGCCCTGCTGGCCGCGGCGCCGAACGGCCCGACGGCCCCAGCGACCTCCCGGCCCGCCCCCACACCCGCCCCGCCCGGCGGCAAGACGCCGACCGGCCCGCGCCGCGGGTCCACTACCAAGTCGACGGGACCGCGACCCGCTGATCCGACCCGCTCGACTGCGCCCCCGGGCCCCGGGGGCGCTGGCGTGTGCGGTTGCCCCTCAAAAAACCGAACAGCGGTTTCGCAGGTCGGCGCTGTCGACGGATTCGGGTACAACGCCGGCGTCCGGGCACACCTTGCGGATCTCCTTGCGCAGTGCCGCGTAGGGTTCGACGGCCACCGTCCGGTCGAAGTGCTGCCCCGGCGCCGCGCTGATGACCGAGCTCGGGCAGTTCGGCCCCGGCGGCCGGGGCCCTGTACGGCCCGCGCCCCGGCGAGCGCAGCCGCTGGGACTGGTCCGGCGACACTCCCTGACCAGTCGAGGGTGACACTCTGGCCCGGTCGTTCGTTGATCCCACATGCCCCGGCCTCGAGCCCTGGAAGGCTTGCCGCATCCACGAGGAAGGGAACCCCGCCTTGGACGCTTACGAAACTGCCCAACTGACCGGCGACCGGGACACCCAGTGCGATGCCACCGCCGTGTGGACGGCGCCCGGCGGCACGCGGGCCTACGTCCTACTGATCTACTCGATGGCATCGGCGATACCCAGGCCGTCCGCGCCTGGACTGGGACTGCTGCCCGCCGCCTGGCCCGCACCACCGCCGGACACGGCGACGCGGAGGCCGGCCTGCGCGCCGAGTACGACCGCTACGCCGCAGAGCCAGCCCGAACCGCCCACCACGACCTCCCCACCGCCGCAGCCGTCGTCACGGTCCATGTCCCCGGCGGTCTGCTGTCGGTCGCCTGGTCCGGCGACGCCCGCGCCTACCTCCTCCTGGACGGACACCTGCGCCTGCTCACCGAGGACCACAACGAACGCCGCGCGTACGAGGGCGGGGACCGGAACCTGATCACGGCCTGCCTCGGAGCAGGCCAGGACGACCGGGAGACCGAGCGATACTGGGGACATCCCGCTATCGAGTTCCTCCGCGGACCGGCCCGGCCGGGGTGGCTGCTGCTTGCCTCCGACGGCGCATACGAACCCCACGAGGACGTCGGCCACGACATGGCTGGCTACCTCACCGGCGCCCCGCGTGATGCCGCCCGGCGCCTCGTTGAGGACGCCGTCCGACGGGCACAGACACTGCCCGACCCGTACGCGGACAACGCCACCGCCCTCGTCGCGCACATCGCCTACGAGCACGAAGAGCCGGGGCCCGCACCGCGCGCTCCAGCTCACGGACGGGCGTAGCCGACCGGAGAAAAGACCGACTCCAGTTTCGGAAATCGCCAACTCCGGCAAGACGGCTGGCTATAGAGTTCCCCCGGAACCTCGTTTAGCGGCTGAACTGTCATGCCGCCCCTCGGTGGGAGTTCCGGGCATGCCCCGGACCTCCACTCGAGGGGTGCGCTAGCGGAGCGCAGTCCGTGAACCGAGAAAGGGCACTCGACCCATGAGTTCCACAGAGGAGCCGGACACACTTGAACGTCCCTGGTGGAAGCGCCTCTACGACGCTCTGCGTCGTGGCGCCGAAGCCGTAGGACCGTTCCTGCCGGTGCTCACCTTCATGGCGACCGTCGCGTCGCTGTGGAAGCCCTAACCGCGACCTGCTCGTAACAGGTCCGGCCGGCGACCCGGGGCCCGCCATTTCGGGCGGGCCCCGGTGTTTTTGGGGCCGCGTATCGGCGGACATAATTGGCGAACTAATGTCGGCCGACGATTTTTTGCCGCCAGCGACACACTAATCGGTGGTACTACCCTGCGAACTATCGACCGACAATCTTTCGCCGTCGTCATTCTAATTGGTGGTACTACCCTGCGCACTGAATAGTGCGCTACTTCTCAGGCGAACACATGGGAAGGTTCGCAACTGATTACGGTAACTATTGGGGCAAACTACCCCGCAGTTATGCGTTCGATCTCATCTCCTGCGGCCACCACATGCCGACAGCGGACAACTGCTCGATCCGCCGCAAGCACGAAGGGCACCGGCCCGAACCGTGCGGACCGATTCACCGGCCGCACAGCAGCGGGGCCGGACAGGAACACCCTCTCCGGCTCCGCTGCCGTTCCTGTCTGCCCAGAGGTTCACCGGCTCAAGCGGTGACGCGGCGGCCCCGCCCATGAATTCAGCGCCGCCTGACGTCCGAGGGGCAGCAGCAGCCGGGCAGGGCAGACCTGCCCGGCTGCTGTGGTTACTCCCAAGGTCGCGGTAGCGCGTTCCACAGGGCTCTGAGCCAGTCCGGCGGATTGGTGAGGAACTTGTCCATCAGCCGGGCCGTGACAGACCGAGCGGCGCCCTGGGCGGCGCCCTGGGCTATCGCGGCGGTCAGGCCAGCACCGACAGCGGGCTGCCGAGGGACAGGCGCGGGGTCGGGCGGCTGAACGGGCGCGGGAACGTTGTCCCGGGTCATGATGATGCTCCCTTGAGCAGAGGGATCGAGGACAGCGGACACCTGCGTGGTGTCATCCGCGGGGGTGTGCGCCGCGCGGTCGGCGGTCCTGCTTCGGCTCTCTGCGTGAGCACGTCCCTGTTGTGGGGCTTCAGCCCGCGCCCAGGGTGGCGTCGTGTCCAGCGTAGCGGCGGTCGGCGTGTTCGTTGCCCCTGCTGCCTGGTGGGTAGTCATCGGTACTGCCTCCGAGGTGAGTTCGACATGGCGGGCGGGACAGTGACAGGACTCGGGTGCTTGCGTCTCGTCCTGGCGGACACGGCTCCTTCACCCCCTATGGCCGAAAAGCCGGACCCGGACAGCAGGGACCGGAAGGAAATTTCCGGGGCACGACGAAGGCCCGGACGCCTGGTCCGGGCCTTGCTCTGTCGAAAGTCGTCTAGCGTTAAGCGCCAGTAAGGGAGTCAGCGACCTGCCCCCTACTCGCGCTCTCCCCGGGAGAGGTTGGCGACCCAGTCCGAATCGCGTACGGGCGTCGGCGTCTCGGTGGCCGGGGCGCGCATGATGCGCCAGCTGGTGCGCGGCGCGGCGCGGTGACGGAGTGGACCAGGACGACGACGGCCTGGCGGGCGGCGCCGCCGCGGACCCACGGCCCGGTGAAGCGGACCTGATCGGCCGCCCAGTCGCCCAGTCGCTGCCACGGGCGCAGTCGCCCGATCAGATAGCTGGCCAAGAGCGCGGCGGCCGCGGTGACGACGACGCCCATCACGACCACCGCATCCCGATCGCGGACAGCTTCTCCATCCGCTCCGGCGTCAGCGTCGCGGCCCGGCTCCGCTGATTCCCGATCCAGGCCCCCAGCTTGTGCTCCCGCTCCTCCTGGTCCTCGCCGACGATCCGCTCGACGTGCTTCCTCGGGACCTGAAGGTGCCCCTCACGCTCGTAGAACTGCTTGGCGGCCGCGTAGTTCATCGCCCACTTGTCGGCCTGTGTACGGCGCTTCGGCTTCTCGTTCTCGGTGGCGGGCTCGATCCCGAGGACGTGTTCGCACATCCATTGCTGCACGGTCGTGAGCTGGTCCCACCCGAGCCTCACCGAGGTCACCCACCGTCCGAGATCCTCGCCCTGGCGCAGGACTTCGCCCGCCGTGGTGGGCAGCGCTTCACCGGCGTCCAGGTGCATCCGGACCAGGTGGAAGCACCTCTGCCAGGTCACCGGCCAGCTCGGGCACCAGGACGCGTCGATCTCCTCCAGCTGCTCGCGCCGCGCATCCGACAGCGCCCCGGCCGACGACTGAACCGGCAGCCCCTCGGCACGCCGCTGCTCGATCTCCGCGGCTTTCCGGGCGGCTGCCCGCGCGTTCTTCAGGAAGATGCCCACCTTCGCGCCCTGGTAGGTGGCGTCCAGCGGGGCCAGGAGGTGGCCGTGTTCGGCGGCCCACCCACGCGCGGCGGACAGGCCCTCCTCCCACGCGACGTCGAAGTGCGACCAGATCATGCCGAGCTTCTCCAGCTGCGCGACGCGGTCCTCGTCCATGTCGCCGCGGGCGTAGAACCGGCGGGCGTCGGCGGTCCACTGCCCCAGCGGGAAGCTGGCGAGCGAGGCCGGCCACCCCGCGCCTGCCGCCTCCTGGCCGTCGACGGCGGGCACTCGGAACGTGAACGGCACGCGGAGGTCGCCGTGCTCGCGGGCGTAGATGACGGCGGCCTCGATGCCGCGCCGCCAGTGCTCGTGTTCCGGGTTGAGGTGCGATGCGTCGGCTTCGTGTCAGTGCGCTGGTGGCAGTGACGTTTGATCAGGTAGAGCGTGTTCTTGCAGGTCTCTGGTATATAGCGGTTGCTGGCCGCTGACACGAGGTG
>RHMC01000285.1 GCA_003719395.1 Streptomyces altiplanensis
CCCCCACCGCCAGGCCCTCGGCCGGGGGCCCGGCGGTGGGCGGGTGTCGGGCGAGCTGCTGACGAATGGCGGCCGGCATGCTCTCGGGCTGGTGGAAGACCTGGAGGGCGGTAAAACGGAGGGTGACGCGGACCTCGGGGCGGGCGGCGGGGTCGTTGAAGCGCTGAATGTCCCGCCGGTGGGCGTCGCGGGCGGCCGTGGAACGCGTACCCCTCGATCTCCACGACCGCCCCCTCCCGGCGGAAGAGGGGGGCCGGACGGCGCAGCCGCCCGCTCGGGGTCCTCAGTTCCACCTGCGAGTGCGGATGCAGACCTCCGTCGTGCGTCCGCAGCCGGGCGATGGTCCCGGCGGGCGACCCGCATCGCGCGTCGCTCGCCGCCGGTCAGGCGCCCTCGCCCGCGCCGGTACGAGGCCGTCGGCCACCAGGCCGGCCAGTACCGCCTCGCTCAGGGCGTGTGACGCCGACTGCGGACGCACCATCACCGTGAACTCCTCGATCCGGCCCGCCTCGTCGAAGTGCAGCAGGTCGATGCCGTGGACTTCCTTCCCGTTCACCACGGCGCGGAAGACCAGGACGGCCGACGGGGTCCCGGCGCCGTCCGTGTTCGTCTCCGCCGTGCCGTCGAACTCGCCGGCGTAACGGAAGTCCTCGAAGGTGCGCAGCAGGACACCGAAGAGGCCCATGACCATCGTCTTGCCCTCGAACGGCCGGAACTTCACCGGGCTGTAGAGGCGGACGTCTTCGGTGAACAGCTCGTCCAGTGCGCCGAGGTCGCCCTTCTCGATGGCGGCGCGGAAGCGTTCGGCAGTGGCGCTCTCCATGAACTCACCTCATACTCAAGAACCTGATTAGTCACTTTCTTGACTATGATGATGTGGGAGCGGACGACGGAAGGGAAGGGGGCCGCATCGATGGCCTTGAGACATGCCGTACTGGCGGCGCTGCTGGTCGGTGACGGCAGCGGTGGTGACGGTGGGTACAGCGGTTACCAGCTGGCCAAGGCGTTCGACATCGGCGTGGCGAACTTCTGGCACGCCCTGCCCCAGCAGCTCTACGCCGAGCTGACCAAGCTGGAGAAGGAAGGGCTGGTCGCGGGGAGGCAGGTGGTCCAGGAGACCCGGCCCAACAAGCGGCTGTTCCGCGTCACCGAAGCCGGCCTCGCCGAGCTCGCGGCCTTCACCGCCGCCCCCTCGAAACCCTCCTTCATCCGCGACGACCTGATGGTGAAGGTCCAGGCGGCCGACTCCGTCGACACCGGTCCGCTGATCGAGCAGCTGGAGGAGCGGGCGTCCGTCGCCGAGGCCAAGATCGAACTTTTCGGCAAGCTGCTCCGCAAGATGCGCGGCGAGCTGGACGAGGAGGAGTTCCTGCGCCGGGGCGACCGGATCGGCCCGTACCTCACCTGCCTGCGCGGTCTGGCCCTGGAGCGGGAGAACCGGGAGTGGGGCCTGCGCGTCGCGGCCGTCCTGCGTGCGAGGGGGCCGGTCCGTGCCGAGCGGTGAGCGTGTGCCGTACGAGCCGCCGTGCGCACCGCACGTGCCGTACGCGCGGTACGTCGCCCTGGGCGACAGCCAGACCGAAGGTCTCGGCGACGGTGACGAAACCACCGGCCTGCGCGGCTGGGCGGACCGCTCGCCGGGCACCTCGCGGCGCCAACCCCGAGCTCCAGTACGCCAATCTGGCCGTACGGGGACGCCTGGCCGGCCAGGTCCACGCCGAGCAGCTGGCACCCCGCCCTGGCCCTGCCGCCCCGACCTCGGCGACGGTCTCGCCGGGGTCAACGACCTGATGCGGCCCACGTTCGACGCCGCCGAGGCGGCCGGTCACCTGGAGGCGATGTTCGCCGCCCTCACCGCCACCGGGGCCCGCGTGGCGACGGTCACCTTCCCCGACATCGGGAAGATCATGCCCCTCGCCCGGCCGCTGGCGCCCCGTGTGCACGACCTCAACGCGCGCATCCGCGCGGCAGCCGCCCGCCATCGGCGTCGCGGTCGCCGAAACCGCACGGCACACCTTCGCCACGGACGCTCGCGTCTGGAGCGAGGACCGGCTCCACACCAGCCCCCTCGGCCACGAACGGATCGCGGCGGCCGTGGCCCACGCGCTCCTGCCTCCCGGCGCCACGACGCGTGGACCCGCCCGCTGCCCCCGCTTCCCGCCCCCACCGGGTGGCAGGCCGCGAACGCCGAACTCCGCTGGGCCGCCGCGTTCCTCGGCCCCTGGCTGGGCCGGCGCCTGCGCGGCCGGTCCTCCGGCGACGGCCGCACGGCGAAACGGCCGCAGCTGCTGCCGGTGCGCCCGGCGCCGTAGGGAACATCCCGGGGGAAGGTCACTCGGCCCGGGACATCGCGTGCGGCGCGTGGGCCGCGACCGCCTCCAGGAGCTGCTTCCTGGACGGGTTCACCATCGGCCTTCCCGCCACGGTCACGGTCGGCACGGTCTCGTTCCCGTCGGCCACGGAGCGGACGAACGCCGCCGCGTCCGGGTTCTTCCAGATGTTCACCCTGGTGTGCCTGAGCCGCGTGAACGGCAGCCACAGGAAGAGCTTCAGGCAGTACGTGCACAGGGGCCGCCAGTAGACGACCACACCTTCTTCAGCCATGGGTTCTTACCTCTTTCTGGAGTACGGACGGCGCGAGGGAAGACGAGTCCGACGTGCGTGCCGTCCGGCCACCCGCAGGTGGCCGGGGACGGGAGAGTACGCGAGGTGACGACGGTGCCGGCGTTCTCGGGATTTCTGTACGCCTGCGGGCCGGATGCCCTCGTGCGTTCCCGTACCCCAGCCCGTGCGGCGCGTTCTCCGGCGGTTCGCCCCGACGGCCGGCCGGCTTCTCGACCCGCGGTGCACCGACTCGGTCCATCGATCCGGAGCCGTTCGCTCCGCAGCCGCGCCCGGAAGACCGGTGAACTTGCCGATGTGTCCTCACCGGGGGTGCCGCGAACGTAGCTACCGCCAATCAACACGGCGGTAGCCGTCGGTGCACCCGAGGGCCCCGGGACGACGGGCCCTGTTCCCCCCGGTGCGGCTCCGCCACGACCGAGAGGACCCCCCTCGTGCGACACCTCCTCCCCTCCGGCGACGCCTCCCGAGGCCGCCGTACCCCTACGAAGAGCCGCTCCCGCACGGTCCGCCTGGGGCTGGCGGCAGCCGCGGCGGCCACCGGCCTGTGCGCGACGCTGGTTCCGGGCGCCCAGGCCGCGGCGGACAACCCGTACGAGCGTGGTCCGGCGCCGACCGTGTCGAGCATCGAAGCCTCCCGCGGTTCCTACGCCGTCTCGCAGACCTCGGTCTCCTCGCTGAGCGTCACCGGCTTCGGCGGCGGCACCATCTACTACCCGACGTCCACCGCCGACGGCACCTTCGGGGCGGTGGCGATCTCGCCCGGTTACACCGCCTCCCAGTCCAGCATCGCCTGGCTCGGTCCCCGGCTGGCCTCCCAGGGCTTCGTCGTCTTCACCATCGACACCAACACCACGCTCGACCAGCCCGACAGCCGGGGCCGGCAGCTCCTCGCCGCACTCGACTACCTGACGGAGCGCAGTGCGGTCCGCACCCGGATCGACAGCACACGGCTCGGCGTCATGGGGCATTCGATGGGCGGAGGCGGCGCCCTGGAGGCGGCCAAGAGCCGTACGTCGCTGCAGGCGGCGATTCCGCTGACCGGCTGGAACCTCGACAAGACCTGGCCCGAGCTGCGCACGCCCACCCTGGTGGTGGGGGCCGACGGGGACAGTGTCGCTCCCGTCTCCTCCCACTCCGAGCCGTTCTACACGTCGCTGCCCAGCACCCTCGACAAGGCGTACCTGGAGCTCAACAACGCCAGCCACTTCACGCCGAACACCTCCGACACGACCATCGGGAAGTACAGCCTCTCCTGGCTGAAGAGGTTCATCGACAACGACACCCGCTACGAGCAGTTCCTCTGCCCGCTGCCGAGGCCGAGCGCGACCATCGAGGAGTACCGCGGCAACTGCCCGCACAACTCCTGACGCAAGCACACGGGTTGCCGGTGGCAAAAGCGGCGCCACCGGCAACCTCCCGCTCCGGCCGATGCACGCGCACACGCGTGCGAACGCGGGCGCGGGCGCGCCCGCTGTGCCGGTGCACAGCGCCGGCGGCCCGGTGGGGGCCCGCCCAGAGTTCCCCGCCCGCGCAGGTACGGGCGGACGCGAGCCTTCCGGGCTTGTTTACGCGGAAGTAACGTAGCGGCCGTGACCCCATCGACGACCGTGCACAGTCCCCTCCGGCTGTACGGCCGAGGCGGAGAACTGGCCCTCCTGGACACCCTGCCGGCCCGCCTGAGAGCCGGTCGCGGCGGTGCGCTCGTGCTCACCGCGCCCCCCGGCCTCGGCCGCAGCGCCCTCCTGCGCCACACCATGGACGGTTACCGCGACGGACCGGTCCTGTACGCCGCAGCCGCTCCCGCGGAACAGCTCCTGCCCCACAGCGGACTGCACCAGCTGCTCAGCTCGGCCCCAGCCCCACTGCCCGCCGCGTCCGCCGACGTCCTGCGGCCCGGCCTCGCGCCCACGGCCCTGCTCGACCTGCTGCGTACCCTCGGTGCCCGCCGTCCGCTCCTCGTCTGCGTCGACGACGCCCACGCCTGGGACCGCGACTCACGCGCTGCGCTCGGCTTCGCGGCCCGCCGGCTCGGGCCCGGCCTGAAAGTCGCCGTCCCTCGTCACCATCCTCGCCCCCGTGGCCCGCCACCCGGACGGCGGCCAGGACGCGTTCGGCGGCCTGCCCGCCCTTGGGCTCGGCCCGCTCGACGACCACGCGTCCGCCGCCCTGCTCGACCGGCTGACGGACGGCCGGACCGATCCCGCGGTACGGGAGGAGCTGTGCCGCGAGGCCGCCGGAAACCCGCGGATCCTCACCGGAGCGGCCGAGCGGCTCACCCCCGACCAACTGGCCGGCCGCGCCCCCCTGCCCCGTCCGCTGCCGGGCGCCGAGAGCGTTCTGGAGGCCTACGCCGCCCTCCTCGAAGAGCTGCCCGACGACACCCGTCTGCTCCTGCTGTTCGCCGCGGCCGCGCAGGAGCACGAGCCCCACGGGAGCGGCGCGGACGCGGCCCTGCTCCTCCACGCCGGGCAGCTGGCCGGACTCGACCCCGGCTGCCTGGAACCGGCCGAGCGGGCGGGCGCGGTCACGACCGACGGTGTACGTGTCGCTTCACCCATCCGCTGCTGCGCACGGCCCTGCTGCGCCGGACCCCGCTCGCCCGCCGCCGCGCCGTGCACCACCTGCTGGCCCGCCTGCTCGACGGCCCGCACCGTACGCTGCCGAGGCTGGTCCAGCGGGCCTGCGCGGCGCACCGGTACGACCCGGCACTGGCGGAGGCACTGGCACGGGCGGCCACCGCGCCCCGGCCGCACGCCGACCGCGCCGTGGCGCTCGCCCGGTCCGCCCTCCTCTCCTGCGACGACGCCCTTCGCGGCGCCCGGTTCGCCGCAGCGGCGGAGCACGCCTGGCTCGGCGGCGACCCCGGGCGGGCCCGCGAACTCCTGGCCCAGGTGCGCGTCGTACCGGTTCCCGGACACGTCCATTACGTACGCGGGCTACTCGCCCTGCGCGAGCGGGCCGGTGGCCGACGCCCGGGAGGCCCTGCTCACCGCGGCGGTGCTGCTCGCCCCGCACGATGCCGGCCGGGCCGTGGACGCCCTGCTCGGCGCGGCCGACGCCGCCTGGGCCATGGGGGACGCGGCCGCCTACCTCGACGCGATGCGCCGCATCCCGGTACCGCAGCCCGACCCGGCGCTGGAGGCGTACCGGGCGGGCATGTGCGCGGTGTTCGACGGGCGGGGGAGGCAGGGGCGCGACCTGCTGCGCGGCTGCCTGGCCCCCGCTGCCGGCAGCGGCATCCCGAGCGGCAGCCACGTCCCGGCCGGCAGCGACGACCCGGCCGCGCTGCTGCGCACCGGAGTCGCCGCGCTCGTCCTCGGCGAGCTCGACGCGGCTGCCGGGCCGGG
>RHMC01000286.1 GCA_003719395.1 Streptomyces altiplanensis
AGTGCGGCATCTGCCGGGTGGCCCCCCGCCGCCTGCGGCCCGGCGGCGGTCCGGAAGAGGTTGTCGAACTCGGCGGGCGGCTGCCGGTCTTCAGGGCCGCCGGGGCGGATGCCGAAGGGGGCGCCGGCGGGCGCCTCGGGAACGCCCTGGGCGTTCGGCACGGGCGGGAGGTACTGCGTGGCATCCGCGTCGCCCGCCGGGGCTCCACCGGGCGCGGGCGCGCTCTGGTGCCGGCCGAGGACTGCGGTCGAGTCCGCCGGGTTCTCGGGCGGCAGGGCGCCGGGTCCGGCCGGCGGCACGGGCGGGAGGTACTGCGTGGCATCCGCGTCGCCCGCCGGGGCTCCGGCGGGGGCCTCCGGGGGCAGGGGCTGCGGCTGATGAGCCGCCGTACTGCTGCTGCGGCTGCTACTGGGGCAGGGGCTGGGAGCCGTACTGCGGCGGCTGCCTGGGCCGGCTGGGCGCCGTACTGCTGCTGCGGCTGCGCGCCGCGTGCGGCTGTTGCTGCTGCGTTCCCGGCTGCGGCTGCGGCAGAGCGCCGGGCTGCTGGGCACCGTACTGCTGCGTCCCGTACTGCGGCTGTAGCCGCCGTACTGCTGCTGCGGCTGCTGCTGGGCGGCAGCGGGCTGCTGAGGGCCCCACGGCCCGCCCCACGGCTGTCCACCCGCCGGAGCCACCCGCTCCTCGGGTGCCCCGGGCACCCAGGGGCCACTGCCGTCCGCGGGCAGCACGACACCCTCGTGCGCGGGCGGCCGCGCAGCGGGAAGCTGCGACTCGTCACCCTGTCCGCTCTGCGTCACCGGGACTCCTACGTGTGGACGTATGTGTGGACCTACGGAACCGTCGGTTCACGCTACCGGGTGACACCGCGCCTTTGCCACGCGCCCACCGTCCCCACACATACCGCCGAAGGCCCGGCGGGGAGTCCTGTAACAGGTTGTGCCCTTAAGGCCCCGTTGAGGACCCCGCCAGGACCCACACCGGCCTCCCGGAAAAGTCCCTACGCCGCCTGCATCTCCAGCCGGGCGCCGAATTCCCGCACCGCGGGCTCGTCGCGGTACGGCTCCAGCCGCTGCTGGAAGTCCTCCAGATACTCCGCCCCCCGGTTCGACCGCACCGTGCCCAGCAGCTCCACCGCGCGCGTTCCCGTGTCGCAGGCCTGCTCGATCTCACGCTGCTGGACCTGCGCCGTGGCCAGTACGACCAGGCCGATCGCCCGGCGCCGCGCCCGCGTCTTTGAATGACCGTCCAGGGCCTCCTGGGCGCGGCGTGCCGCCGCTTCCCCCTGTCCCAGGTCGCGGTGGCAGTGCGCCAGCTCGTCGGAGAGGTACGCGTGGTCGAAGTGCGCGATCCACACGGGGTCGTCGCCCGTGCCGTCCCCGGAACGCTCCAGCGCGCCCAGCGCCTTGGCCGCCATCGCCTCGCAGGCCCGCGCGTCGCCCATCAGCGCGTGTCCGCGCGCCTCCGCCGCGCAGAACATCGCCTCCGCGCGCGGTGTCACCCGTCCCCGTGCCCCCTCCTGCGCCGCCCGCGCCAACTGTGCGATCTCGCGCGGGTTCCCGAGCTGGGCGGCCAGGTGGCTCATGGACGCGGCCAGTACGTACCCGCCGTAGCCGCGGTCGTCCGCCGCCTGGGCGAGCCGCAGGGCCTGGATGTAGTAGCGCTGCGCGAGCCCCGGCTGGCCGGTGTCGACGGCCATGTAGCCGGCCAGTTCCGTCAGCCGCGCCACCGCCGCGAAGAGGTCCCGGCCGACCGATTCGCGGTACGAACCGGAGAGCAGCCCGGACACGACGCTGTTGAGGTAGTGCACGACGACCGGCCTGACGTGCCCGCTGCCGAAGCGGTGGTCCAGCTCCACGAGGGCTTCCGTGGTCGCCCGTACCGCCGCCACGTCCGACGCGCCGACCCGGCCGCCGCCCGCCGTCCTGGCCACCTGGGTGTCCGCGCCCGTGATCAGCCAGTCACGGCTCGGCTCGACGAGCGCCGACGCGGCGACCGTCGTGCCCGACAGGAAGTCGCGGCGCCCCACGTCGCTGCGCCACAGCTCGCAGACCTGCTCGATCGCGCCGGGCACGGTCGGCGAGAACTGCAGGCCGATCCCGGAGGTCAGGTTCTTGCCGTTGGCCATGCCGATGTCGTCGATCGTGACCGTACGGCCGATCTTGCGCCCGATCGCTTCGGCGATGATGCCGGGTGCGCGCCCGCGCGGCTGCTGTCCGCGCAGCCAGCGGGCGACCGATGTCTTGTCGTACCTCAGGTCGAGACCGTGTTCGGCGCCGCACATGTTGACGCGGCGGGCGAGCCCGGCGTTGGAGCACCCGGCTTCCTGAATGAGTGCCTGCAACCGTTCGTTGGGCTGGCGGGCGACGAGAGGCCTGGCTGCCATTGACTACCCCCTGGTGCCGCAGTGGTCCGTGAATCGTGGACTGAGTCACGCTGATCACTGCCCGGCGGATATGCAGAGAATGCCGAACATGCCGGAAGAGAACGGTATTGGCGGCCTTTTGGCCGTCATTCCCGGGCTTCCGTACCTGTGGTTACCCGCCCGTGGCCGTCCAGCCCCATGCGCGCCCCCGGCCGTGCACCGGTGCGCCCCGCGTGCAGGATCGATGCTCCTCCCGCAAGGCGGTGCACGCCCGTAACCCGAGGTGACGGCGGGAGTTGAGCTGTTCGTGGAAGAGACCATCGGAGTCACGGACGCCGCCCAGATCCCCCATCAGCGCGGCGATCAACTGCTGGACAGCGCCGTGCGGTACGCGGAAGAACGGCACTGGGACGTGTTCCCCGGCACCTGGCTGGAGGCGGACGAGGGTGTCGAGCGCTGCTCGTGCGGCGTCCCCTCCTGTGCCTCTCCCGGCGCGCACCCCGCCACCGCCGACTGGGCGGCCCAGGCGACGGGCAGCGCCACCGCGGCACGCCGCCTGTGGTCGAAACAGCCGAGAGCGTCGATCCTGCTGCCGACGGGCCGTTCCTTCGACGCCCTGGACGTACCCGAGTCGGCCGGGTTCCTGGCGCTGGCCCGGATGGAGCGCATGGAGCTGACGCTCGGTCCCGTGACCTGCACCCCCGACCGCAGGATGCTGTTCTTCGTCCTGCCGGGAGCCGGTGTCAAGGTGCCCGACCTGGTACGCAAGCTGGGCTGGACACCGACCGCGATCGACCTGACGACGCGGGGCGAGGGCGACTACGTCGCGGCGCCTCCGACCCGGCTCGGCGGGATGGGCGCGGTGCAGTGGGCGCGCCGCCCCACACCGGCCAACCGGTGGCTGCCGGACGTGGAGGAACTGATCAGCCCCCTCGCCTATTCCTGCGGGCGAGAGGCAGCCGCGGCGCGCACACGCCGACCGTAGGGTGTTCCCCGTAGCGGGACGGGGACACTTGGAGGCTGTGCTGCATGCGTGACCGGACAGCGGGACCAGAAGAGGCGGGCGGAGCGCACACTGCGCCGCCCGCCGCCGTGCGTGCAGAGGGCCTGTGGAAGCGGTTCGGCGAACAGATCGCCGTCGCCGGCATCGATCTGGAGCTGCCCGCGGGCAAGTTCATCGGTCTGGTCGGGCCGAACGGGGCGGGCAAGACCACCACCTTGTCGATGGTCACGGGGCTGCTGCGCCCCGACGCGGGAAGGGTCCTGATCGGCGGGCACGACGTGTGGCGGGACCCGGTCGCGGTCAAGGCCAGGATCGGCGTACTGCCGGAAGGGCTACGGCTCTTCGAGCGGCTGTCGGGGCGTGAACTCCTCGCCTACTCCGGCCGGCTGCGGGGGCTGCCCGGTGACGAGGTCGACAAGCGGGCGACGCAGCTCCTCGACGTACTCGACCTGGCGGGCGCGCAGCACAAACTGGTCGTCGACTACTCGACCGGCATGCGCAAGAAGACCGGTCTGGCCGCCGCCCTGCTGCACAATCCCGAAGTGCTGTTCCTCGACGAGCCCTTCGAAGGCGTCGACCCCGTGTCGGCGCAGACGATCCGCGGCGTACTGGAGCGGTACACGGCGTCCGGCGCGACCGTCGTCTTCTCCAGCCATGTGATGGAGCTCGTCGAGTCGCTGTGCGACTGGGTCGCGGTGATGGCGGGAGGACAGATCCGCGCCCAGGGAACACTCGCAGAGGTACGGGGCGACGCGCCCTCCCTCCAGAGGGCCTTCCTCGAACTGGTCGGCGCGAACGGACGGGACAGCGGGGAGAGCCTCGACTGGCTGGGCGGCGGCGCCCGGTGAGCGCGGGCGCCACGGCCGTTCCCGGGAAGAGCGAACCGGCCGTTCCGGGGAAGGGCACGCCGGCCGTTCCCGGGGTCACCTCCGTCTTCGTACGGCTGAAGCTGTCGCTGCTGCGCAACGGGCTGCGGCAGTCGTCCGGCCGCAAGGCCGCGTACATCGCGTCCGCGGTGTTCGCGCTGCTCTTCGCGGCGCTCCAGCTGATCGGCCTGGTCGTGCTGCGCGGGAACGAGCACGCGGTGACCGTCGTGGTGCTGCTGACGGCCCTTGTCGGGATCGGCTGGGCGGTGATGCCGCTGTTCTTCCCCAGCGGCGACGAAACGCTCGACCCGTCCCGCCTGGTCATGCTGCCGCTGCGGCCCCGGCCACTGATCCGGGCGCTGCTGACGGCGTCACTCGTGGGCATCGGACCGCTGTTCACGTTCTGCCTGGCTCTGGGGTCGGTGATCGCCGTGGCGCGCGGCGCGGCGGCCGCCGCCGTCGGTGTCCTCGCCGTGGCGCTGACGCTGCTCCTGTGCGTGGCGCTGGCGCGGGCCGTGGCTGCGGCGAACGTGCGGCTGCTGACCAGCCGCAAAGGGCGCGATCTGGCCGTGCTGAGCGGCCTGGTGATCGCCGTCGGCATCCAGGTGGTCAACTTCGGCGCGCAGCGGCTCTCCAGCGCGGGCGGGCTCGCGAGGCTCGACCCGGTCGCGGACGTACTGAGCTGGGTGCGCCGGCGTCGGCGATCGGCGCCGTGGACGCGGTGGGCGACGGGGCGTACGGCCGTGGCGCGGCCCAGCTGCTGCTGACCGCGGCGGCACTGGCCGCACTGCTGTGGTCCTGGGAGCGCAGCCTGGTCAAGCTGATGACGTCCCCGGACGGTTCGACGCTCCAGGCCGCCGAGCCGGCCGGCAAGGAGTCGTCGCCGGGGTTCGGCGGCCGGTTCCTGCCCGGCGGGCGTACGGGCACGGTGATCGAGCGCAGTCTGCGGTACGTGCGGCGGGACCCCAAGACCAAGGCCGCGTGGGTGACTTCGCTGGCGATCGGGCTGATCGTCCCGGTGTTCAACGCGCTCCAGGGAACGGGCACGGTCTACTTCGCGTGCTTCGCGGCCGGGATGCTCGGCATCCAGATGTACAACCAGTTCGGCCAGGACACGTCCGCCTTCTGGATGGTCGCGACGACGATCTCCACGACGCGGGACGCGTACGAGGAACTGCGGGCGCGCGCCCTGGCGCTGCTGGTGATCACGCTTCCGTACACGGCGCTGGTCACCGTGGTCACGGCGGCGCTGGTGGGGGACTGGCGGGCCCTTCCCGAGGCGCTCGGACTGTCCTTCGCGCTGCTGGGCGCGATGCTGGCGACGGGAGCGGTGACTTCGGTGCGCTTCCCGTACTCGATCCCGCAGGACAGCGCGCACAAGAACGTCGCTCCGGGGCAGGCGGGCCTCGCCTGGATCTCGATCCTCGGCGGCATGGTCGCGGCGGCGCTGCTGTGCGCTCCGCTGATCGCGCTGACGATCTGGCTGCACGTGGCGGACGGGCGGGGCTGGCTGTGGCTGGTGCTGCCGCTGGGTGCGGCGTACGGCGCGCTGATCTCGTGGGCGGGCGTGCGCTGGGCGGCGCCGCAGCGGCGGCACGACTGCCGGAGATCCTGACGGCGGTCAGCAAGGGCTGACCGCGGGCACGGCCGGCTCGACGGCCACCGGCCCCCGCCGGTGGCACCCGTCGGGCCCCTGGGGCGGCCGCCG
>RHMC01000287.1 GCA_003719395.1 Streptomyces altiplanensis
CGCTCGCCCGAGACCGGGCCGCGGCCTGCGGCCCCGTACGCCGGAGGACCGCCCGAGACCGCCGGGACCGGCAGCGGAGGAGACCAGGGCCGCCCCCGTGCCGGTTTCGTCGGGGACCGGCCGCCCACCTACGACGCCGACCCCACCGCGCTGCCCGCCGCGGACCCGGGCACACTCGACACCTCGTACGCGGACACCGTCCTCGACGGTGCCCGGTACGGCACGTACACCCTGCGTGCCGCCTCCGTCCGCGGCGACTCCGCCCGCTACCGCGGCGAACCCCGCCCCACGACGCGCTGCTCACCGCCCGCTTCGGCCACGGCGAGGACGGGCTCGTCCTGGTCGCGCTGGCCGGCGGGGCCCGCGCCACCGAGAGCGCGCACCTGGCCGCCGCCGATGCCTGCCGCCGGATCGGTGAAGCAGTCGGCCGCAGCCACACCCGCCTCGCCGACGACATACGGGCGGCCCGCAGGGGCGACCTCAAGTCCGGCCTGCACCGCCTCACCGACCGCAGCTACGGCAAGCTGCGCGCCCGCGCCTGCGAACTCGGCCTGGAACCCGAGGAGTACACATCGAGCCTGCGCTGTCTCCTCCTCCCCACCGACCCCCGGTGCCGCACCAGGGTCTTCTTCGGGATCGGTGACGGAGGTCTGTTCCGGCTGCGCGGCGGCGCCTGGCAGGACATCGAGCCCTCCGCCCCCGAACCCGCCGCCGTCACCGGCGGGCCCGTCCTCGGCTTCGGCTCGGCCCCGTCCGAGACCCCCGAGGGTGACCGCCTCACCCTGGACCTCGGCATTACGACGCCCCCGCCCCCGTACGCCGAGAGCAAGCTCCCGCCCGCCGAGCCCTTCCGCTTCCGGGCCTCGGTGGCCCGCCCGGGCGACACCCTCCTCCTGTGCACCGACGGCCTCGCCGGCCCCCTGCGCGGCGAGCCCGCCCTCGCCGGGGAACTCGCCGAACGCTGGGCACCCGCCGAACCTCCCGGCCTCGCCGAGTACCTCATGGACACCTGCCTGAGGGTGAAGGGGTACGCCGACGACCGGACGGCGGTGGCGGTCTGGGAGGCGTGACGGCGTCATCCGGCCCCCGGCATGTGCCTGCCACCGCCCGGCCGGCAAATGGAACGGACATGAGTGCTATCGCGCGAGCGGGGCATGCATCCCGTGAACCTGTTCGAGAGAAAGGGCCGATCCGGCGTGCGGGTGGGGGCTATGACTGGGCAACAGGCGGGCGGCCGCGGTGCCGCCGCGCGAGGGCCGTCGCAAGCACCGGCGGAGGGAAAGGGGGCACTCATTCATCTGCGGCGCAGATTGCGGCATGCGGATCTCACAGCGGTTCCGGAGGTACGGCGCGCTCTGCGCGACCTGCTGCGGCACCGGGAGGACCACGAAGACCACCGGGGCGACCGGTGCGACCGGGACTGTACGGACGTCGCCGAGCTTCTGACCACCGAGCTGGTGACCAACGCCCTGGTCCACACGGAACACGACGCGGAGGTCACGGCCACCGTCGCCGCCTCCCGGCTCCGGGTCGAGGTGCGGGACCTCGCCGCCCGCCACCCGCAGCTGCACGTACCGATCGCCGACGACGGTACGCACGGCAGGGGTCTCTTCCTGGTGCAGGCGCTCGCGGACGCGTGGGGTGTAAGGGCGCACGGCGTGGGAAAAGTGGTCTGGTTCGAACTCGACCTGGGCGCGGGCCGGCGTGACCGCCCGGCCCGCCGCCGCGGTTCAGCCGAATTGCTGTTCCAGGTCCTTGAGCTTGCGCTCGAGGGAGTCGAGCCGCGGCAGAGCCTGTGTGTCGTCCTCGGCGGTGAGGTCGACGGTCGTCACGCCCTCAGCGCCTTTCACGGCCTGAAGGGAGGGCCTTGGTCGAAGCGGCAGCTGTCCGGGCTCTGCTATGGCAGGCTCCGCGACCGCTTGCGGCGGTGCGGAGCCCGGAGCGGGGGCGAGGGGCGGGATCTCGACCTGCCGGCCGCCGCCACGGACGCGCCAGGCCCTGTGCTGCCGGTTGATGGCCTTCAACTGGGCGCGTTCCAGCTTCTGGTGGTCGCGCCGGCGGATGCGGTTCTGCTCCTTCTCGCGTACGTCCTCGCGTACTTCCTCGACCGCCTCGTCCAGCGTGCGCACGCCCTCCAGGAGCATCAGCGACCATGCGCCGAAGGTCTCCCTGGGTGCCCTCAGCCACCGTACGATCCGGATCTGCGGCAGCGGGCGCGGCACCAGGCCCTGTTCGCGCAGCGCGGCCCTGCGGGTCTGCTTCAGCGCGCGGTCGAACAGCACCGCGGCCGACAGCGACATCCCGGCGAAGAACTGCGGGGCGCCCGCGTGGCCCAGGCCCCGGGGCGCGTGGACCCAGTTGAACCAGGCGGCCGCACCGGCGAACGTCCACACCAGCAGGCGCGAACCGAGGGCCGCGTCACCGTGGCTGGCCTCGCGCACCGCGAGCACCGAGCAGAACATGGCGGCGCCGTCGAGGCCGAAGGGGACGAGGTACTCCCAGCCGCCGGAGAGGTTGAGGTTCTGCCGGCCGAAGCCGACCAGGCCGTGGAAGGAGAGTGCGGCGGCGACCGCCGCGCAGCAGAAGAGCAGCAGGTACGAAGCGATCCCGTAGACCGCTTCCTTGCGCCTGCGCCGTTCCTCGGTACGTTCCCAGGAGTCGTCGGCCGCGGCCTTGCCGCCGGCGCGCTTGCCGCGCGCGAGCACCGCGACCGCCGCCAGGACCCCCGCGAGCATCACGCCACCCGGAAGCAGCCAGTCCAGCGATATGTCGGTCAGTCTCATGCGGTGTCCCTTGCATCGCGGTAGGGCGTTTCGGGCGCCATATTGGCGGAATCGAAGTGACCCGAAGAGGCTTTCGGTGCAAGAGAACGCCAAGGGGGTGCCCGGGCATGCGAATAGGTGCGATCCAGTCGAACCGCCGTGCTGGAGAGGGGAGTTGCGTTCGATTTATGCCACCCGTCCGGGTGGCGTGCCGTCAGGCGGTGGCGACCGCGGACGCCGCTGTCGCCGCGGCTTCCTCGCTCAGCTTCCGTACGCGCTCGGCGTCGCACGTACGGGGACACGTCACGCAGGTGTCCTCGGGACGCAGCGTGTAGAAGAGGCAGCAGCTCGCCCGGTCGCGGGTCGGCAGCGCTTCGCCGTTCGGCCCGGTCAGCTCGCGGAAGCCGGCCGTGCCCGCGTACGGCTTGGTCGTGCCCGGCAGCAGCTCCTCCAGCTCCCGCATGGCGCGCCGCTCGTCCCCGAGCAGGTGCGCGATGTACCAGAGTCCTTCCACGATCTCGTCCGTCGCCATGCCCCACAGCGCGCGCTTCCCGCGCCGCATCCGGGGGCCGAAGCCGTCGAGCACCGGCCCGAGGTGTTCGGCGACGGCGTCCCGCACCTCACCGCGCAGGGCCTCCTCGTCCGGTACGACGCGGGCGCCGGGCAGAGCGGCGGCCGGGTCGCCCGGCAGGCAGGCGAATTCCCGCACGCGTACGGTCATGCGGCCCAGGGACCGCTGGAAGGCGACGTCCTCGACGGGCACGCGGGGCACCCGGCGGTCCAGGAACCACGGCACGGTGACCAGCAGGCAGGCGGGCCAGGCGTACCGGTGCAGACCGAAGCTCGCGACGACGTCGCGGGCGGGCCCGCTGTCCGTAGTCGCGCAGGACCTGCGCGTCGTCCCAGGCGAGGAAGGCGTCGAGCGCGTCGCCGCCGGCCGCCAGCTCCGCCGCGCCCACCCAGCCGTTCCCGCGGGGCGCCTGCCCGCCGTCGTCCAGTTCGGTGACGCGCAGTCCGGAGAAGACCTCCGTGAGGCGGGCGTACGAAACCGCGACGGGGGAAGCGGTGACACCGGGGGCAAGCGTGGGGACGGTCATGCAGGGGACCACCGAATCGCGATCGTTTGCAGGTAAGCCTTACCTTACCCGATCTTCTCTGTGTTTGAACTGTCACCCCGGCCGCTTATCGTGCACACGGGACACGCACCGGAGGGACCCACATGGAGCAGGCCAGACCGCGCGAGGCCGCGTACGGGCGGATACCTGCCGTACGCGCCCCGGAGCAGGCCCGCGGCGAACACACGCACAGCGAGCCCCCGGCCCCCTGCCCCGTCCGGCGCCACTCGGTCCGCGGCCAGATCCTCGACGCCCTGCGCACGGCCCTGGTCACCGGCGAGCTGGTCCCCGGCGAGGTCTACTCGGGCCCCGCACTCGGCGCCCGCTTCGGCGTCTCGGCGACCCCGGTCCGCGAGGCGATGCAGCAGCTGGCGCTGGAGGGCGCGGTGGAGGTCGTACCGAACCGCGGCTTCCGCGTCACGGTCCGCAGCGCGGTGGAACTGGCCGAGCTGGCGGAAGTGCGGTCCCTGATCGAAGTGCCGGTCATGCTCCGCCTGGCCCTCACGGTCCCGGCCGGCCGCTGGTGCGAGCTGCGCCCCCTGGCGGAAGCCACCACGGCGGCGGCGGCGACGGGCAACCGGGCGGCGTACGCCGAATCGGACCGCGCCTTCCACCGCGCGATCCTCTCCCTCTCCGGAAACCACCAGCTGGTCACCGTCGCCGACGACCTCCACCGCCGCTCCCAGTGGCCCCTGCTCACGGGCGACCCCCTGGGCCGCCGGGCGGACCTCCTGGCGGACGCCGCGGAACACCTGGCCCTGCTGGACGCCCTGGCGGCGCAGGACCTGACGGTGGTCCAGTCCCTGGTCCGCGAACACTTCGCGGGCGCGGACCGCTGAGGGACGGCCCCTTTCAGACCGCTTCCGGGACGATGACCGCCCGGCCGTTGATCTTGCCGGCGTGCAGGCGTTCGTAGGCCAGGGGGGCGTCGTCGATGCCGTACGTCTCCACGTGTACGTCGACCGCGCCCGCGCGGGCCAGGTCCAGGACCTCGATCAGTTCGGAGCGCGAACCCCAGTAGGGGGAGCTCACCGACGTCTCGTAGGGGAGGCTGCCGAACCCCACCGGGAGCGTGCCGCCGCCGATGCCCACGATCGTCACGTCGGACTCGGTCCCCGCCACCGCGCCCGCCGTCGCCGGCGTGGGGGCCGCCCCCACGAAGTCGAAGACGGCCGTCGCGCCCAGGCCGCCCGTCAGCTCGCGGACCTTCGCCGCCGCGTTCGCGTCCGAGATTCGCCGCCGCGTGCGCGCCGACCGTGCGGGCCAGGGAGAGCTTGTCCTCGGTGACGTCCAGGGCGATCACACGGGCCGTCGTCATGGCGCGCAGCAGCTGGATCGCCACGTGGCCGAGGCCGCCCGTACCGATGACCACGGCGGTCGCACCCGGCACCAGCTTCGGCAGCGAGCGCTTGATCGCGTGGTACGGCGTCAGGCCCGCGTCGGTGAGCGGGACCGACGTGACCGGTTCGAGGCCGTCGAGCGGCACCAGGTGGCGCGGACTGTCGACGATCATGTACTCGGCGATCGCGCCGGGGGCGCCGAGTCCGGGCGGGAAGATGCCGAGCCGGGCCGCCCGCAGGCAGTAGTTCTCCTTGCCCTCGGCACACTTGGCGCAGGTCCCGCAGCCCCAGGGGCCGTACACGGCGACCGGATCCCCCACGGCCGGGCCGGTGACACCGTCACCGAGCGCGGCGACGGTACCGGCGCCCTCGTGGCCGAGAGTGAGGGGCAGCGGGAAGCCCAGGCTGCCCGCGGGCATGCCCATCACGGCGATGTCGGAGTGGCAGATGCCCGCCGCGGTGACCTTCAGCAGCACCTGGCCCGGGGCCGGCTCGGGCGTGGGGACGGTGACTACCTCGGGAGCGGCGCCGATGGTGCGGTACTGGACGGCCTTCATGTCTGCTCCTCGGGCTGCTGGACCGGTTCCGCCTCGCCGTACAGCCAGTCCAGCAGGCCGGGCGGCGGGCCGCGAGCGGAGGGCTCCCGGCGCCTCGCCG
>RHMC01000288.1 GCA_003719395.1 Streptomyces altiplanensis
ACCCCGCCACCCCCCGCCCGCCCCCCCGGACCCGCCCCCCTCACGCGTAATGCGCCCGCAGGCGCTCGTGCGCCTCCGCCGGGGCCGACGTACGGTCCAGGCCCAGCAGCACCGCGCCCAGCACGGCGCGCCGTCACCACGCGCAGGACCGCCTTCGGGGCCCGTTCGGACATGAGGGCCGCGATGCGGTCGTCCAGCTCCGGGTGGCGCGCCGCCAGCACGCTGCCGCCCAGCAGCACCGGCGCCTCCTCGGCGAGCAGTCCCAGGCGTCCGAGTGCCACCGTCGACATCGCGACGACCTCCTCGGCCTGGCGGTGCACGATCGACCGGGCGACCCGGTCTCCCCGCGCGCCGACGGCGAAGAGCACGGGCGCCAGTTCGTGCCGAGCGGGCAGGCGCGATGCGCCCCAGGTGCAGCGCCTCGATCAGCGCGTACATCGAGTCCAGGCCGAAGTGCGCCGGAAGGGCGTGCGCCAGCTCCGTGGGCTCGCCCCGGCCGTCCTCCGCCCGCGCCGCGAACCACAGGGCCTCCTCCGCCAGGCCCCCGCCGCCGCCCCAGTCGCCGGAGAGCCGGCCGATGGCGGGGAAGCGGGCGGTGCGGCCGTCGGGAAGCATGCCGACGCAGTTGATGCCCGCTCCGCAGACCACCGCGACGCCGCGCGGCTCGTCGGCCCCCGCCCGGAGCACGGCGAAGGTGTCGTTGCGGACATCCGTCGTACGGCCCCACCCCCGCGCGTGGACGGCGGCCCCCAACTCCTCCTCCTCGACCGGGAGATCGACGTTGGCGAGGCAGGCGGAGACGTGCTCGGCAGCCGTCGCGCCCGCCTCCTCCAGCGCCCGGCCCACCGCCTCCGCCAGCACGTCGACCGCCGGCCCGACGCCGGTCACCGGCGGCTGGAAGCCGCCGCCGCGCGCGGCCGACAGGACCGAACCGTCCGGCCCGACCACCGCCACGTCCGTCTTGCTGTTGCCCGCGTCGATGGCGATCACGGCTGCGGTCACGCCCACGTCAGGTGCTCCCGGTTGTGTGCGATCAGGCGGTCGGTGAGCCCCTCGGCGTACTCGAACTGGCCGATCAGGGGGTGGGCGAGCAGCGCCCTGAAGACGCGCTCCCGGCCGCCGTGCAGCGCCGCTTCCAGGGCCAGGTCCTCGTACGCCGTCACGTTCGCGACGAGCCCCGCGTACAGCGGGTCCAGCTCCGGCACGGCCAGCGGCGTGGCGCCCGTCCGGCCGACCCGGGCCTGGACCTCGATGACCGCGTCGTCCGCGAGGAAGGGCAGCGTGCCGTTGTTGTACGTGTTGACGACCTGCACGGGGCTGCCGCCGTCGCCCAGCAGCGCCGCCGCCAGGTCCACCGCCGCCTCCGAGTAGAAGGCGCCGCCGCGCCTGGCGAGCAGCGCAGGCTTCTCGTCGAGCGCCGGATCGCCGTACAGGGCGAGGAGTTCCTTCTCCATCGCCGCCACCTCCGCCGCCCGCGACGGCTTGGTGCCCAGCTCCCTGACGACCTCGTCGTGCGCGTAGAAGTAGCGCAGGTAGTAGGAGGGGACGACACCGAGGCGGTCGAGCACCGCGCGCGGCAGACGCAGGTCCCCGGCGATCGCGTCGCCGTGCTCGGCGAGCAGCTTCGGGAGCACGTCCTCGCCCCCGGGGCCGCCGAGGCGTACGCCCGTCTCCCAGGTGAGGTGGTTGAGACCGACGTGGTCCAGGTGTACGTCGGCGGGCGCCACCTCCAGCAGCTTCGCGAACTTCCGCTGGAAGCCGATCGCGACGTTGCACAGGCCGACGGCCTTGTGGCCGGCCCGGAGCAGCGCCCGCGTGACGATGCCGACCGGGTTGGTGAAGTCGATGATCCAGGCGTCCGGGTTCGCGCGGCGCACCCGCTCGGCGATGTCCAGGACGACCGGGACCGTACGCAGCGCCTTGGCGAGGCCGCCCGCGCCCGTCGTCTCCTGTCCGACGCAGCCGCACTCCAGCGGCCACGTCTCGTCCTGGTTGCGGGCGGCCTGCCCGCCCACGCGAGCTGGAGCAGCACCGCGTCGGCGTCCGCCACGCCCGCGTCGAGGTCGGAGGTGGTCGTGATGCGCCCCGGGTGGCCCTGCTTGGCGAAGATGCGGCGGGCGAGCCCGCCCACCAGGCCGAGGCGGTCGGCGGCCGGGTCGACGAGGACGAGCTCCTCGACCGGCAGGGTGCCGTGCAGACGGGCGAAGCCGTCGATCAATTCGGGGGTGTAGGTGGAACCGCCACCCACTACTGCGAGCTTCATGCCAGTCCTCGTCATCAGCCCTTTGCTCCGGTCGGTGTGACGCCTTCGACGAACGCCTTCGGGGCGAGGAGGAAGACGACGGTCACAGGGGGCCACGACCGGGGCGGTCGCGGCCATGGTCAGGTTCCAGTGGGTGTGGTGCGTGCCGTGAACGATGCGAGTCCGTACGAGAGCGTCCGGGTTCCCAAAGGCGTGGACCTGCGGTCCGAAGCGGTCGTTCCAGGCGTGGAAGAGGGGTACTAGCGGGAGGTGGTGTCGAAGACCTCGTCGCGCGTGGTGGCGAGGGCGCTCTCCAGCGCCCCGCGCAGTACGGGCTGTTCCTGTACGGAGCCGACGACGAGCCGGGGCCGCGGCGCGGCCAGCTCGGCCAGTTCCGCCTGGACCAGCGCGCGCAGCGGTTCGCCGCCGGCGACGAGGACCCCGCCGGACAGCACGATCAGTTCGGGGTCGAGGATCGCGACCACGGAGGCGAGGCCGGTCGCGATCCCGGTCGCGAAGGACCGGAGGAGCTCCCGGTACGGTCCGCCGGCCGCGCGGGACGCCTCACCGATCAGCGCGATCGCCTCATCGGTGTACGTCGCCCCGGCCGGCACCGCGATGCCGAGCTCCCGGGCCAGCCGGGACACGGCCCGCCCGCCCGCCAGCTCCTGGAAGCCGCCGGAGTCGGACCTGGTCACCCGGCGTACGAGCGGGGTGCCCGGCACCGGCATGAACCCGACCTCGCCGGCGCCACCGGTCCAGCCGCGGTGCAGCTGCCCGCCGATCACCAGCGCCGCGCCGAGGCCGCCGTGGTTCCACAGCAGTACGAAGTCCTGATGGCCCCGGGCCGCCGCCCAGGCGATGCTCGGCGACGGAGGCCAGGTTCACGTCGTTCTCGTACTCGACGGGCAGGGGCAGCGCGGCCGCCAGGTCGTCGAGCGGGTGGGGGGAGTGCCAGCCGGGGAGGTGGGAGGCGTACCGCAGCCGTCCGGTGCCGGGGTCGAAGGCGCCGGGGGTGCCGATGACGACGCGGTGCACGTCGGACCGTACGAGCCCGGCGGCCTTCACCGCGCCGTCGAGCGCCTCGGTCACCTGGCGCACGACGGACCCGGCGCGGCCCGGCGGGGTCGGCAGTTCGAACGCGCCGGCGGTCTCACCGGTGATGTCCGCCACGGCGGCGCGGATGCGCCGGGGCGTCACGTCGAGGCCGGCGACGTGCGCGCCCGCGCGTTGACCGCGTACAGCTGCGCGTTCGGCCCCGGGCGTCCCTCGGTCGTACCGGTGGCGACGACGAGGCCGGCGGTCTCCAGGCGGACGAGCAGCTGGGACGCGGTGGGCTTGGAGAGACCGGTGAGCTGGCCGATCTTCGTGCGGGAGAGGGGGCCGTGCTCCAGGAGCAGGTCGAGTGCGGCACGGTCGTTCATCGCACGCAGGACGCGCGGCGTCCCCGGTGTTCCGGTCACGGCACAGCACCCGTCCTTCGGTCGCCCGCTCCCCCGACATCACTGTCAGGAAAGTTTCCTGTTCGGTGCGGTGAAAGTAGGGCGCACGCAAGCCGTGCGTCAAGGGTCCTCCACGCACAGCGCCCCCGCGGCAGCCGAAGCGTTGCCCGCGGGGGCGCCGGACGGACGTACGGAATCGCCCGGCGTCACTTGGAGAGGTTCGTGGAGGGCGGGATCGGAGACGCGGCGAGGGACTGCGGGGATGTCGGACTGGCCAGCGCGGACGGCGCCGACATGCCCGCCGTCGGATCGGCCGGCGCGTCCTCCTGGCCGAGCGGCACCGGGCCGCCGACGATCCGGATCCCCGCCCGGTCGAAGGCCTGCTTGATGCGCCAGCGCAGTTCCCGCTCCACCGCGAGCGCCTTGCCCGGCATCGTCTTCGCGGAGAGCCGCACCACCATCGAGTCCAGCAGCACCGAGTCCAGGCCCAGCACCTCGACCGGGCCCCACAGCAGCTCGTTCCACGGCTCGGCCTTGGCGAACTCCTCGGAGGTCTTGACGATGACCTCCCGCACCCGGTCCAGGTCCTCGGAGGGGCGCACCTGTACGTCGACCCCGGCCGTGGCCCAGCCCTGGCTGAGGTTGCCGATCCGCTTGATCTCGCCGTTGCGGACGTACCAGATCTCACCGTTCTCGCCGCGCAGCTTCGTCACGCGCAGGCCGACCTCGATCACCTCGCCCGAGGCGACGCCCGCGTCGATGCTGTCCCCGACGCCGTACTGGTCCTCCAGGATCATGAAGACGCCGGAGAGGAAGTCGGTGACGAGGTTGCGCGCGCCGAAACCGAGCGCCACACCGGCCACACCCGCCGAGGCGAGCAGCGGCGCCAGGTTGATGTTGAGTGCGCCGAGCACCATCAGGGCGGCCGTACCGAGGATCAGGAACGACGCGACGGACCGCAGGACGGACCCGATCGCCTCCGAGCGCTGGCGGCGCCGCTCGGCGTTCACCAGGAGGCCGCCGAGCGCGGTGCCCTCGACCGCCTGGGCGCTGCGGTTCATGCGGGCTATCAGCTTGGTGAGCGAGCGGCGGATGACCGTGCGCAGCACGGCGGCGATCACGACGATCAGCAGGATGCGCAGACCCACGCTCAGCCAGGTGGACCAGTTCTGCTCGACCCAGCTCGCGGCGTTGGTCGCCTGCTGCGCGGCCTCGTCGAGGGTGACCGGTTCGGATGTCGGATCGGCGGCCGACACAGCGGACCACAGCACGGCGGGGACCTCCAGGCGGAAGACGGGGGGACCAACCACACTAACGGGGCATCCCGCTCGGTCCGGTGCCTTGTTCGAGGGAGAGACAAGACTCACCAGGGCATGAAGGCCGTGAAAGCCGTGTGGTCGAAAACACTCCGAGCCCGTTACCCGGACGTGGTGGCGCTTCGACCAGGCATGAGGAGAGACTGAGAGCAGATCGTCCCGGCGCGAGCCACGCGCCGCCGGCGTTATAGGAGGCATCCGTGCCGCATGTCCTGGTCCTCAACGCGTCGTACGAGCCGCTCGGCGTCGTACCGCTCCGCCGCGCGCTCGTCCTCGTCCTGGAGAACAAGGCTGTCTGCCTCGAGGAATCCGGCGCCTTCATGCACAGTGCGACCCGCGCCGTCCCGGCCCCCAGCGTCGTCCGGCTGAAACGGTTCGTGCGGGTCCCCTACCGGGGCCCCGTCCCTCTCACCCGCCGTGCGCTCTTCGCCAGGGACGGCGGGCGCTGCATGTACTGCGGTGGCGTCGCAACCAGCGTCGACCACGTCGTTCCGCGCAGTCGTGGGGGGCAGCACGCCTGGGAGAACGTCGTGGCGGCCTGCCGCCGCTGCAACCACGTCAAGGCCGACCGGCACCTCATGGAGCTCGGCTGGCGCCTGCGCCACCAGCCCGCCCCGCCGTCCGGGCTGGCCTGGCGGATCATCGGGACCGGGCACCGGGATCCGCGGTGGCTGCCGTACTTGCAGCCGTTCGGCGCGACGACGAGCTGGCCCGGATCAACGGCGTCTCCGCCTGAGGGTCCGGGCCTTCGCCGTTCCCCCGGGAGGGGCGGGGGCGG
>RHMC01000289.1 GCA_003719395.1 Streptomyces altiplanensis
CGCCCCCGCCCCCGCCGCCGGCGCCGAGGACGCGGCCGCCGCGCGCGCCGCCGGGCTGCTCGCGCCGCTCATCCCGGAGCCCCTGGACCACGTACTCCTCCAGGCGGATCTCACCGCCGTCGCCCCGGGGCCGCTGCAACGGCCGCTCGCGGACACCCTCGACGTACTCGCCGACGTGGAGTCGAAGGGCGGGGCGACCGTGTACCGCTTCACGCCCGCGTCCGTACGCCGCGCGCTGGACGCCGGGCGGGCCGCGTCCGACCTGCACGCCTTCCTGGCCGAGCACAGCCGCACACCGGTGCCGCAGCCGCTCAGCTACCTCATCGACGACGTGGCCAGGAAGCACGGGCACCTGCGGGTCGGGGCCGCTTCCGCCTATGTGCGCTGCGACGACGGCGGATGCGCGGCGAGATCCTCGCCGACAAGCGGTCGCAGCCGCTGGGTCTGCGGCGCCTCGCGCCCACGGTGCTGGCGGCGCAGGCCGACCCTGCGGCGCTGCTCGAAGGGCTGCGCACGATGGGCTTCGCGCCGGCCGCCGAGTCGGCGGCGGCGACGTACAGATCACCAGGGCCCACTCCTACCGCACCCCGCCGCGCACCGCCCCCGCGCCCGTCCCCGAGGGACCGCCGGCCCCGGACGACACGCTGCTGCGGCGCCGCGCTGCGGGCGATCCGGGCCGGGGACATGGCGTCCACGGCGGTACGCAAGGAGACCCCGGCGGCCGCGTCGGGAACCGGGACGACGGCCCCCGGCGAGCTGCCGCGCACCACGTCCGCGGAGACGCTCGCCACGGTCCAGGCCGCCGCCCTCACCGGGTCCGCGGTGTGGATCGGGTACGTCAACGCGGACGGCGCGGCGAGCCAGCGCGTGATCGCGCCGGTGCGGGTGGAGGGCGGCTTCGTCACGGCGTACGACCACACGGCCGACGAGGTGCGGACGTACCCGCTGCACCGCATCACGGGCGTGGCGGAACTGGCGGACAGCCCGTAGGGGCGGGGCGCTGCCCCCGGGCCGCCGGGCCCCCGGGCCCCGAAACGCGGCGGAAGCCGGACCCGCCCCGGTGCGGTCACTGGCCGGAAGGCACCGCGTCTTCCCGCCCCCGCTTCCGCGGCGCACGCCGCACACGCACCGCCCGGCCGATCCTGCGGCCGAGGAGGAAGTAGCCGATGAGCGCACCCGTCGTATTGAGGATCACGTCGTCGACGTCGAACGCCCGGCCCGTGACCATCGCGCCCTGCGCCAGCTCCACCAGCACCATCACCACCACCGTGAGGACCACCACGCGCAGCAGCCGCAGCGAGCGCGGCACGAGCACCGGCAGCAGCAGCCCGAAGGGCATGCCCAGCAGCAGGTTGCCGCCGATCTGCTTGCACGCGGCGAGGAAGGTGTAGTCCTCGGCGTACTGCCGCAGCGAGGCGCCGGGCGTCAGATTGGTGGTGACCAGGTCTTCCGAGGCCTGCGAGGGAGCGAGCGTCAGCCGTGCCAGTACGGCTGAGAACAGGACGAGCCCGACAAAGGCCACGACCACCGCGAGGGCCCGCAGTACCGTCCGCCACCAGGGGACACGAGGTTCCGCTTCAGCTGTCATGGACATCCGTCTACCCGCGCTCCCGACCCGTATCGCACGCGGTACGGCACACTGGACGTTTGGCCGTACGGGCCGACCTGCCGCAGAAAGGGCCGAAACCCGCGTGAACGGACCCCTCATCGTCCAGAGCGACAAGACCCTGCTCCTGGAAGTCGACCACGAGCGCGCCGACGCCTGCCGCCGCGCCATCGCGCCCTTCGCCGAGCTGGAGCGCGCCCCCGAGCACATCCACACCTACCGGGTGACGCCGCTCGGTCTGTGGAACGCGCGGGCCGCCGGGCACGACGCCGAGCAGGTCGTCGACGCGCTCGTCGAGTTCTCCCGCTACCCGGTCCCGCACGCGCTGCTCGTCGACGTCGCCGAGACGATGGCCCGCTACGGCCGTCTGACCCTCTCCAAGCACCCCGTGCACGGTCTCGTCCTGACGACCACCGACCGCCCGGTGCTGGAGGAGATCCTCCGCTCGAAGAAGGTCCAGCCGCTGGTCGGCGCCCGGATCGACGCGGACACGGTCGCCGTGCACCCCTCCGAGCGCGGCCAGATCAAGCAGACGCTGCTCAAGCTGGGCTGGCCGGCCGAGGACCTCGCGGGGTACGTCGACGGTGAGGCCCACGCGATCGACCTCGCGGAGGACGGCTGGGCGCTGCGCCCGTACCAGAAGCAGGCCGTCGAGGGCTTCTGGCACGGTGGCTCGGGCGTCGTGGTCCTGCCCTGCGGCGCGGGCAAGACGCTGGTCGGCGCGGGCGCGATGGCGCAGGCCAAGGCGACGACCCTGATCCTGGTCACGAACACCGTCTCGGCCCGCCAGTGGAAGCACGAGCTGGTGAAGCGCACGTCGCTGACCGAGGACGAGATCGGCGAGTACAGCGGTACGCGCAAGGAGATCCGGCCGGTCACCATCGCGACGTACCAGGTCCTGACGACGAAGCGGAAGGGCATCTACCCGCACCTGGAGCTCTTCGACTCCCGCGACTGGGGCCTGATCGTGTACGACGAGGTGCACCTGCTGCCCGCGCCCGTCTTCAAGTTCACGGCCGACCTCCAGGCGCGGCGGCGCCTGGGTCTGACGGCGACGCTCGTGCGCGAGGACGGCCGCGAGTCGGACGTCTTCTCGCTCATCGGGCCGAAGCGGTTCGACGCCCCGTGGAAGGAGATCGAGGCGCAGGGCTACATCGCACCCGCCGACTGCGTCGAGGTACGGGTCAACCTCACCGACGGCGAGCGGCTGGCCTACGCGACGGCCGAGGCGGAGGAGAAGTATCGGTTCTGCGCGACGACCGCGACCAAGCGGAAGGTGACGGAGGCGCTGGTACGGAAGTTCGCCGGCCAGCAGATCCTCGTCATCGGCCAGTACATCGACCAGCTCGACGAGCTGGGCGAGCACCTGGACGCACCGGTCATCAAGGGCGAGACGTCGAACGCGCAGCGCGAGAAGCTCTTCGACGCGTTCCGGCAGGGCGAGATCAGTGTGCTCGTCGTGTCGAAGGTCGCGAACTTCTCGATCGACCTGCCGGAGGCGACGGTCGCCATCCAGGTGTCGGGCACGTTCGGGTCGCGTCAGGAGGAGGCGCAGCGCCTGGGCCGGGTCCTGCGGCCGAAGTCGGACGGCCACCAGGCCCACTTCTACTCGGTGGTCGCGCGCGACACGATCGACCAGGACTTCGCGGCGCACCGCCAGCGGTTCCTGGCGGAACAGGGCTACGCGTACCGGATCGTGGACGCGGACCGAGCTGACGGCGGACGTCGGCACCACGCCGTAACGCGGACCCGGGGCCGGGGCCCCGGGCCCGGCCCGGCTACCGCTGCCGCCCGGCCTCCTCCTCGTGGGGGAACCGGGCGAGCGGGGCCTCGCGCTGGAAGAACGTCTTGGCGCGGATCGCCGCCCGCTCGTCGTCCCGGACCTGACCGGGCCGGGAGCCGTTGCCGAACAGCACCCCGCCGAACCGCATCCGCAGGTACGCCGCCGAGTGGTTGAGGGTGGTCGTCAGCCCGTCGGCGACGGCCTCGTCGTCGTGCGCCATGACCGTCACCCCCCACAGGGTCCGCCCGGCCATCCGCTCCTTGAAGTCCGAGCCGGGAGCCGTCAGCCAGCCCGACCAGTAGTCGAGGTAGCGCTTGGTGTGCGCGGAGAGGGTGTACCAGTACAGGGGCGAGGCGATGACGATGTCGGTGGCCTCCAGCGTGGCCTGCCGCAGCGTCTCCTCGTTCTCCCCGGCGGGCCAGGTGTCGGTCTCGTGCCGTCCGTCCTGGAAGTCGGGCAACGGCAGCCGGGCCAGGTCCACCCAGCGCTGCGGGACACCGGCGGGCAACTGCTCGGCGGCGGCCCGCGCGAGGATCTCGGTGTTGCCGTCGGGGCGGGAGCTGCCGAGGACGAAGAGGAACGAACGGTCCGTGCCGCGGGGCGTGTCGGTGGTCATGTCTGCTCCGGTCTCGGCCCCCTGGACGCGACCGCCGAAGGGGCGTGCAGCCGGCCGCGGCCCGGGGGAATCGGTGAGTCCTCGCTTCCAACTCCCTTGCTTCCGGGGCTATTCCGGCAGCCGGCAGGCCGCTCCGTCCCGCCGGCCGCCCTGTTCGCCCGCCACGCCCGGCGTGCCCGCCACGCCAGCCTTGCCCGCCACGCCCCGCCGCGCCCCGCCTTGCCCGCGTTGCCCGCCCTGCCCGTCCGGGTGATTCCGTCCCGTCCGGCGGCCTCGTCCGCCCCCTGGGCGGGATTCCGGCCCGCCCAGGGGCGCGGGAAGCCGGGCGGCCGAGCCGCTCGTCCCACCGCGGGCAGGGACGGGGCGAGGGAGGGGCCGGGCCCGGCTCCGGGCCCCGTCGCCGCGTACACCAGCAGGGCCAGCCCCAGCAGGGGGTACGGGGACGCGAGCGGCTGCTGCCACCACGGGAGCCGGAGATCCAGCGCCCCCTCGTGCGGCACCAGCCACAGCGTGCGCGCCGTGAAGGCGACGGCCACCGCTCCGGCCGCCCTCCACCGCCCCTCCGCGGCGAGCACCGCGAGCACCGGCACGCACCACACCCAGTGGTGGGACCAGCTGATCGGCGAGATCAGCAGCCCCGTCGCGGCGGCGGCCAGCACGCCCCACGGCTCGCGGCCCGCCACGACCGCGCCCGGCGCGCCGCCCACAGCCCCGCCACCGCGACGCCCGCCGCCGCCGCGAGCCACACCGGGCCCGGCTCCGGGGTGTGCAGGACACGGGCCAGCATCCCTTGCAGCGACTGGTTGTCGACGATCCACGCCTTGCCGACCCGGCCGGTCTCGAAGAGCCTGCGGGTCCAGAAGTCGACGCTGGCGTGCGGCAGTACGAGCGCGCCGAGCAGGGCCGTGCCGGTCAGCGACGCGAGGGCGGTGAGGCCGGCGCGTACCCGCCCCGTCAGCAGCAAGTACACGATGAAGATTGCGGGCGTCAGCTTGACGCCCGCCGCGACACCGAGCGCGAAGCCCTTGCCGATCGCGTCGTCCGTACGGGTCAGGTCCCACAGGACGAGGCAGGTGAGGGCGAGGTTGATCTGGCCGAAGAGGAGGGTCTGGAAGACCGGTTCGAGCCACAGGCCGGCCGCGGTGGCCGCGAGGACGAGGGCGGGCGTGGCGGGGAGCCGGGCGAACCGGCAGGAGAGGTGGACGAGGAGCGCGAGGAGCGCGGCGTTGCCGGCGGCGAAGGCGATCTTGAGGCCGCCCAGCGGCAGCCAGGTGGTCGGCACGAAGAGGATCGCGGCGAACGGCGGGTAGGTGGCGGGCAGTCGCCACTGGGTGACGGTGAACCCGTACAGATCGGTGCCGTTCGCGACCGCCGCGCCTTCCGCCCGGTAGACGAGGGCGTCGACCATGGGGATGTGCTGGAGTACGCACAGCGCGCCCAGCGCGGCCAGCGACACGGCGAGCAGGACGCCGGCGGCGCCGGTGTTGCCGTTGATGCCGGTGTTGCCGTTGATGCCGTTGACGTCGACGGCGTCCGGGACGGCACGCCCAGTGATCGGGATGTCACGCTGCGGAGTTCCACGGCCGCGACCCTAGTGGATCGGCGGGCGGACCCGCGTGGTCAGCGGCGCTTCACACCCGCTTGCCGCCGTACTCGCCGAGGACGGCCACGCCGAACGCGGCGCCCACGAAGACCTTGACGGCGCGCAGGGCGTCACCGATCCGGTGGCCGGGGTGGGGGGCGGCGCCCGCGGCG
>RHMC01000028.1 GCA_003719395.1 Streptomyces altiplanensis
GCGGGGACGGGGGGCGGGGACGGCGGGGGAACCGGGGCTCGGTCCCTCGGCCCCTCGGCCGACGGAGAAGCCGGCTTTCCCCGCCTCTGCGGCGAGCGAGGACACGCCCGAAGGGGACCGGGGCCTTCCCCCCGCGTGTCCGGTCCTCGGGACAGGAGGTGAGGGCCGGGAAGGGGCCCGATACGGTAGAGACATCATGAGCGCATCTCAGCCCAGTCAGTCCCCTGACGCTGCCCCCACCCTCCTCGTCAAGATCTTCGGGAAGGACCGCCCCGGGATCACCGCCGGGCTCTTCGACACGCTGGCCGCCTACTCCGTCGACGTCGTCGACATCGAGCAGGTCGTCACCCGCGGCCGTATCGTCCTGTGCGCCCTCGTCACCGAGCCGACCGTGAGCACCGCCGGTGAGCTGCGTGCCACCGTGCACAGCTGGGCCGACTCCCTCAATCTCCAGGCCGAAATCATCTCGGGCACGGGCGACAACCGTCCGCGCGGCAGCGGACGTTCGCACGTCACCGTGCTCGGGCACCCCCTGACCGCGGAGTCGACCGCCGCCATAGCGGCCACGATCACCGGGACCGGCGGCAACATCGACCGGGTCTTCCGGCTGGCCAAGTACCCGGTCACCGCGGTGGAGTTCGCCGTTTCCGGTACGGAGACCGAGCCCCTGCGCACCGCACTCGCGCTGGAGGCCGCAGGGCTCGGGATCGATGTGGCCGTGGTGTCGGCCGGGCTGCACCGGCGCGCCCAGCGCCTCGTCGTGATGGACGTGGACTCCACGCTCATCCAGGACGAGGTCATCGAGCTGTTCGCGGCGCACGCCGGCTGCGAGGACAAGGTCGCCGAGGTGACCGACCGGGCGATGCGCGGCGAGCTGGACTTCGAGCAGTCGCTGCACGCGCGCGTCGCGCTGCTCGCCGGGCTCGACGCCGATGTCGTGGACAAGGTGCGGCAGGAAGTGCGGCTCACGCCGGGCGCCCGCACCCTGATCCGTACGCTCAAGCGGCTCGGCTACCAAGTGGGCGTGGTGTCGGGCGGGTTCACCCAGGTCACCGATGACCTGAAGGAGCGGCTCGGGCTGGATTTCGCGTCCGCCAACACGCTGGAGATCGTGGACGGGAAGCTCACCGGCCGCGTCGTCGGCGAGGTCGTGGACCGCGCGGGCAAGGCCCGGCTGCTGCGCCGCTTCGCCGCCGAGGCGGGCGTGCCGCTCGCGCAGACCGTGGCGGTCGGCGACGGCGCCAACGACCTCGACATGCTGAACACGGCGGGGCTCGGTGTCGCCTTCAACGCCAAGCCCGTCGTGCGCAAGGCCGCCGACACCGCCGTGAACGTGCCCTTCCTGGACACCGTGCTGTACCTGCTCGGCATCACGCGGGAAGAGGTCGAGGCCGCCGACGGCCTTGCGGAGTGAGCGGGTGAGCGAGCGGTGACGTGAAGGCCCCGGTGCGGACCGATCCGCGCCGGGGCCTCTGCTCGTACCGCCCGTACCGCTTCGCACCGGGAAGGGCGTCGCGGTCAGTCGTGCGGAGCCCAGTAGTCCAGGAGCTTGCCCACGCCGTGCTCCACCGACTTCCAGGAGCCGGTGAAGCCGATGATCGCGAACGACGCGGTCGGGAAGCCGCTCCTGCTCATCCGGGCCGGGGCGTCGCCTTTGCCGGAGCCCGCCAGGGCGTCGGCGGCCGCGTGCATGCCGGGGTTGTGCCCGATGAGGAGAAGGTTGTTCACGTCGTCCGGAGTCTCGTTCAGGAGCGCGAGGATGTCGCCGAGGGTGGCTTCGTACAGCCGCTCCTCGTAGACGGTCTTGGGGCGCCTCGGCATTTCCTGTACGGCCAGCTTCCAGGTCTCGCGGCACCTGGTCGCGGTCGAGCACAGAGCCAGGTCGAAGGTGATGCCCGTGTCCGCCAGCCGGTGTCCGGCGACCGGGGCGTCCATGCGGCCCCGGTCGGCGAGCGGCCGATCATGGTCGGACACATCCGGCCAGTCGGCCTTCGCGTGCCGGAGTAGGACGATCCTGCGGGGTGTATCGACGCTCATGCATCCCAGCTTCGCATGAATCGTGCCGCGGGGCGCAGGGTGTTGAAGGGCTCCCTCAGCACGAGTGAACGGGGCCCGGGCGGCTAGGGGGACAGGGTTTGCTGGATGCGCTCCACGAGGTGCGCGACCGCCGGATCGCCGGTCGCGGCGTGCGCCTGGCCGGCCGGGCGGCATGAGGAGGAGCAGGACGACGAAGGCCAGGGCGGGGAGGACGGAGGGCCCACCAGGGGGAGGCGGACGTCGACGCGGGGGCCCGGGGGGTGGGGCCGGGTGGTGTGGCGCGGGCCGCCTGGCCGCCTCCGTCGTGTGGTCCGGCTGATGTACGTCGAACCTACGGAGTGCGGGCGCGCGAACCCATCCGGTGACCCACCCACTTCACCCTGACCCTGGCCCCCTAGGGGATGGTGGGGACAGCCCCACCATCGGGGCCTACGGCGAAGCCAGGGTCGCGATGATCCCGATGATCACCGTGATGCCGAGCATCGCGCCGAACACGAGGAGCAGCTTCTTCTGGCCGTTCTGGGGGTGGGGGTCGAGTACAGGCATACGGCCAGTCTCGCACCCTTTGCGCATCCGGATCCGACCGGGTCAGCGGAGCTCTTCCTCGATGGTGCGGTTGCGGCCGGCCAGTGTGCCGACCACGATCTGCGGCACCATCAGGCCCGCCATCAGGGCGATCGGCAGGCCCCAGCTGCCGCTGTGCTGGTAGAGCACGCCGACCAGCAGCGGTCCGGGGATCGAGATCAGGTAACCGGTGCTCTGGGCGAAGGCGGAGAGGCGGACGACGCCCGCGCCGCTCTTCGCCCGCATCCCGATCATGGTCAGGGCCAGCGGGAAGGCGCAGTTGGAGACGCCGAGCAGCAGGGCCCACGCCCAGGCCCCGGAGGCGGGGGCGAGGTAGAGGCCGGCGTAACCGAGGAGGCCGCAGAGGCCGAGGACGGCGACGATCGGGCCCTGGGTGCGCATGCGGGAGGCGACACGGGGGATGACGAACGCGAGCGGGATGCCCATCGCCATGGTGACGGCGAGCAGCACGCCGGCCGTGCCCGCGGAGACTCCCGCGTCGCGGAAGATCTGCGGCATCCAGCCCATGGTGATGTACGCGGCCGTGGCCTGGAGGCCGAAGAAGCAGGCGAGTGCCCATGCCGTACGGCTGCGGGTGATGCTCAGGGTGGGGACGGGGTCGCTGCCGTGCTCCTGGGTGGCCGTGTGTTCCCCGGACGCCCGGGTGCTGGGGTGGCGCGTGAGGACGAGCCAGGGCAGTACGGCGACGGCGGCCAGGGTGCCCCACACCGCGAGGCCGGTCTGCCAACTGCCGCCCAGCGCCTGGGTCAGGGGAACGGTGGCGGCCGCGGCGAGCGCGGTGCCGAGCGCGAGGGCCATCGAGTACAGCCCGGTCATCTGGCCGACGCGGTCGGGGAACCAGCGCTTGACGATGACCGGCATCAGGATGTTGCTCAGTGCGATGCCCATGAGGGCGAGCGCGCTGGCCGCGAGGAATCCTGCCGTACCGCTCAGGTAGGGGCGGATCAGCAGGCCGGCCGCGATGGCGGCCATGCCCGCGCAGACGATCGCCGCCGGGCCGAAGCGGCGGGCGAGCCGCGGGGCGGTGAGGCCGAAGACCGCGAAGCACAGCGGCGGTACGGAGGTCAGGAGGCCCGCGACGCTGCCGCTCATGCCGAGTCCGGCGCGGACCTCTTCGAGGAGCGGGCCGAGGCTGGTGATGGCCGGGCGGAGATTGAGCGCGGCGAGGACGAGTCCGAGGATCACGGTCCGGGTCACCCAGACCGGCCGCTTTCGCTGTTCTCGCGGTACGGACGGTACGGAAACGGGGCTCTCCGCGGGGTCGGCCGGTGCGGTGGGGGCGGCGGGGCTCAGGGTCCTGGTCTCGTCGTCGGGCATGGAACCATCATAGAATCATGGGATGATTGGTTGTCCACTTCCCTGATCCCCCCGGAACCCGCGCGAACGAGGAGCACCATGGCGTTGACCTCCCCCCGGCGTTCGGCCCTCGCCGACCAGGTGATCACCGAGCTGCGCAACCAGATCACCTCGGGCGAGTGGCCCGTCGGCTCGCGCATCCCGACCGAGCCCGAGCTGGTCGAACAGCTGGGAGTGGCCCGCAACACCGTCCGCGAGGCGGTGCGCGCGCTCGCGCACAACGGGCTGCTGGACATCCGGCAGGGCTCCGGTACGTACGTCATCGCCACCAGCGAGCTGGCCGGCGTCATGCACCGCCGGTTCGCGGACGCCGACCCCCGCCACATCGCGGAGCTGCGCTCGACCTGGAGTCCTCGGCGGCCCGGCTGGCCGCCGAGCGGCGTACCGAACGGGACGTGCGGCAGCTGGACGCGGTGCTCGCGCGGCGCGAGGAGGCGTGGGCCTCGGGCGACGCGGAGCTCTTTGTCCGCGCGGACGCGACGCTGCATCTGGCCGTGGTCGCCGCCTCGCACAACGACGTACTCATCGGGCTCTACGCCGACCTCGGCGACCTGCTGCGCGACTGGCTGCGCGACAGACGTGGGGCAGGAGCTGCGCCCCGAGGACCACATGGACCACGGGCGGCTGATCGAGGCGATCCGCGCGCAGGACGCCCAGACGGCGGCCGCCGAGGCGGCGGGGTACTCCTTCAAGTGCCTCGGGGACCGGGTGCGGTAGGGGCCGGGACGGCAGGACCGGGCGCGACAGGGGGCGGTTGCGGGAAGGGAGCGGTGCGGGAAGGCGTGGTGGCGAAAGGGGGCTGCATCCGGTGGTGGCTGACCCAGGCCGCGCGGACTTCCTTCCAGCAGCGGTCGGTCAGCCGCACCGTCTGTGCGGGGCCCACCTCGACGGGGGTACCGTCCGCGTCGAGGTCCCACCAGCGTTCGCACTCGATGTGCAGGCGCACCAGGTCGGACTCGGGATACGGGTTGTGGCAGTACGCCACGACACGGGAGCCCTCGACGGCCGCCCGGCAGGTGGAGCCGGAAAGTGCGAGCGCGGTCTTCTCCGCAGGCTCCTGCCCGGGGTCCGCCGCGCGCTCGGTGACGGCGGGGGCAGCCAGTCCGGCCAGGGCGACCAAGGACAGCACGCCGGCTGCCGCTCGACGGTTCGACGGGCACACATGCGCCACCTCCTCCCCACAGAGCGCCGGGTACGTCCCGGTTCCCTCAGTCTGCGGGGAGTCGCCGGTCTTTTCGACTCGGGGCGGGCCCGGAGCGGACCCGGGGAGGGGATCACTCACGAGGTCGCCGGGCTGCCGGCCTCGCGGGCACGCCGCCTCCTCCTCGACCCCGACTCGCCCGATGCGCAGTGCGGGATGGTGGCGGGGACGGAACTGCCCGTGGTACGCGTCGTGGCGCTCGTGGAGCGGAAGCTGGGGGAGCCGGTGCACGACGGGGCGCGGGCGGCGATCCGTACCGGACTCGAACTGCTGGGGCTGACGGTCACCGCGCCCGGGTGGGGCGGGCTCTTCGGCGTACGCGAGCACGCGGGGATCTGCTGTGCCGACCACTGACACGTCCACTGCCTCGCCCGTCGGCACCTCCCAGGGCCTGCGGGACGTCCTCAGTGCGTACGCCGCCGGCCACCCCGCCGCCGTACTGACCCTCGACGCGCCCCGGGGCCCGGACTTCGACGGCGTGCGCATCCGGATCGACCCGCGGCGCACGGAAGCCGCGCGCCGTCTGCTGGACGGTCGCGCGGCTTCCTGACGCCTGACTGCGATTACACCTGACCGCGGTGGCGCGTGACTGCGTTCACGCGCCGATCGCGTGCAGGCCGCCGTCGACGTGGATGATCTCGCCGGTCGTCATGGGGAACCAGTCGGAGAGCAGCGCGACGACGCCGCGGCCGGCCGGCTCCGGGTCGGACATGTCCCACTTCAGCGGGGAGCGGTTGTCCCAGACGCCCGCCAGCTCCGAGAAGCCGGGGATGGACTTGGCGGCCATGGAGCCGATCGGTCCGGCGGAGATCAGGTTGCAGCGGATGTTGTCCGGGCCCAGGTCACGGGCGAGGTAGCGGGAGGTGGCCTCCAGCGCGGCCTTGGCCGGACCCATCCAGTCGTACTGCGGCCAGGCGAACTGGGCGTCGAAGGTGAGGCCGACGACCGAGCTGCCGCTGCCCATCAGGGGGCGGCAGGCCATGGTGAGCGACTTCAGCGAGAACGCCGAGACGTGCATCGCGGTGGCCACGGACTCGAAGGGCGTGTTGAGGAAGTTGCCGCCGAGCGCGTCCTGGGGGGCGAAGCCGATGGAGTGCACGACGCCGTCGAGGCCGCCGAGTTCCTCACGGACCAGGCCTTCGAGCCGGTCGAGGTGCTCGGTGTTGGTCACGTCCAGCTCGATGACCTTGGCCGGCTTCGGCAGCTTCTTCGCGATGCGCTCGGTCAGCGTGGGGCGGGGGAAGGCGGTCAGGATGACTTCGGCACCCTGTTCCTGGGCCACCTTGGCGGTGTGAAAGGCGATGGAGGACTCCATCAGCACACCCGTGACGAGGATGCGCTTGCCGTCGAGGATTCCACTCATGTGATCAGTGACCCATGCCCAATCCGCCGTCAACCGGGATGACGGCTCCAGTGATGTACGACGCGGCGTCGGAGGCGAGGAAGCTCACCGTGGCGGCGATCTCCTCCGGCTGCGCGTAGCGGCCGAGCGGCACCTGGGCGACGATGCCCTGGCGCTGCTCGTCGCTGAGCGCCTGGGTCATGTCGGTGTCGACAAACCCGGGCGCGACGACGTTGAAGGTGATGTTGCGCGAGCCCAGCTCACGGGCGAGGGAGCGCGCGAATCCGACCAGACCGGCCTTGGAGGCGGCGTAGTTCGCCTGGCCCGCCGACCCGAGGAGCCCGACGACCGAGGAGATCAGCACGACCCTCCCCTTCTTGGCGCGCAGCATGCCGCGGTTGGCGCGCTTGACGACCCGGAAGGTGCCGGTGAGGTTGGTGTCGAGTACGGACGTGAAGTCCTCCTCGGACATGCGCATGAGGAGCTGGTCCCTGGTGACGCCGGCGTTGGCCACCAGCACCTCCACGGGGCCGTGCTTCTCCTCGATTTCCTTGTAGGCCTGCTCCACCTGCTCGGTGTCGGTGATGTCGCACCTGACGGCGAGGCAGCCGAGTTCGGCGAGGGCGGCCGGCGGTTCGCCGGAACGGTACGTGAACGCGACCTTGTCGCCTGCTTCGGCGAAAGCGCGGGCGATGGCGAGGCCGATGCCCCGGTTTCCTCCGGTGACGAGAACCGAGCGGCTCAACGGATCACCCTTTCGATAGCGGTCTGGTACCGACCGAAACTATCGGTACCGGGCCACGTACGGAGAATCGGGGCCTGACAGCACCACGGAGAAGTCACTGTCGGATCCCTACAGAAAGTGGTGGGCAACAGGTGGCCGGGCGCGACATGATTTGGGGACCGGTCCCGAAGACAGGAGTCTCTGTGCCTCATTCCATCGACGAAGCGTTCACGGCGCTGCCGCTGCGCGCGCTCGCCGACGCGGCGCTCGCGCGCGCCCGTGAGCTGGGCGCCGACCATGCCGATTTCCGCTTCGAGCGGGTGCGCAGCGCGTCCTGGCGGCTGCGCGACGCCAGACCGTCGGGTTCCTCCGACACCACGGATCTCGGGTACGCGGTACGGGTGGTGCACGACGGCAGCTGGGGGTTCGCGTCCGGGGTGGACCTGAGCATGGACGCCGCCGCGCGGGTCGCGGGCCAGGCGGTGGCGATGGCGAAGCTGTCGGCGAAGGTGACCAGGGCGGCCGGGTCCGACGCGGGGGCACCTCCCACACCTTTCGGGCAGTGGGGGAGGGTGGAGCTGGCGGACGAGCCGGTGCACGCGGACCGGACGTGGGTCTCGTCGTACGAGATCAATCCCTTCGACGTGACCGACGGGGAGAAGTCGGGGCTGCTCGCCGACTGGAGCGCGCGGCTGCTGGCGGCCGACGGCGTCGCGCACGTGGACGCCTCGCTGCTGACCGTGCAGGAGAACAAGTTCTACGCGGACACGGCGGGCACCGTCACCACGCAGCAGCGGGTGAGGCTGCACCCGCAGCTGACCGCGGTCGCGGTGGACGGCACGACCGGCGAGTTCGACTCGATGCGGACGATCGCGCCGCCGGTCGGGCGCGGCTGGGAGTACCTGCTGGGGACCGGCTGGGACTGGGACGCCGAGCTGGCCCGGATCCCGTCGCTGCTCGCCGAGAAGATGCGCGCGCCGAGTGTCGAGGCGGGTACGTACGACCTGGTGGTGGACCCCTCGAACCTGTGGCTGACCATCCATGAGTCGATCGGGCACGCGACCGAGCTGGACCGGGCACTGGGTTACGAGGCGGCGTACGCCGGGACCTCCTTCGCCACCTTCGACCAGCTCGGGAAGCTGGCGTACGGGTCGCCGGTCATGAACGTGACGGGTGACAGGACCGCCGAGCACGGGCTGGCGACCGTCGGGTACGACGACGAGGGCGTCGAGGCGCAGTCCTGGGACCTGATCAAGGACGGGACGCTCACCGGCTACCAGCTGGACCGGCGCATCGCGAAGCTGACGGGCCTGGGACGGTCGAACGGCTGCGCCTATGCCGACTCCCCCGCCCATGTGCCGGTGCAGCGCATGGCGAACGTGTCGCTCCAGCCGGATCCGGGGGGCCTTTCGACCGAAGACCTGATCGGCGGGGTCGAGCGCGGCATCTACGTCGTCGGCGACCGCTCCTGGTCGATCGACATGCAGCGCTACAACTTCCAGTTCACCGGACAGCGCTTCTTCCGGATCGAGAACGGCCGGCTCGCGGGCCAGCTGCGCGATGTGGCGTACCAGGCGACGACCACCGACTTCTGGGGCTCGATGGAGAAGGTCGGCGGCCCGCAGACGTATGTGCTCGGCGGTGCCTTCAACTGCGGCAAGGCCCAGCCGGGCCAGGTCGCGGCCGTCTCGCACGGCTGCCCCTCGGCCCTGTTCCGCGGCGTCACCATCTTGAACACCACGCAGGAGGCCGGCCGATGAGCCGCACAGTCAAGCCGTACGAGACCGTCGAGCGGGCTCTGGAGCTGTCCACGGCCGACGGCTGCGTGGTCATCGCCGACGAGGACTCCTCCGCCAATCTGCGCTGGGCGGGCAACGCGCTCACCACGAACGGCGTCACGCGCGGGCGCACCCTCACCGTGATCGCGACCGTCGACGGGGCACAGGGGACGGCGTCCGGTGTGGTGTCGCGGTCGGCCGTCACCGCCGATGAGCTGGAGCCTCTGGTACGGGCCGCCGAGGCCGCCGCGCGCGCCGCCGGCCCCGCCGAGGACGCCCAGCCGCTGGTCTCCGGAGTGCCCGCCTCCCCCGACTTCACGGACGCGCCCGCCGAGACCTCGTCCGGTGTCTTCGCCGACTTCGCACCCGCGCTCGGCGAGGCCTTCGCCCGCGCCCGGGCCGGCGGCCGTGAGCTGTACGGCTTCGCGAACCACGAGATGACCTCCACCTATCTCGGTACGTCGACGGGTCTGCGCCTGCGTCACGACCAGCCCAACGGCACGCTGGAGATCAACGCCAAGTCGCCGGACCGTACGCGTTCGGCCTGGGCCGGGTACTCCACGCGGGACTTCAAGGACGTGGATCCGGCCGCCGTCGACGCCGAGCTGGCCAAGCGCCTCGGCTGGGCGGAGCGCCGGATCGACCTCCCGGCCGGGCGGTACGAGACGCTGCTGCCGCGACGACCGCCGTCGCCGACCTGCTGATCTACCAGCTGTGGTCGGCGGCGGCCAGGGACGCCGCCGAGGGCCGCACGGTGTTCAGCAAGCCGGGCGGGGGGACCAGGGTCGGCGAGACGCTGTCCGAGCTGCCCCTGTCGCTGCGCAGCGACCCGAACGAACCGGGCCTGGAATCGGCGCCCTTCGTCGTCGCGCACACCTCCGGGGACGACTCGTCGGTCTTCGACAACGGGCTGCCGCTGACCGCCACGGACTGGATGCGGGACGGGCGGCTGGAGCACCTGGTCACGACCCGGCACAGCGCGGGGCTGACCGGGCTGCCGGTGGCTCCGGCGATCGGCAACCTGATCCTGGACGGCGGGGGCGGGCGTTCGCTGGAGGAGATGGTCGCGGGCACCGGGCGCGGCCTGCTGCTCACCTGCCTCTGGTACATCCGCGAGGTCGACCCGGCGACGCTGCTGCTGACCGGGCTGACCCGGGACGGCGTCTATCTCGTCGAGAACGGCGAGGTCACCGGCGAGGTGAACAACTTCCGGTTCAACGAGTCGCCGGTCGACCTGCTGTCGCGGGCCACCGAGGCCGGGCGCAGTGAGAAGACGCTGCCGCGCGAGTGGGGCGACTGGTTCACCCGGGCCGCGATGCCGGCGCTGCGCGTCCCGGACTTCAACATGAGCTCGGTCAGCCGGGGCGTGTGACGCCCATACACTGGCCGGAAGCAATCCGCATCGACACCGATGAAGCATCGAAGCACGTTCGAGGAGAGACAAGACCGTGACGGACATCGTCGACGACCTGAAGTGGCGCGGGCTGTTCGCCCAGTCCACTGACGAGGACGCACTGCGCAAGGCGCTCGCGGACGGTCCGGTCACCTTCTATTGCGGCTTCGACCCGACGGCGGCGAGCCTGCACGTGGGGCACCTCGTGCAGGTCCTCACCGTCCGCAGGCTCCAGCAGGCCGGGCACCGGCCGATCGCCCTGGTGGGCGGGGCCACCGGCCAGATCGGTGACCCGCGGCCGACCGCCGAGCGCACGCTGAACGACCCGGAGACGGTCGCGAACTGGGTGACGCGGCTGCGCGCCCAGATCGAGCCCTTCCTGTCCTTCGAGGGCCCGAACGCGGCCACCATGGTCAACAACCTGGACTGGACCGCGGGGATGTCCGCGATCGAGTTCCTGCGGGACATCGGCAAGCACTTCCGGGTGAGCAAGATGCTCGCCAAGGACTCGGTGGCCCGGCGGCTGGAGTCCGACCAGGGGATCAGCTACACGGAGTTCAGCTACCAGCTGCTCCAGGGCATGGACTTCCTGGAGCTCTACCGGCGCCACGGCTGCACGCTCCAGCAGGGCGGCAGCGACCAGTGGGGCAACCTCACCGCGGGTCTCGACCTGATCCACCGCCTGGAGCCGGGCGCCGAGGTGCACGCGCTGGCGACGCCGCTGATGGTCAAGGCGGACGGGACGAAGTTCGGCAAGTCCGAGAGCGGGGCCGTCTGGCTCGACCCGGAGATGACGACGCCGTACGCGTTCTACCAGTTCTGGCTGAACGTGGACGACCGGGACGTCTCGCCGTACATGCGCATCCTCAGCTTCAAGAGCCGCGAGGAGCTCGAGGAGCTGGAGAAGCTCACCGGGGAGCGCCCGCAGGCCCGTGCCGCCCAGCGTGCGCTGGCCGAGGAGCTGACGACGCTGGTGCACGGCGAAGAGCAGTGCGCGGCGGTCATCGCGGCGTCGAAGGCGCTGTTCGGCCAGGGCGAGCTCGCCGGGCTCGACGAGGCGACGCTGGGCGCGTCCCTGTCCGAGCTGCCGCACGCCAAGGTCGCCGGGCTCGGATCCGTCGTGGACCTGTTCGTGGAGGTGGGGCTGGCACCGAGCAAGTCGGCGGCCCGCCGCACGGTCAAGGAGGGCGGGGCCTACGTGAACAACGTCAAGGTCGCCGACGAGGACGCCGTACCGGCGCCCGAGGACCTGCTGCACGGCCGCTGGCTCGTGCTGCGGCGCGGCAAGAAGAACCTGGCGGCGATCGAGGTCGCGGCCGGCTGAGTCACTTGCGCGACGAGAAGCGGCCGGGAGCGTGATGCCACGCCCGGCCGTGCCGTGCCGCAGGCGCGCGTCCGCGCACCTTCACCCAGGCACTCAGGCCCGCTGTTTCCTGCCCTTCATCGACGCCCAGAGCATGTCGCCGAGCCCGACGATCACCACGGCACCGATCAGCTGGAGCAGGTGCCGGATCCAGTCGATTCCCTTGGTGTCCTCGACGCCGATCCCCGCGGCGACAGCGTTGCCGACGATGCTGCCGAGGATTCCGAAAATTACCGTCAACCACAGCGGGATCTGCTGCTTGCCCGGGATGATCGCTTTGGCGAGCAGACCCAGGACCAGACCCACGATGATCGCCCACAACCAACTCATGTCGCCTCCTCGTGCGGCGCGGTGTGCGCATGTCCGCCCAGTTTCGGCCAACCGCCCGTACGGCGCATGTCGGACACCTCCATACGTGACCCGTCGGTGGCGGGGCGTCCGGGCCGAGCACGCCCCGCTCTCGAAGGCGGCGGAGCATCGGCGTACCGTGGATGGGGTCCGGTGAGGGAACAACCGGCGCGGAATCGGGTGGTGGAACGTGATGCGGAAGCACAACAGCGTCGAGGTCTTCCGGATCACCGGTGCCCGGCAGGGGCTGACCGACGACGTGCGCGGCCGGCAGCGTCGTTACGTCATCTCGATGCTGGTACGGACCGCCGCGGTGATCCTGGCCGCGACCTTGTGGAACGTGGAGCGGCACGTCGCGGTCGTGGCCCTGGCACTGGGGCTCCTCCTCCCGTACATCGCCGTGGTCATCGCCAACGGCGGACGGGAGAACGCCTCTTCCCTGCCCTCGGTCCACCTTCCGACGCCCGCGCGGCCGGCCCTGGAGGCCCCTTCCGAACCGGCCGACGCGGAACCCGCACCGGAAGCGGCGGACCGGGCCCGCGGGCAGGAGCAGCACGACCGGAGCTGACCCCGGACGGCCTTCGAAGCTCAATAAAAGCTCAGATCAATCATGAAGTTCCGGTGCACCGCACCCTGGGTCGCGTGACATACTTCGTAGGCGCTCCGCATCCCCCGTCGGAGCGACGGACCGACGCCGGGCAGCTCCCCCCGTGGCTGCTCGGCGTCGCCTTTTTGACCTAGGGTTGAGTGCGTGAACTCCCCTGATTCCCTTCTTTTCCCCGGTTCGGCAGGCCCCGGTGCCACCGTCTGCTCCGCCAAGGGCTGCCGCTCCGCCGCCGTATGGGTGCTCGCCTGGAACAACCCGAAGCTGCACACTCCGGAGCGCCGCAAGACGTGGCTCGCGTGCGACGAACACCGTGAGCACCTCTCTCAGTTCCTCGGCGTACGCGGCTTCCTGAAGGACGTCGTGACGCTGGAGGAGTGGGAGGGACCCGCCGCCGGGGGCGAGCGATGAACGCTTCAGCCTCCGATGGCTGACATCGGGCGGTCGGGCTGGAGGAAGGACGGGTCGTCGAGACCGGAGCCCGCCTTCTTGCCCCACATCGCCAGCTTCCAGAGCCGGGCTATCTCCTCGTCCGGGGCGCCGGAGCGCAGGGCGCCGCGCAGGTCCGACTCCTCGCGGGCGAACAGGCACGTGCGCACCTGACCGTCGGCGGTGAGCCTGGTCCGGTCGCAGGCCCGGCAGAACGGTCGCGTCACGGAGGCGATGACGCCGACGCGGTGGGGACCGCCGTCGACGATCCAGCGCTCGGCCGGAGCCGAGCCCCGTTCGTCCTCGCCCTCCGCGGTGAGCGTGAAGCGCGTACGCAGGGACTCCAGGATGTCACCGGCGGTGATCATTCCGTCGCGCTTCCAGCCGTGCTGGGCGTCGAGCGGCATCTGCTCGATGAAGCGCATCTCGTAGTCGTTCTCGACGGCCCAGGCGAGCAGGTCGGGGGCCTCGTCGTCATTGAGTCCGGGCATCAGCACGGCGTTGACCTTGACCGGGGTCAGGCCCGCGTCGCGGGCGGCCGCCATGCCGTCGATGACGTCGTGGTGGCGGTCGCGGCGGGTCAGGGCCTTGAAGACGTCGGCGCGCAGGGTGTCGAGTGAGACGTTGACCCGGTCCAGACCGGCCGCCTCGAGTGCGACGGCGGTGCGCTTGAGGCCGATACCGTTGGTGGTGAGGGACATCTTGGGGCGCGGCGCGAGTGCGGCGCAGCGCTCCACTATCCCCACCAGTCCGGGCCGCAGGAGCGGCTCCCCGCCGGTGAAGCGCACCTCGGTCACCCCGAGGTCGGTCACGGCGATGCCGATCAGCCGCACGATCTCGTCGTCCGTGAGCAGGTCCGGCTTGGCCAGCCACTGCAGACCTTCTTCGGGCATGCAGTACGTACAGCGCAGATTGCAGCGGTCGGTGAGCGAAACACGCAGGTCAGTGGCAACACGGCCATAAGTGTCGATAAGCATCCTCGGCCCCCTCCCCGATCCGGAATTCGTCTGTCTCGAACGCTGTCGAGCCTACGCGACACCTCTGACAACACGAGGGGCCCGATACCACGAGGAGCGGTGTGGCCGCGTCGTACGACTCTACGACGCGGCCACGGGGGCACAGCTGTGGGAAAAGGGCTGCCGGTGCGCTCAGTGCGCGCCGATGCCGGTGAGCGACTTGACCTCCAGCTCTGCGTACTTGCCCTTGTCCGGCTCGTCCTTGGACAGGACGGACCCGACCCAGCCGAGCAGGAAGCCGAGCGGGATCGAGATCAGCCCGGGGTTCTCCAGCGGGAACCAGGCGAAGTCCACGCCCGGGAACATCGAGGTGGGCTTGGAGGAGACGACCGGCGAGAACAGCACGAGGCCCACGGACGCGGTCAGACCGCCGTAGATGGACCACAGGGCGCCCTGCGTCGTGAACTTCTTCCAGAACAGGCTGTAGAGGATCGTCGGCAGGTTGGCGGACGCCGCGACCGCGAAGGCGAGGGCGACCAGACCGGCCACGTTCAGGTCGCGGGCGAGCGCGCCCAGCGCGATGGAGACGATGCCGATGGCCACGGTCGCCCAGCGGGCGGCGCTCACCTCTTCCTTCTCGGTGGCCTTGCCGCGCCGGATGACGTTGGCGTAGATGTCGTGCGCGAACGACGACGAGGACGCCAGGGTGAGGCCCGCCACCACCGCGAGGATGGTGGCGAAGGCGACCGCCGAGATCACGGCGAGCAGGATCGCGCCGCCGGTCGAGCCGGCGCCGCCGCCGATCTCCAGGGCGGCCAGCGGGGCCGCCGTGTTGCCCGCCTTGTTGGAGGCGATGATGTCGCCGGGCTTGAGCAGGGCCGCGGCGCCGAAGCCGAGCACGATGGTCATCAGGTAGAAGGCGCCGATGATGCCGATCGCCCAGTTCACGGACTTACGGGCGGCCTTGGCGGTGGGGACCGTGTAGAAGCGGATCAGGATGTGCGGCAGGCCGGCGGTGCCGAGGACCAGGGCGACGCCGAGCGAGATGAAGTCGAGCTTGGAGGTCCCGGTGGCGCCGTACTTGAGGCCGGGCTCCAGGAACGCCGAGCCCTTTCCGCTGTTGGAGGCCGCCGTGCCGAGCAGGTCGGAGAGGTTGAAGTTGAACTTCAGCAGGATCAGGAAAGTGATCAGCAGGGTGCCGGCGATGAGCAGGACGGCCTTGACCATCTGGACCCAGGTGGTGCCCTTCATGCCGCCGATGGTGACGTACACGATCATCAGGATGCCGACGAGGGCGACGATCAGGATCTTGCCGGCGTCGCTGGTGATGCCGAGGAGCAGCGAGACCAGGACGCCCGCGCCCGCCATCTGCGCGAGCAGGTAGAAGATCGACACCACGATGGTGGAGGTGCCCGCGGCGGTGCGCACAGGGCGCTGGCGCATGCGGTACGCGAGAACGTCGCCCATCGTGTAGCGGCCGGAGTTGCGCAGCGGCTCGGCGACGAGGAGCAGCGCGACCAGCCAGGCGACCAGGAAGCCGATGGAGTAGAGGAAGCCGTCGTATCCGAAGAGGGCGATGGCACCGGCGATGCCGAGGAAGGACGCGGCGGACATGTAGTCGCCGGAGATGGCGAGGCCGTTCTGGAAACCGGTGAACTGGCGGCGCGCCGGCGTAGAAGTCGGAGGCGCTCTTGGTCTGACGGCCCGCCCATACCGTGATGAAAAGGGTGGCGACGACGAAAAGGCCGAAGAGGGTGATGATCAGCGGCCGGTGCTCACTGGCGTCGCCGGCGGCGGCGAGCCGGACCGTGGCCGCCGTGGTCAGCGCGGTGCTCATGCGTCGCCCTCCATACGGGACTTGATGGCCTCGGACTTCGGGTCGAGCTGCGTGGCGGCATGACGCGAGTAGAACCAGGCGATGAGGAAGGTGGTGACGAACTGGGCCAGGCCCAGGACGAGAGCCACGTTGATGTTGCCGAGGACCTTGGTGCCCATGAAGCCGCCCGCGTAGTTGGACAGCAGGACGTACAGCAGGTACCAGGCGATGAAGGCGATGGTCAGGGGGAAGGCGAAGGAGCGGTGGGAACGGCGCAGTTCGCCGAACTCCGCACTCTCCTGCACCTCGACGAACTCTTGTGTCGTGTGCCCTGTTCGGATCTGGCCCGTGCCGCCCTGGGGCGGTGGTGCATCGGTTGCCACGGATTCTCCTCGCGACGCGGGTTCGGCTGGGACGGTCAATGTGACCTCGCTGGTGGGGGAAGTGGTGGTGCCCGTCCCCCTGACAACGGCACGGATCGCACGACGATTCGGTTCGGCATCCGCCCTTTCTTTTCCCAACGCATTGATCCGCACGCATGATCGGCGCTAGCTTCACTCGTCATGTACCCGCCCCTGCGCACCCGCGCGAGGGGCGGCTCTCACGGATGATGTGGAGAACCCATGGCTCATCTGGGATCCAGACGGCAGCGCGCACTCGCTCTGCCCGTCGGACTGGCTCTCACGGCTTCGCTCGGCTTCCTGCCCGGAACGGCCGCTTCGGCCGCGCCGCTGGACGAATCCGCCGCGACGGCGACCGCCACCGGGCCGAAGATGTCGTACGTGGTCAACACCAAGGGCGGCCACGGTGCGAGCGCTTCGGTGAAGCGGGCGATAGCCAGGGCCGGCGGCACCGTGGTGAAGGCGTACGATCAGATAGGCGTCATCGTCGTCCACTCGCAGAATCCGGACTTCGGCCAGCAGATACGCAGGGCCAAGGGTGTGTCTTCGGCGGGCGCGACCCGCACCGCCCCGCTCACGCCCGTCGGGATCACCGAGGAAGGCACCACGCAGAAGCTGTCCGCGACCGAGGCGGCGAAGGCCGCGCCGCGGCGGCGCCCGGTCAGGAACCGCTGGAGGCGAACCAGTGGGACATCCGCGCCATCGGTGCGGACAAGGCAGCCAAGGTCAACGACGGCAGCCGTGACGTCACCGTCGGTGTGATCGACACCGGTGTCGACGACACCCACCCGGACCTCGCGCCGAACTTCTCCAAGTCCCAGTCGGCCAACTGCGTGGGCGGCGTGGCGGATTCGTCGGAGGGCGCCTGGCGTCCGTACACCGACGGCAGCGACCACGGCACGCACGTCGCCGGTACGATCGCCTCTCCGCGCAACGGACTCGGCGTCGCCGGTGTCGCGCCGGGCGTGAAGCTGGCGGGCATCAAGGTCAGCGAGCCGGGCACCAGCCTCTTCTTCACCGAGGCGGTCGTCTGCGGCTTCGTCTGGGCCGCCGAGCACGACATCGACGTGACGAACAACAGCTATTACGTCGACCCGTGGATGTTCAACTGCAAGGACGACCCGGATCAGAAGGCCCTGCTGGACTCCCTGACGCGTGCCACGAAGTACGCGGAGCGCAAGGGCGCCCTGAACGTCGCGGCGGCGGGCAACTCGGACTTCGACCTGTCGGCCGACGAGATCCTCGACGACTCCAGCCCCAACGACACCACCCCCGGTGACCGGATCATCGACCCGTCCGAGTGCCTGGACGCGCCGACCCAGCTGCCCGGTGTCGTGACGGTCACCTCGACGGGCGTCAAGAACGTCAAGTCGTACTTCTCCAGTTACGGATACGGCGTCGCCGACGTCGCGGACCCCCGGCGGCGACAAGTGGCAGATCCCGGCCACGCCGGACGCCAACGGCCGGGTGCTGTCGACCGTCCTGGGCGGCGAGTACGGCTACAAGCAGGGCACGTCGATGGCCACCCCGCACGTCGCGGGCGTCGCCGCGCTCCTCAAGAGCGCGCACCCGAAGGCCAGCCCCGCGCAGCTCCAGCGCCTGCTCAAGAAGCAGGCCGACAACCCGGGTTGCCCGAGCCACGTCTACGACGCGGCCGGCAACTGGATCGAGGCCACCACCTGTGAGGGCGGCAAGAACTACAACGGCTACTACGGCGCCGGCATCGCCGACGCGCTGGACGCCGTGACCGAGAAGTAAGGAACACGGCACGAGTGCGCGGGCCGTCCGGTCCTCTTCGGTACCGGGCGGCCCGCGTCGTGCTGTCCTCTGCGGGCCGGACCCTTGGCGCTCAGACGCTTGTGCGGCCTTCCCGGTACGCCGACGGGGCGGCCGGGGCTTCCTGACGCCCCAGCACACCCGTGGCCAGCAGGTACTGCGCGGCCGTGTAGGTGAGCATGACCCAGAAGTCGGGGGCGGGCAGCTGCGGCCATCCGGCGACGCCGGTGGCGATGAGGGTGTCGGAGAGCAGGAAGAGCGCGCCGCCGAGTCCGGCGTACAGGCCGGTTCCGCTCGCGCGAAGCGCCATGAGGGTGAGCAGCAGGCTGTATCCGGCGACCGGGACGCGCAGTTCGGCGGGGAGGCCGGGCCACAGGAGGGCGACGGTGGCGACGAGGGCGACGGCGTACCCGGCGCCGAGCGCCCTGGACGTACGGCCGCGCCGGAACAGCACGAGGTAGCAGACGTGTCCGGCGGCGAAGCAGCCCATGCCGGCCATGAAGGCCCAGTCGGCCCCGGCGAGCAGGAACACGTCGCCGCCCCAGCCGAGGAGCAGCGCGACGACCAGCGTGCGCGGTGCGCCGCGCACGGCCGCGTACGCCGCGAGCAGCGCATCAGCAGCGGCTTGGCGATCAGGTGGCCGGTGCCCGCCCCGGCGACGAGCGAGCCGAGGTCGGCGAGGACCGCGTCGCCGAAGGCGGCCAGGAGCCCCCGGGCCCACGCCGCGCGCCGGTCCGGGGCCGCCCCCGTCGCCCGCGCGGGAACCGGTTCCGGCGACGCCCGTACCGGCGCTCACGCGGCGGTTTCCCGCGCCTGCCCGGTCACTGCCGGCTCCGCCGGACGCGGCTGCCAGCCGGGGCCGCGGAAGAGGCGGCCCGCGCGCTCGCGCCAGGTGGCCGCCGCCCGTACGTCGCGGGCGATGGCGGCGTACTCGTGGGTCGCGACGCGCAGCGGGTTGTAGGTCTCGATGTTCTTGGTCAGGCCGTAGACGGGCCGCTCGGTCTCGGCCGCGAAAGAGCCGAAGAGCCGGTCCCAGACGATCAGGATGCCGCCGAAGTTCCGGTCCAGGTAGCCGCCCTGGGAGGCGTGGTGGACACGGTGGTGGGACGGCGTGTTCAGGACGTACTCGAAGGGGCGCGGGAGCGTGCCGACCCGCTCGGTGTGCACCCAGAACTGGTAGACGAGGTTCGCGGACGAGCAGAACGCGAGCGCGGCCGGGTGCACGCCGCACGCGATCAGCGGCAGGTAGAACGGCCAGACGGTGAGACTCGTCCAGGGCTGGCGCAGGGCGGTGGTGAGGTTGAACTTGCGGCTGGAGTGGTGGACGACGTGGCAGGCCCACAGGACGCGGACGACGTGGTGGCCGCGGTGGGACCAGTAGTAGAAGAAGTCCTGGGCGAGCAGCATCAGCGGGACCGTCCACCACAGGAGGGGGACGCGGGCGGGCGTCAGCTCGTACACTGCCGTGTAGATCGCGACGATCGGGATCTTCCAGAGGAGGTCGAACGCGATGCTGCCGAGCCCCATGCTGACGCTGGTGACGGCGTCCTTGGTCTCGTAACCGGCGGCGTCCTCGTCAGGATGCAGGCGGTAGCTCACGATCTCGACGACGGTGAGCAGGACGAAGGCCGGTATCGACCACAGCACGACATCGGGCAGGTTCGGCATGCCCGCACGATAGAGGTGGTACGGAGCGCCCGGCTAGGGGTTGTTACCGACAAGTATGTGAGACGGCTTGTCAGCGTGTCCGCCTCGAAGGCGAGCACGGAATCCCGTCGGAGATCACCGGTCACACCTCACTGGAAGCGCTGTTCTCCGACAAGGGCCCCGGACTGCGCGATCCGTTCCCGCCGGCCGCGCCGCGGCAGATGCAAGGGCTCGGTACGGACGGCTGCCCGTCGGTGAGGGATCTCGGGCCCCTGCGCGGGCTGCCGCTGCGGATGCCGTTCCTCTGCCGGAAGACCGACGGCCTCTCGCTGACACCGCTCGCCGGCCTCCCCGCGCTGCGTACCCCGGGTCTCGGCCTCGCCCGGGAAGCGGCGAGCGTCGGTGACATCCCGGCCGGCGCGGGTCTGACGAACCTGGCTCTTCACGGGAAGGCCTCCGGGATCGGCCTCGACGGACTCGGCCGCTGGCCCGCACTCGAGTCGCCGACCATCACGGGTGACCAGCAGTGCGGTCAACTGGCCCGGCAGAGCAGGCCGCCCCGGCTGCCCACTCCGCAGACCCTCGACCAGCCGGCCCTCGGCCTTGCCACTGTGGTGCCGCACCATGGGCTCAGAGCGCTGTTCCTCGGAGGTTGCAGGATCGCCTCGGGCCTTGAGCCGCTACGGGACCTGCCGCACCTGACCGAGCTCAGAATCAGCGGCTGCGGGGGTACCGTCGGCCCGGCTCCCCCGGCCGGTCCGGCGAACCTCACCGTCCGCACGTACCTGGGCACCACCGTGCGCGGAACGGCTCTCTTCCCACCGGAGCGGCTCGTCCGCCACCACTAGGCCCCCGCCGCCCCCAGCAGCAGCCCCGCCCCGTGCGTCACCGCCATCCGCCAGCGCCCCGCCCGCCATGTTCCGCAGCACCGCCGGGCGGGGCGGCGCCGCGCCCAGCCGGGCGCTGCCCCAGCCGGTCAGGGCCAGGGCGATCAGGACCGAGACGACCGTGACCGGAAGGCACCAGGACGCGGGCGGGAGGACGATCGCCAGGAGGGGGAGCAGCGCGCCCACCGTGAAGGCGATGAAGCTGGCGCCCGCCGCGTGCCAGGGGTTCGTGAGGTCCTCGGGGTCGATTCCGAGCTCCACGCACGTGCGCGCGCAGCGCGTCGCGTTCGGTGAGCTGCTGGGCGGCTTCGCGCGCCACGTCCTCGGACAGGCCGCGCGCCGCCAGCATCCGGGTGAGTTCGTCCAGCTCCGCCTCCGGTTCCTCCCGCAGTTCGCGCCTCTCCTCGGCCAGCGCCGCCTCCTCCGAGTCGCGCTGCGTCGACACCGATACGTACTCCCCCGCCGCCATCGACATCGACCCGGCCAGCAGTCCCGCGAGGCCCGCCGTCAGGAGCGCGGACCGCTCGTCGGTCGCCCCGGCGACGCCGACGACGATGCCGGCGGTGGAGACGATGCCGTCGTTGGCCCCGAGCACCCCGGCGCGCAGCCAGTTCAGCCGGGAGCCGAGGCCCCCGCCGTGGGCTTCGTCATGCGTCAGGCCGGTCACCCGGGGAGGGTCTCACCCGCGCCGCCGCCGGACGCGTACCGACCCGCCCCGCCGGCGGTCCGCGCACCCGGGCGGCCGGGGCTGTCAGCGGGGGCCCGTATCCTCAATGACCATGCTCGAAGACCACTCGACAGCAGCGCCGTGGCCGACCGCCTACCCGAAGGGGTACGCAGTCGTCGACGTGGAGACCACCGGGCTCGCGCGCGACGACCGGATAATCTCCGCTGCCGTCTACCGGCTGGACTACCGGGGGGACGTCGAGGACCACTGGTACACGCTGGTCAACCCCGAGCGCGACCCGGGCCCCGTCTGGATCCACGGGCTGACCAGCGACGTACTCGCGGACGCCCCGCTGTTCCCGGACATCGCGGCCGAGCTGTCCGAGCGGCTCGACGGCCGGGTGCTCGTCGCGCACAACGCGATGTTCGACTGGTCGATGATCGCCCGGGAGTACGCGCGCGCCGAGCGCACCGCGCCCGTCCAGCAGCGGCTGTGCACCATCGCGCTCTCCAAGGAGCTCCGGCTTCCCCTGCCCAACCACAAGCTGGAGTCCCTGGCCGCGCACTTCGGCGTCGTACAGCAGCGGGCGCAGCCACGCCCTCGACGACGCGCGCGTGCTCGCCGAGCGTTCCGCCCGAGCCTGCACGCGGCGGCGCGAGGCGGGGGTGCGGCTGCCGCTGCTCGAATGCCGGCCGCTCACCGAGTGGTCGGACTCGCCCCCGGCCCCCCGGGCCGGCTACCAGCCGTCGTACCGGGGAGCGGGCGGCGCGAGCTGGCGCCCGTCGCGCAAGCGTCCGGCCTGCCCGTACCCGAACCCCGGGCGGTACGAGCCGGGCAAGCTGCTCCGGCAGGGCATGCGGGTGGCGTTCTCGGGCGACACGTCCGTGGACCGCGAGCTGCTGGAGGACCGGGCGGTCGAGGCGGGGCTGCACATCGCGACGAGTGTGTCCCGGCTCACCAGTCTGCTCGTCACCAACGATCCCGACTCGGCCACCTCGAAGACGGTCAAGGCCAAGGCGTTCGGCACCCCCGTCGTCGACGAGGCCGCCTTCACCCAGCTGCTGCGGGACGTGGCCGCGGCCGAGGGGTAGGCCCCGCAGCACGGGCGGGTCCCGGCAGACGGGTGATTGGTAGGCGACTCGCCCGCCGACCGCTCGCCCAGCCGCCGCCCGGCGTCCCACCCTGTGGCGCATGGCACGTTGCGAGGTATGCGGAAACGACTACGGCATGTCCTTCGAGGTGCACGCGCAGGGCGCGGTGCACGTCTTCGACTGCTTCTCCTGCGCCATCCACCGGATGCGCCGATCTGCGAACACTGCCGGGTCCAGATCATCGGCCAGGGCGTGGAGGCCGAGGGCCGCTGGTTCTGCAGCGCGCACTGTGCGCGCGCGGAGGGGAAGGTGGGCATCGTCGACAAGGTCTGACGCCACGGTCCGGCGCCGCGGCGCACATGCGGGGCTCGCTCCCCGGCGGGTGACCCACCCACCGGGGAGCACCGCGCGCCAGGTAACGTCAAGGACGTGTACCGCTTCCTGTTGTCCCGGCAGTGGGTGATCCTCACCCTCCTGATGCTCGCCCTCATTCCCACCATGGTGGAACTGGGATTCTGGCAGCTGCACCGGCACGAGCACCGGGTCGCGCAGAACGAGCTGATCTCGGGCAACCTCAGAGCGAAGCCCCTGCCTGTCGGTGACATCACCTCCCCCGGGCACGACGTTCCGCGCGCCGACTACTGGCGCCGGGTGACCGCCACCGGTACGTACGACACCGCGCACGAAGTCGTCGTACGCCGCAGGACCGACGCCGACGACCAGGTCGGCTTCCATGTCCTCACCCCGCTGGTCATGGACGACGGCCGCGCCGTCCTCGTCAACCGCGGCTGGGTCCCCTTCGGCTCCGACCAGCAGGCGTTCCCCGAGATCCCGGCCGCCCCCAAGGGGGAGGTCACCGTCACCGGGCGCCTCAAGGCCGACGAGACGACGGCGGGCAGCGGCATCAAGGACCTGAGCGGCCTGCCGCCCCGCCAGGTCATGCTGATCAACAGCGAGCAGCAGGCGAAGACGCTCTCGCGGCCCGTCCTCGGCGGGTACATCGAGCAGACCGAGCCCGTCCCGGCCGGTCCGAAGCCGCAGCTCGTGCCCGAGCCCGACGCCGACTCCATCGGCCCGCACATGGCATACGCCGTGCAGTGGTGGCTGTTCGCCGCCGCCGTGCCGGTCGGCTGGGTCGTTCTCGTACGCCGCGAACTGCGCGACGCCGCACAGGCCGCCGGATCCGGCGGGCCCGATGGGTCCGGCGGGGCGGGCGGTTCCGGCGAAGGGACACCGGCCGAGACCGCCGGCGCCGGCGCCTGAGCCGGCATCCGCCGTTCCCTCGGACACGGCTTAACGCCGTCCCCCCGTGGGAACACGAGTGGGCGTGACCCAACTCATCGAGGACTACGCGCTCATCGGGGACCTGCAGACCGCGGCACTGGTCGGCAGAGACGGTTCCATCGACTGGCTCTGCCTGCCCCGCTTCGACTCGGCCGCCTGCTTCGCCGCGCTGCTCGGTGACGAGGAGAAGGGGCACTGGCGCATCGCCCCGTCCGGCGGGGGTCCCTGCACGCGCCGGTCCTACCGGGGGAACAGCCTCATCCTGGAGTCGGTCTGGGAGACCGGCTCCGGCACGGTCAAGGTCACCGACTTCATGCCGCAGCGCGACCGGGCCCCCGATGTCGTACGGATCGTCGAGGGCCTCTCGGGTGCGGTGCCGATGCGCTCCACGCTCCGGCTGCGCTTCGACTACGGCAACATCGTGCCGTGGATGCGCCGCACGAACGGCCACCGGGTGGCCATCGCGGGGCCCGACTCCGTCTGGCTGCGCTGCGACGCCACGGACCGGGTGAAGACCTGGGGCCAGCAGTACACCACCTACTCGTCGTTCACCGTCGCCGAGGGCGAGAAGGTGGCGTTCGTCATGACGTGGCACCCGTCGCACGAGCCGCAGCCCGAATTCATCGACCCGTACGAGGGTCTGGAGCACAGCCTCCACGACTGGGAGGAGTGGGCCGCCCGCTGCCGGTACGAAGGCCCGTACCGCGAAGCCGTGCTGCGCTCCCTCATCACCCTCAAGGCACTCACGTACGCCCCGACCGGCGGCATCGTCGCCGCCCCCACCACCTCGCTCCCGGAGGAGATCGGCGGCGTACGCAACTGGGACTACCGCTACTGCTGGCTGCGCGACTCCACCCTCACCCTCGGCGCGCTCGTCGCCGCCGGCTGCACCGAAGAGGCCGGGGCCTGGCGCGACTGGCTGCTGCGGGCGGTCGCGGGCGACCCGGAGCCGACCTGCAGATCATGTACGGGATCGCCGGTGAGCGCCGGCTTCCCGAGACGGACCTGCCGTGGCTGGGCGGGTACGAGGGGTCCAGGCCCGTCCGCACCGGCAACGCGGCCGTCGATCAGCTCCAGCTCGACGTGTACGGCGAGGTCATCGACTCCCTCCATCTGGCGAGAGCGTCGGGCCTGCGCCCCAAGCCGCAGGCGTGGAACCTCCAGCTCAGCCTGCTCGGCTTCCTGGAGTCCAACTGGCGCGAGCCGGACGAGGGCCTGTGGGAGGTCCGGGGGCCACGCCGGCACTTCGTGCACTCCAAGGTGATGGCGTGGGTCGCGGCCGACCGCGCCGTGCGCGCCCTGGAGGAGGACCCGACGCTGCCCGGCGACGCGGACCGGTGGCGGGCGATGCGCGACGAGGTGCACCGGGAGGTCTGCGAGAAGGGGTACGACCCCGAGCGCAACACCTTCACCCAGTGGTACGGCTCCACCGAACTGGACGCCGCCACGCTCCTCATCCCCCGGACCGGCTTCCTGCCGCCGGACGATCCGCGGGTCGTCGGGACGGTCGAGGCGGTGCAGTCCGAGCTCGGCCACGGCGGCTTCATCCGCCGCTACAGCACGGACGGCCGCACCGTCGACGGGCTGCCGGGCGACGAAGGCACCTTCCTGGCCTGCTCGTTCTGGCTGGTCGACGCGTTGCGGATGACGGGCCGGACGAAGGAGGCCCGGGAGCTCTTCGATCGGCTGCTGTCGCTGCGCAACGACGTGGGGCTGCTCGCCGAGGAGTACGACCCGGTCTCCGGGCGACAGCTCGGAAACTTCCCCCAGGCGTTCAGTCATATCGGACTGGTGGGGTCCGCGCTCGCCCTCGACCGTGCGGAGACGGCAGGATGAGCCCATGGATCTTGAACTGAAGGACCGGGTGTACGTCGTCACCGGAGCCAGTCGCGGGCTCGGCTTCGCCTCCGCGCGCCGGCTGACCCAGGAAGGCGCGAAGGTCGTCGTGAGCGGCCGTGACGCGAAGACGGCCGACGCCGCCGCCGCGGAGCTCGGCCCGAACGCGGTGGCGGTCGCCGCGGACAACGCCGATCCCGCGGCGGCCGGGCGTCTCATCGCGGCCGCCCGCGCCCACTTCGGACGCTTCGACGGCATTCTCATCAGCGTCGGCGGTCCGGCGCCGGGCTCCGCCGCCGACAACACGGACGAGCAGTGGCAGGCGGCCTTCGACTCCGTCTTCCTCGGAGCGGTACGGCTGGCCCGCGCGGCGCGCGGCCGAGCTCTCCGAGGGCGGTGTCATCGGCTTCGTCCTGTCCGGCTCGGTCCACGAACCGATCCCCGGCCTCACCATCTCGAACGGCCTGCGGCCGGGGCTGGCCGGCTTCGCGAAGTCCCTCGCCGACGACCTGGGCCCGCGGGGCATCCGCGTGGTGGGCCTGCTGCCGGCCCGGATCGACACGGACCGGGTGCGCGAGCTGGACGCCCTGTCCGGTGACGGCGATGCGGCGCGCGCGGCCAACGAGTCGCGCATCCCGCTGGGCCGTTACGGCACGCCGGAGGAGTTCGCCAAGGCGGCCGCGTTCCTGCTGTCCCCGGCCGCGTCGTACCTGACGGGCATCATGCTCCCGGTCGACGGCGGAGCCCGCCGCGGCTTCTGAATCTTCATGTGAGCGCGCCCCCGACCGCCGGAAGGACACCGGGGTGTCCTTCGGCGGTCGAGTGCCCGCGTCAGCTCACCCGCCGCGCCCGGTGCCTGACCTCGCGCATGCGGACCTCCGCCGGCAGCGAATCCAGCCTTGCGAAGCGCGCGCGTCAGCCAGCGGCCCCTGCGTGAATCCCGACAGCGTCCCGGCCGGCTGCGCGTGGGGCGGGAGGCGCAACGCGACCCGCGCCCGGGGCGACTGCCGCCGGCCCGTCAGCGTCACGCGCGCCCGTTCCACTCCGTCCAGCGTCTGCGCCTCGCCCGCCAGCACGTTCTCCAGCGCCCGCCCCCGCACCACCGCACCCTCGCCGTCACCGCTGTCGACCAGTACTTCGGCGAGCCGGGCACGGCGCAGCTGGGCGAGCAGCCACCACAGCGCGAGGAGGACCAGCACCACGAGGGCCGCGATGACGGCCGGCCACCACCATCCCGAGTCCCGCCACCGCGTACGGTCGGCCTCGCTCAGCAGCACGTCGTCGGGCCCGTCGAAGGGCCACCACGACGGTACGGACGCACCGAACCCGGCAGCGAGCACCGCTCCGCCCAGGGCGAGCAGCAGCAGGCCCACGAGTCCGAGCAGGACACGGTTGACCTTCTTGGGCATCGCCTCGTCACCCCTTCCTTGCCGGCCGGCCGACACGCACGGACAGGCGCGGCTGCCGGGCGAGCCCGAGCTGCTGGATGGCGGCCGCGACCGCCGCGTCCAAGTCGGCCCGTACCTCGCCGAGTTCACGGAAGTGGGACACGGCCCGCACGCCCACTTTGGAGCGCCCCACCTTTACCCGTGCGGACTGCACGCCGGACACCTCCATGGCCCGGTCCCGCAGCATCGTCGCGGCGGCGGGACGGTCGAGTCCGGCCCGTACGTCGGCGGACGTACGCCGCATGGGCAGAATCGCGCGCAGCCGGGCGTGACGGCGAGGAGCAGCAGCCACAGGCCGAGCGCCGCCAGGACGCCCGCGCCGACCAGCACCCACACGTCGTCCAGGGGCCGCGTCGCGAGGCCGTCCGCCAGTTCGCGGCGCCACTTCATCGCGGAGTGGCCGGCCCGTACCGCCGCGATGTCGTACAGCAGCAGACCGGTGCCGGCGAGCACCACCAGGGCGACCAGCGCGGCCGGCACCCGGCGGGCGGACCAGAAGCGTCCGGACCTCCCGCCGCCGCCCTGCTCCAGGGTCGGTACCGGGCCGTGCATCCCGGCGGCCGAGGACTGGCCGGGCCCGGGGGGACCGGGCGGGCCGGGGTGCCCCTGGGCGCGTGCGACGACGGGGAGCGGCTGCGTACGGCCGTCGGGTTCGCTCATCGGATCTTCCCCCGTTCCGCGTGGAGCGCCTGCGCCGAGTGCAACCGCTCGACCTGGACCGCGACCTCGGACACTTCCATTCCCGCCAACGCCCGTACGCCCTGTGCGACACGGCGCCGCACCGCGCCGCACTGGCCGCCGATGTCGGAGGGGTAGCCGAGTTCGAGGACGACGCGCACCCGTGCCGTGTCGTGGTGGACCGTCACCGTGGCAGACGGCGCCCTGCCACCCTCGGGCACCTCTCCGAGCGCCTCGCGCGCCGCCCGGGCGGCGATCTTCGCGACGACCCGGTCGGCGATCCGGGTCGCACCACGCTCGGCGGCCTCGACCTGACCGGCGGCCATCGCGGGGGTCACCTCGGCCGGTCGCCGCGTTCACGCACGCGGAAGAGATCGCCCGGTTCAAGATCGCCGTCGGCGAACCGGCCCACTACGAAGCCGATCGCGCCCAACGCCGCCACCAGCAAAAATGCTCCGAAACCGCCGAAATATCCGGCGAACCCGAGCGCCATGCCGGCCGCAAGGCCGACCACCGCCATGTTCATCCTGCGCTCCCTCTACTGAAGACGTGGCTCCGGCTCGTCCTCTGCCTCGTCGGGCAGCTTCACATCACTGACCGCGATATTGACCTCAACGACTTCAAGCCCTGTCATCCGCTCCACGGACGACACGACGTTCTGACGGACAGCGCGGGCGACATCGGTGATCGATACGCCGTACTCGACGACGATCTCCAGGTCGAGAGCCGTCTGCACCTCGCCGACCTCGGCCTTCACGCCCCGGGTGACGGACTTGGCTCCGCCGGGCACCCGGTCGCGGACGGCCCCGAACGTGCGGGAGAGACCGCCGCCCATGGCGTGCACGCCCAATACGTCGCGGGCCGCGAGGCCGGCGATCTTCTCGACCACACCGTCGGCGATGGTGGTGCGCCCCCGGCCGGACGGGTCACCGCCACCCTGCTTGGTCATCGAGGGCTTGCTCCCTTCGTGGCCGGACCCGTCCTTGCCGGGGTTGTCGGGCCGGTCGCGCTGCGCGGCGTCAGTCATGGCCGTTCGTCCCTTTCCGGGCGATATTGTGCTCCACTGCACACATTAGGTGCGGTTGCCCGATCTCGCGCCGGGGATGCGGCAGGCTGGGGCAATGGCACCTGACGGATGGACGCGGGCAGTACGGCAACGGCTCGGCCTGGGCAGACTGCTGCCTCTGGGCGAAGCGGCGGACGGCACGTGGCTGGCGGAGAAGGCGGCCGGTCCGGTTCTGCGGCGGGCGGCGGCGGAGGTCGCCGGCGTCGGTCTGGGGGCTCTGCGGATCATGCTCGTGGACCCGGACACGGCCGCCGAGCCCGCCGTTTCGCCGCCCCCGAGCGCGCTGCCGCCCGGGCCGCTGCGCATCGAGGCGGACTTCACGGCCACGGCCGGGGGCGAGCCGCTTCCGCAGCGGGCGGAGCGGCTGCGCAACGCGCGCGGAGGCGGCGTCGGCCCGGCTGGGACTCATGGTCACCGCGGTGGACCTGCGGGTGACGGACCTGGTGGAGGAGGGGCAGGAACCCGTCGCCGCCACTCCCCCGGACGAGGGAAACGACGAGGGGGACGAGGAGAGCGGCGAAGGCGGGGAACGCGACGGGGCGCACGGTGACGGCTCGCCCGCCGGAGGAGGAGGCCGCGAGCCGGGCGGCCGCGGAGGCCGCCACGGACGTCCCCGGCGTGGTGCGCCTGACCCGCGTCCTCGGCGCCCCGGTCCACCATCGCCGACGCCACGTACGTGTGGAGCTGGCGGTGGCGGCGGACCGCCGCACGCTGGCGGTCGCCCTGGCCGTGCGCAAGGCGGTCGCGAGGCGGTCGCGACGGTCCGGGGCAGCCGGCCCACCGTGGCCGTCCTGGTGACCGGCGTGGAGTGACTCAGTCGCCGATTCCCGCGAGGTCGCGGAGCCTGCGGGCCTGGGCGGCGCGCGCTCCGCGACGCGCTGTTCCTCGTACGTGCGCGAGGCCGCGCCCTGGAGGAGCGCCTTGGTCTCGATCACGGCGTCGCGCGGCGCGGCCAGCAGCGCGCCTGCCAAGTCCCGTACGGCGCCGTCGAGTTCGTCGCCGGGCACCACCAGGTTGGCGAGGCCGATGCGCTCGGCCTCCGCCGCGTGGACGAAGCGTCCGGTGGCGCAGATCTCCAGGGCGCGGGCATAGCCGACGAGGCCGTGCAGCGGGTGCGTACCGGTGAGGTCGGGGACGAGACCGAGGCTGGTCTCGCGCATGGCGAACTGCACGTCCTCGGCGACGACCCGCAGGTCGCAGGCGAGAGCGAGCTGGAAGCCGGCACCGATGGCATGTCCCTGTACGGCGGCGACGGTGACGAGGTCGCTGCGCCGCCACCAGGTGAACGCCTCCTGGTACTCGGCGATGACCGCGTCGAGGTCTTCGTCGGAGCCGCGTGCCAGGTCGAGGAAGGAGGGCTCACCGTCGAACCCCTCGGGGCTGAACGCCTGCCGGTCCAGGCCGGCGGAGAAGGACTTGCCCTCGCCGCGCAGCACCACGACCCGCACGTTGCCGGGCAGAGACCGTCCGGCTTCCGTCAACGCCCGCCACAGAGCGGGAGACTGGGCGTTGCGCTTGGCCGCATTGGTCAGGGTCACCGTGGCAACGGCGTCCTCGACGGTGAGTCGTACGCCGTCCTTGTCGAGCACAGAGTCGAGCGAAGCCATGTGGCGCCTCCGGTTCGGGTGGCAGTCGTGCGGTCAGTAAGTGACTGCACAGTAACCACCCGGGCGATCCTGCGATCGACCGGGTGGTCACCGCCCAAGAACCGGTGGGCCGGGCCCGCCCGGGGCTGTCAGGCCGAAGCGGCCTTCTTGCCTCGCGTCGCCCCGCCGCGTCCCCGCAGCGTGACTCCGGACTCGCTGAGCATCCGGTGTACGAATCCGTAGGAGCGGCCGGTCTCTTCGGCCAACGCCCGGATGCTCGCACCGGAGTCGTACTTCTTCTTCAGGTCTGCCGCGAGCTTGTCGCGCGCGGCGCCGGTTACCCGGCTGCCCTTCTTCAGAGTCTCGGCCACCCGTGCCTCCTCAAGGAAGTGCGCTCTGAACTCTCATGATCACCCCTTCCCGGCTTCCTGGCCACCCATTCGGCAAGGTCCGTACAACAAGGTTTGCCGGGAAGGAACCGCACGCCACAAGTGGAATAGAGAATTCCGTGGGCTTCCCGCCGTACGGCCGGACGGGGGACCGGGGGAACGGGCAGGTCAGCGCGGGTAAACGATCAGTGGAACGCAAAGGGCCCGTCCCACGGGGGACGGGCCGCAATCCGGTGCATGACACGCCACGGTACGAGAGCCACTCACTCAGATGAAGGATCACCCGTAAGCCGAATGATCCAGCCGGAGTGGATCAGGCCAGGGCGACGAGGTCCTTGTAGTCGGGGCCCCACAGGTCCTCCACGCCGTCCGGCAGCAGGATGATCCGCTCCGGCTCCAGGGCGTCGACCGCGCCCTCGTCGTGGGTGACGAGGATGACGGCGCCCTTGTAGGTGCGCAGGGCGCCGAGGATCTCCTCGCGGCTGGCCGGGTCGAGGTTGTTCGTCGGCTCGTCGAGGAGCAGGACGTTGGCCGACGAGACGACGAGGGTCGCCAGCGCGAGACGGGTCTTCTCACCGCCGGAGAGGACTCCGGCCGGCTTGTCGACGTCGTCGCCGGTGAAGAGGAACGAGCCGAGCGTCTTGCGGACCGAGACGAGGTCGAGGTCGGGCGCCGCCGAGCGCATGTTCTCCAGGACGGAGCGCTCCGGGTCGAGGGTCTCGTGCTCCTGGGCGTAGTAGCCGAGCTTGAGGCCGTGGCCGGGGATGACCTCGCCGGTGTCGGGCTTCTCCGCGCCGCCGAGCAGGCGCAGCAGCGTCGTCTTGCCCGCGCCGTTGAGGCCGAGGATGACGACCCGCGAGCCCTTGTCGATGGCCAGGTTGACGTCGGTGAAGATCTCCAGCGAGCCGTACGACTTGGACAGGCCCTCCGCCATCAGCGGGGTCTTGCCGCAGGGCGCGGGATCCGGGAAGCGCAGCTTGGCGACCTTGTCGGAGACGCGTACCGCTTCGAGACCGGAGAGCAGGCGCTCGGCGCGCTTGGCCATGTTCTGCGCGGCGACGGTCTTGGTGGCCTTGGCGCGCATCTTGTCGGCCTGCGAATTGAGGGCGGATGCCTTCTTCTCGGCGTTCTGGCGCTCGCGCTTGCGGCGCTTCTCGTCGGCCTCGCGCTGCTGCTGGTACAGCTTCCAGCCCATGTTGTAGACGTCGATCTGCGAGCGGTTGGCGTCCAGGTAGAAGACCTTGTTGACGACCGTCTCGACCAGCTCGACGTCGTGGGAGATCACGATGAAGCCGCCGCGGTACGTCTTGAGGTAGTCCCGGAGCCAGGCGATCGAGTCGGCGTCAAGGTGGTTCGTCGGCTCGTCGAGGAGCAGGATGTCGGCGTCCGAGAAGAGGATGCGGGCCAGCTCGACACGGCGGCGCTGACCGCCGGAGAGCGTGTGGAGGGGCTGGCCGAGCACGCGGTCGGGCAGGCCGAGCGCGGCGGCGATGGTGGCGGCCTCGGCCTCGGCGGCGTACCCGCCCTTGGTGAGGAACTCCGTCTCCAGGCGCTCGTACTTCTTCATCGCCTTTTCGCGGGTGGCGCCCTGCCCGTTCGACATGCGCTCCTCGTTCTCGCGCATCTTGCGCAGGACCGAGTCGAGGTCGCGGGCGGACAGGATGCGGTCGCGGGCGAGGAGTCGAGGTCGCCGGTGCGGGGGTCCTGCGGGAGGTAGCCGACCTCGCCGGAGCGGGTGATGGTGCCGCCGGCGGGGGTGCCCTCACCCGCGAGGCACTTGGTGAGGGTGGTCTTGCCCGCGCCGTTGCGGCCGACGAGGCCGATGCGGTCGCCCTTGGCGATGCGGAAGGAAGCGGACTCGATGAGCAGGCGGGCGCCGGCGCGCAGCTCGATGCCGGAGGCGGTGATCAAGGGAAAAACTCCAGGGCGGTATGGACGGCGGAAGGGACGGGCGGAGGGATTTCTTCGACGCCGTCTAATGCACAAGGAGAGTTGCCATAGACCCAGTCTAACGGTCGGGCGCAACTACTTTTCGGACACGGGTTCCGCCCCCGCGACCGGGCCCTGCCGGGCCTCCGCGCCCTTCCGTCGTCCGACGGCCGGGGAAACGGAGGGCCGGGGGCCGGGGGCCCGCCCCCGGCGGTTTCGCTGCACCCGCTACACCCCGCCCGTGTGCACCTGGAAGGCCGCCCGGCGCATGGCCTTGGCGAGGGCCGGGTCCGGGTGGGCCGCGGCCAGGGCCACCAGGACCTGGACGGTCCGCGGGTGGCGACGGCGCGGACCTCGTCGAGCAGGGCGGCACGGTCGACTGCACGGCGGCGTCGAGATGGCGCACCAGCAGCTGGATGTCGCCGTGGTCGGCGACGGCCGCGGCGGTGTCCACCCAGAGCCAGGTGGACTCCTCGCGGGTGAGGATCTCGTGGACGTCCTCGGGGTCGGCGCCCTCGTACTCCGCCAGCCACAGCAGGGCGTAGGGGCGCAGCGAACTGTCGTCGGCCGCGGCCCGTACGCCGGACTCCGCCGGGGCGCCGACCACCCGCAGCGCGTCGAAGGCGAGTCCGCGCAGCAGCGCGTCCTCGCCGCGGGCGGCTTCGAGGAGCTCGGTGACGGCGCTGGAGACGGTGCGGGCGGCGAGCCAGGCGCGGTACTCGCACGGGCGGGGCCCGGGGTCAGGCGGGCGCAGCCGCGCAGCATGTCCTCGGCGGACTGCTCGATGTTCCCGGCGGGGCTCTGGGCCGCGACGCAGATCTGCTCCAGCTTGACCCACACCGCCCAGTTGCCGAGCGCGGTGAGGGTGGCGATTCCGGGGCCCAGGGTCAGGGCGCCAACGGCCGCCTGGCCTTCCAGGGCCCAGTCGAGGAGGAGGGAGAGGGGGGCGTCCGGGGCCGCGGGAGCGGGGAGCGGCTGGGAGTCGTAGGGGACCTCGCAGCGCTCTTCGCGGAGCTCGACGACGCGCTGTTCGAGCAGGTCGAGCAGCGCCGGCACCTGAACGGGGCCGGCCGAGAGCTGGAGGAGGGAGAGCACCTGGGGAAGGGCTTCCACGACCTCGGCGACGGACGTGCCGGTGATGCCCTCCGGGGCGGGGTGGACGATCGACCAGGCGTCGAAGAGCGCGACCCAGCCGCGCAGGACGGCCGCGTCGTCGCGGTCCCAGGCGCGCAGCCGCCAGCCCGGGCGGGCGCGGTCGCCGTGCAGTTCGATCAGGCCGGCGAGCCTGGCCCTGTCCCAGCCCGCGCAGACCTGCGCCGGCGTCAGACCCAGCTCGGACGCGGCCTGTTGGGCGGCCGCGGCAGAGAGGGTGCCGTCCCGGCCGGGCCCGACGTGGGACTTTCCGCCGCGCGCGACGGAGAGGCCCAGCGTGCGACCCGTACGGCGTCGGCGAGCACGGCCCTGGCCTGACGGGCCAGTTCCGCGGAGGGCGGGGTGCCCTCTGGGGGCCTCGGGGCCGGGCGGGTACGCCGGTTCGTCACGGCCTGGGGCCCGCCCTGGGAAGCCAGGGGGAGGGCAGCGGCGAGGGGTCGCGGGCGGACAAGTCGGAGCCTGGAGTCGCGCGGTGTACGGGACGTCACGGGGAGCAGTCTCGCCGCTGACGCCCCGAAAGCCCAAACGGAATCGAACTCGCCGCTCATGGGCCTGTTCACAGGCGCGTTCACAGGCGCGTTCACAGGCACCGCCCGGCCGGAACATTTCCCCGCCCGCCTCTTCCCGCCGCGACGGCCCTCGGCCTCGCCGCGTACGGGCAGGTACTACATCAAAGGGGTCAGGAAGCGGCGCAGGGTCTCTTCGTAGGTGGCCGGATCGGCGTTCCACATGGCCGCATGGGGCGCGCGCGGGACGGTGTGGAGCACCGCCAGCTCGGGGAGGAGCCGCGCGAGCTCCCGCGAGTGCCACGGGGCCACGGCGTCGTCCGGGCCGTGGATGATCAGCGTGGGCACGCGCAGCCCTCCGGGGCCGGTCGCCTCGCGCAGGCGGTCGCCGCGCAGTCCCGTGCTGCCCTGCACGGCCCTGACGGCGAGCGGGAGGAGCACGCCCGGCGTGTGCCGGGCGGCGGCCAGGGCCCGCACCGTGGCCTCCCAGTCGAGGACCGGGGCGTCGAGCATGACGCCGCTGACGCGGTCACGGAGCGGGGAGCGCACCGCGGCGTGCACGGTCATGGCCGCGCCGGTGGACCAGCCGTGCAGGATGACGCGCTCCGCGCCGCGCCGGACGGCGTAGCGGATCGCGGAGTCCACGTCGCGCCACTCGGAGTCGCCGAGGTGGCCGAGACCGCCCGGCGGCCTGGGGGCACCGGCATCGCCCCGGTAGGCGAGGTCGAGGACGGGAAGCTGCTGGCCCAGCAGGAAGGGCAGGATGTTCATGGGGTGTGCGCGGGTGGTGCCGAGGCCGTGCACGGTGATCACCCAGGTGTCGCGGGTGCCCGGCAGGAACCAGGCGGGCAGTGCGCCGAGTTCTCCGGGGACGTCCACGTCGGTGTGGTCGAGGCCGAGTGCGGTGCGCGGATCACCGACGTACACCTGCGGGGTGAGCCGCACCCTGGTGCCCGGGCCGAGCGTGCCGTGGCTGACGCGTTCCAGGCGGCGTACGACGGTGTCCGCGGTGTGCGGCGCGTCGTCGAGGACGGGGCCGACGACGGCGTGGACGCCGAGCCCCTCGATGCCGTACGTGCCGGGACGCAGCGACGCCAGGCAGCGGGTCAGGGTGATCCGTCCCGCCGCGGTGGCGTGCACGGTGAGCCGGGGGTCGCGGGGCAGCGGCCTGCCGGACGACGCTTTGAGTGCGGCGTCGCCGGCATAGCGGCCGACCGCGACCGATGGCCGCGCCGACGCCGAGGAGTGTGGTGACGGCCGCTGCCGTCGCTGTAGCCGGGCGCACCGCTCCAGTGTCCGCACAGGAGGGGCCCGGGGCCAGTGGGCGGGGCCGGACGGCCGCGTGTCGGGTCAGCCGGGCTGGCCGTAGCCGCTCAGCTTCTCCTGTACTTCGCGCAGCTGTCCGGCGGAGAGCAGGGACGGTTCGCGCCCCGGCACCGAGCTCGCGGTGAGCCAGAGCCTGCACATCCACTCCAGCTGCGCGGTGCGGTCGTAGGCCTGGTCGAGGGTGTCCCCGTAGGTCACGGTGCCGTGGTTGCGCAGCAGGCAGCCGGAGCGGTCGCGCAGGGCTTCGAGCATGTTCTCGGCCAGCTCCGGCGATCCGTACGTGGCGTACGGGGCGGTGCGGACGGGGCCGCCGAGGGCCGCGGCCATGTAGTGCACGAGGGGCAGCTCGGCGACGAGGGTGGAGACGGCCGTGGCGTGCACGGCGTGGGTGTGGACCACGGCTCCGGCGGCGGTGGTGCGGTAGACCGCGAGGTGCATCGGGAGCTCGCTGGTCGGGACGAGGCCGCCGAGGACCTGGTTCCCGTCGAGGTCGACGCGACGGCGTCCTTTGGCCGCAGCCGGTCGTACGGGACTCCGCTCGGGGTGACGAGGACCAGCTCCCCGACCCGTACGGAGACATTGCCTGAGGTGCCGACCACCAGCCCTTCCCGCACCGTCCTGCGGGCCGTGGCCACCAGGTCGTCCCATGCCCGTTCGATCGCGTCCCGCGCGTCGCGCGCGTCCTGCCGCTGCTCAGCCATGCGGAGATCCTGCCAGCAGGGCCGGAGGGCGGGAGAGGGAGCCTGCCGGGGTGACCAGGATCTCTTCGGCGGCTCCCCGGCCGGGCTCAAGGGGCTCGCGAGGTGCTGGAGGCCCCTGTTTGCGGCCGCCCACCGCCGGCCTCCGCCGTTCCGGCACAACCGGAATGACGGCGATGTGTTCCGGGTCACCACACCGCCCGCCCCAGTTCACCTTCCGTTCATCCAGGTTGCCTACGGTCCACGTGCCACTGACCTCAAACGATTGCCTGGGTAAATGGAACACATCACGCTTCTCCTCGGGATCGTGATCGTGACCGCTCTCGTGTTCGACTTCACGAACGGTTTCCACGACACTGCCAACGCGATGGCGACCACCATCTCGACTGGCGCTCTCAAGCCCAAGACGGCGGTGGCCATGTCCGCCGTGCTGAACCTTGTCGGCGCGTTCCTGTCCGTGGAGGTCGCCAAGACGATCTCCGGGGGGCTCGTCAACGAGAGCGGCATCACCACCGAAGTGATCTTCGCGGCGCTCGTCGGCGCGATCCTGTGGAACCTGCTGACCTGGCTGATCGGCCTGCCGTCCAGTTCCTCCCACGCACTCTTCGGCGGCCTCATCGGCGCCACCCTGATGTCGGTCGGCGCCTCCGGTGTCAACGGCGACGTCGTTGTCACCAAGGTCCTGCTGCCCGCGATCGCCGCGCCGATCGTCGCCGGCATCGCCGCGCTGCTGGCCACCAAGCTGACGTACAAGCTCGGCAGCAAGGCCGACGAGAAGGCCACCGCCAAGGGCTACCGCGCCGGCCAGATCGCCTCCGCCGGTCTCGTCTCGCTCGCCCACGGCACCAACGACGCGCAGAAGACCATGGGTGTCATCACCCTCGCCCTGGTCACCGGCAACGTCCTCGCGCCCGGCTCGAACCCCCCGATGTGGGTCATCGTCTCCGCCGGTGTCGCCATCGCGCTCGGTACGTACCTGGGCGGCTGGCGCATCATCCGCACCATGGGCAAGGGCCTCACCGACCTCCGTCCGCCGCAGGGCTTCTCCGCCCAGACCAGCGCCGCGACCGTCATCCTGGCCTCCTCGCACCTCGGTTTCTCCCTCTCCACCACCCAGGTCTGCTCCGGCGCCGTGATGGGCGCGGGCCTCGGCCGCAAGGGCGGCGTGGTCCGCTGGTCCACCGCCACCCGGATGTTCGTCGCCTGGGGGCTGACGCTGCCGGCCGCGGGACTGGTCGCCGCGGGCGCCGAGTTCCTCACCGGGCAGGGCACCTGGGGCATCGTCGTGGTCGCCTTCCTGCTCGTCGGCGGCTCCGCCGTCATCTGGGCCCTGTCGCGCCGCAAGCCGGTCGACCACAACAACGTCACCGACGACGAGATCGGCGAGTCCGCCGGTGTGGTCACCACGGCCATGGCCGCCGTCAGCGTGCCGCCCACGGCCGGCGCCGTCGCCTCCCTGGCCGCCGAGGAACTCAAGACGACCATTCCGGCCCCGGCCGGCAGCTCCGCGGAGCCGGCCAGCCCGGCCCCGGTGTAAGGACAGAGGACAGATCGCATGAACATCGACTGGGCAGCTCTCGGCTCCGTATTCGGCGTGAGCCTCGTGGTCACCGTGTCCCTGGTGGGCCTGTTCACCCTCGGCATCGTGGGCCTCTCCAAGCAGGAGAGCGCCTCCGCGCAGGGCGGCGGCTCCGCCGTCATGGCCCGCACCGGCGCCTACGCCTGCTTCGCGCTGTGCGCGGCAGCCGTGGCGTACGGGATCTACCTGATCGTCGTCTGACGCGACGACCGCCCGACGCGCCGACCGCAGTCTCCCGAAACCGTCCCGCCACCGGCCTTTACCGGCCATCGGCGGGGCGGTTTCTGTGTGCCTCGGCACACTCTCCCGTCGCAGGTCAACAGCAAGTTGACGACGTTCGCGGAGCGTGGTGGACTGCCCGAGCCGAATACGGCGGCACGAGAGGAAGTCCGGTGCGAATCCGGCGCGGTCCCGCCACTGTGACCGGGGAAGACGAAGAAGTCCCCGGGAGCCAGGAACTCTCACCGCCGGTCACGTCGAACCAGGGCGCGGACCCTGAGTGAGGACATATCACCATGCCCGGCTGCCGTTCAGTCGTTCCTGTCAGTCCTGTCAGTCCTGACATTCCCGTGCGTACGGCGCGTTCGCTTCGAGGCGCATCGGTCTGCTGAGCCATGCGTGCCGATCGCATCTTCGCGTACGGCGCCACCGCCGGCCTGATCGGCGACCTCGTCCTCGTCATCCCCGCCGCGGGCACCCGGTCGCCGCGTTCGGGCGGGCCGCGGGCGCCGTCGAGTCCCTGCTGTGGCGTGACCACCGCGGGTGGGGCGCGGTGCACACCCTGGTGTGCGCCGGAGGCGCGGCGGGCGCCGCCGCGCTCGCCTCCCGTGCAGTACGCCGCTCCCCCGCCGCCGCCGTCGCGCTGACCGCCGCCGCCACCTGGGCCGTCGTCGGAGGTACGTCGCTGGGCCGCGAGGCGCGCGCCGTGGGCAGCGCCCTGGAGGCCGGGGACGTCGAGGTCGCCCCGCGAACGCCTCCCCCCACCTGTGCGGACGCGACCCGCAGGCGCTGGACGCGCTGCTGATCGCCCGCGCCGTCGTCGAGTCCGTGGCCGAGAACACCTCGGACGCGGTCGTGGGCGCGCTGGTGTGGGGCGCCCTGGGCGGGGTGCCGGGGCTCGTGGCCTTCCGCGCCGTCAACACGCTCGACGCCCAGGTGGGGCACAAATCGGCCAGATACCTGCGCTACGGCTGGGCCTCGGCCCGCCTCGACGACGTGGCCGGCTGGCCCGGCGCCCGGCTGACGGCCGCCCTCGCGGTCGTGGCGGGCGGCGATCCGCGCGGTGCGGTGCGGGCCTGGCGTACGGACGCGGCCGAGCACCCGAGCCCCAACGCGGGCCCCGTGGAGGCCGCCTTCGCCGGCGCCTCGGCGACCGGCTGGGCGGAACACTCTCGTACGCGGCCGGGTCGAACACCGGCCCGTGCTCAACGCCGCCGGGCGGCCCGTCGGCATACCGGACATCGAGCGGGCGGCGCGGCTGTCGCGCCGTGTCGGGGTGCTCGCACTGGCGGCGGCCGTCGGGGGGCGGCTGGCGCTCGGTGCGCTGCGACGCGGCGCGCGCGGTGGCACACGTACAGGAAAGGGACACGCATGAGCGGTTCACTGGGGGGCGGTCTGCTCGTCGCGGGGACCACGTCCGACGCGGGCAAGAGCGTCGTGACGGCCGGGATCTGCCGGTGGCTCGTGCGCAAGGGTGTGAAGGTCGCGCCGTTCAAGGCGCAGAACATGTCGCTGAACTCGTTCGTGACGCGCGAGGGCGCGGAGATCGGGCGGGCGCAGGCCATGCAGGCGCAGGCGGCGCGGGTGGAGCCGACGGCGCTCATGAACCCCGTGCTGCTCAAGCCCGGCAGTGACCGCAGCAGCCAGGTGGTGCTGCTGGGGAAGCCGGTGGGCGAGATGAGCGCGCGCGGGTTCTTCGGGGGCTGGGGGCCGGCCGGGAAAACGCTGCACGAGGGGCACCGGGAAGCGCTGCTCGGCACCGTGACGGACTGTCTGCGCGAGTTGCGGGGCACGTATGACGCCGTGATCTGCGAGGGCGGGCAGTCCGGCCGAGATCAATCTGCGGCGCACCGACATCGTGAACATGGGCATCGCGCGAGCCGCCCGCTTCCCGGTGGTCGTCGTCGGCGACATCGACCGGGGTGGAGTCTTCGCTTCCTTCTTCGGTACGACCGCACTGCTCGGCCGGGAGGACCAGGAGCTGGTGGCGGGTTACCTGGTCAACAAGTTCCGCGGTGACGTCTCGCTGCTCGAACCCGGGCTGGACATGCTGGAAGGGCTGACCGGGCGGCGTACGTACGGCGTGCTGCCCTTCGCGCACGGCCTCGGTATCGACGAGGAGGACGGGCTGCGGGTTTCGTTGCGGGGAGCCGTACGGGAGTCGGTCGTCGCGCCGCCGGTCGGGGAGGACGTGCTGCGGGTCGCCGTGTGCGCCGTGCCGCTGATGTCGAACTTCACGGATGTCGACGCGCTCGCCGCCGAACCGGGGGTCGTCGTCCGGTTCGTGGACCGGGCGGAGGAGCTCGTCGACGCCGACCTGGTGATCGTCGGGCACGCGCGGGACCGTGAAGGCCCTGGAGTGGCTGCGCGAGCGCGGACTGGCCGGCGCGCTGGCGCGGCGGGCGGCGGAGGGCCGTCCCGTGCTGGGCATCTGCGGCGGCTTCCAGCTGCTGGGCGAGCGCATCGAGGACGACATCGAGGTCGAAGGCCGGGACGGTGGACGGGCTCGGGCTGCTGCCGGTCCGTGTGCGGTTCGCCGTCGGGAAGACACTGGCGCGGCCGGCCGGCAGCGCGCTGGGCGAGCCGGTCGAAGGGTACGAGATCCATCACGGGGTCGCCGACGTGCTGGGCGGCGTCCCCTTCTTGGACGGCTGCCGGGTGGGGGCGGTCTGGGGCACCCACTGGCACGGTTCGCTGGAGAGCGACGCGGTTCCGGCGCGCCTTCCTGCGCGAGGTCGCGGCTGCCGCGGGGCGCCGCTTCGTGCCGGCGCCGGACACGTCGTTCGGGGCGCTGCGCGAGGAGCAGCTCGACCGCCTCGGCGACCTCATCGAAGAACACGCGGATACGGACGCGCTGATGCGGCTCATCGAGTCGGGCGCGCCCTCAGGACTTCCCTTCATCGCACCTGGAGCGCCCGCATGAGCACTGAGCACACCGAGAACGCCGAGAACACCGAGAACACCGTGCTGTTGTTGTCCACCGCCGATACGGACCTGCTGGCGGCCCGCGCCTCCGGCGCCCCGTACCGCATCGGCAACCCGACCCGTATCGACGCGGCCGGGGAACTGCCCGGGCTGATCGAGGGCGCGTCCGTCGCCGTCGTGCGGCTGCTCGGCGGCAAGCGCGCCTGGGAGGACGGGCTTGCCGTCCTGAAGGCGTCCGGGATACCGACCGTCCTGCTGGGCGGTGAGACCGTGCCCGACGCGGAGCTGATGGCCGAGTCGTCCGTACCGGCGGGTGTCGTCGCCGAGGCGCTGCGCTACCTCGTCGAGGGCGGGCCCGGGAACCTCGTCGAACTGGCCAGGTTCCTGTCCGACACCGTGCTGCTGACGGGCGTGGGCTTCGCCGAGCCGCAGAAGATGCCCGAGTGGGGTGTCCACGGCGGCGGCTCGCGTGCGTACGACGAGGGGCGCCCGACGGTCGGCGTGCTCTTCTACCGCGCCCACGAGCTGTCCGGGAACACGTCCTTCGTCGACGTGCTGTGCGACCAGATCGAGGCAAAGGGCGCCAACGCCCTTCCCGTGTACTGCGGTTCGCTGCGCAGCGCCGATCCCGAGCTGTACCGGGAGCTCGGCAGGGCCGACGCGCTGATCGCGACGGTCCTCGCGGCGGGCGGCACGCGCGCGAGCGACGCCTCGGCCGGCGGTGACGACGAGGCGTGGGACATCGGTGCGCTCGCCGACCTCGACGTGCCCGTCCTGCAAGGTCTGTGTCTTACGTCGTCGCGCGCCGCCTGGGAGGCGTCGGACGCGGCGCTGTCGCCGATGGACGCGGCGATGCAGGTGGCCATCCCGGAGTTCGACGGGCGGCTCATCACCGTGCCCTTCTCCTTCAAGGAGCAGGGCGAGGGGGACGTTCCCGTGTACGTCGCCGATCCCGAGCGCGCCGCGCGCGTCGCCGGCATCGCCGTACGCCACGCCAGGCTGTCCCACAAGCCGAACAAGGACAAGCGCCTCGCGCTCGTCTTCACGGCGTACCCGACGAAGCACTCGCGCGTCGGCAACGCGGTGGGTCTCGACACGCCCGCTTCCGCGATCCGGGTGCTCGACGCCCTGCGCGACGCGGGTTACGCCGTCGAGGGCCACACGGACAACGGCGACGAGCTGATCCACCGGCTCATCAACGCCGGTGGCCACGACGTGGAGTGGCTGACCGAGGAGCAGCTCGCGGCCGCCCCCGCGCGCGTGCCGCTCGCGGACTACCAGGCGTGGTTCGACCAGCTGGAGCCGGAACTGCGCGACGGGATGCTGGAGCACTGGGGCGAGGCGCCCGGCCAGCTGTACGTCGACGGGGACGAGATCGTGCTGGCGTCGCTCCAGTTCGGCAACGTCGTCGTGATGATCCAGCCGCCGCGCGGCTTCGGCGAGAACCCGATCGCGATCTACCACGACCCGGACATGCCGCCGTCGCACCACTACATGGCGGCGTACCGGTGGCTGGAGAACTCGTTCGGCGCCGATGCGATCGTGCACATGGGCAAGCACGGGACCATGGAGTGGCTGCCGGGGAAGGGCCTGGGTCTCTCGGCCGGCTGCGGGCCGGACGCCGTGCTGGGCGAGCTGCCGCTGGTCTACCCGTTCATCGTGAACGACCCGGGCGAGGGCACGCAGGCCAAGCGGCGCGGGCACGCGACCGTCGTGGACCACCTGGTGCCGCCGATGGCGCGTGCGGACACGTACGGCGACCTGGCGAAGCTGGAGCAGCTGCTGGACGAGTACGCGCTGGTCAGCGACCTCGACCCGGCGAAGGCGCCCGCCGTACGGGCGCAGATCTGGACGCTGGTGACGGCGGCCCAGCTCCACCACGACCTGCATCTCGACGAGCAGCCGGACGACGACGACTTCGACGAGTTCGTCATGCACATCGACGGCTATCTGTGCGAGATCAAGGACGTGCAGATCCGCGACGGCCTGCACGTGCTGGGCGGCGGCCCGGAGGCCGAGGCCCGGGTGAACCTGGTGCTGGCCGTGCTGCGCGGCTCGCAGGTGTGGGGCGGGCAGGCCAACGCGCTGCCGGGGCTGCGCGCCTGCCTGGCCGAGCACTTCGGGCTGGCCGAGAAGGAGCTGCTGGGCGAGCCGGGCGCGGCGGTCAAGGTGGCGGACGGGCTGACCGCGCTGGTCGACGGTCCGGCGCGGACGGGCGCCGACGCGATCGACCTGCTGGAGCAGCTGTGCCGGCGGCTCGCGGAGGGCATGGAGGAGCGGCGCTGGGACGCGGCGGAGGCCGCCGGCCTGGTGACCGAGGTGCTGGGCACCGAACTGCCGGACGCGGTGGCCGTGCTGCGGTTCGCGTGCGACGAGGTCGTGCCGAGGCTGGCCCGTACGACGGACGAGATCGGCAACATCCTGCACGCGCTGGACGGCGGTTACGTGCCGGCCGGGCCTTCCGGGTCGCCGACGCGCGGACTGGTCAACGTGCTGCCGACCGGGCGCAACTTCTACTCCGTCGACCCCAAGGCGATCCCGTCGCGGCTGTCGTGGGAGGTCGGGCAGGCGCTCGCCGACTCGCTGGTGGCGCGCTACCTGACGGACACCGGCGACTACCCCAAGTCGGTGGGCCTGACGGTCTGGGGCACGTCCGCCATGCGCACCCAGGGCGACGACATCGCGGAGATCCTGGCGCTGCTGGGCTGCCGCCCGGTGTGGGACGACGCGTCGCGGCGGGTCACGGGCTTCGAGATCGTGCCGCTCGACGAGCTGGGGCGCCCGCGCATCGACGTGACGGTGCGGATCTCCGGGTTCTTCCGGGACGCGTTCCCGCACGTGGTGGGGCTGATCGACGACGCGGTGCGGGCGGTGGCCGAGCTGGACGAGCCCGTCGACCGCAACTTCGTACGGGCGCACGCCGACGAGGACACCGCCGAGCACGGCGACCGGCGGCGCGCGACGGCCCGCATCTTCGGCTCGAAGCCGGGGGCCTACGGCGCCGGTCTTCTGCCGCTGATCGACGCGCGGAACTGGCGCTCGGACGCGGATCTGGCCGAGGTGTACGCGGTGTGGGGCGGCTACGCGTACGGGCGCGGCCTGGAGGGCAAGGCCGCGCGCGGCGACATGGAGACGGCGTTCCGGCGGATCGCGGTGGCCGCGAAGAACGTCGACACGCGCGAGCACGATCTGGTCGACGCGGACGACTACTTCCAGTACCACGGCGGCATGGTCGCCATGGTGCGGCACCTGACGGGTGAGTCGCCCGAGGCGTACGTGGGCGACAGCGCGACTCCCGACCAGGTGAAGACCCGGACGCTGGGCGAGGAGACGCACCGGGTGTTCCGGGCGCGGGTGGTCAATCCCCGCTGGATGGCGGCGATGCGCAGGCACGGCTACAAGGGGGCCTTCGAGATGGCCGCCACGGTGGACTACCTCTTCGGGTACGACGCGACCGCGGGCGTGGTCGACGACTGGATGTACGAGAAGTTGTCGAGCGAGTACGTCTTCGACCCGGAGAACCGGGACTTCATGAAGAAGTCCAACCCGTGGGCGCTCAGGGGCATCACGGAGCGGTTGCTGGAGGCCGCCGAGCGGGGGCTGTGGGCGGAGCCGGATCAGGAAACCCTGGACCGGTTGCGCGCCACCTACCTGGAGCTCGAAGGCGACCTGGAAGGTGACGCGTGAGCGGGCCGGAGTGCGTTCCCGATGCCCTGAACCAGCTTGATGTGGAGGTTTCCCCGTGAGTACGCCGTACCCCTTCACCGCGATCGTCGGGCAGGACGACCTGCGGCTCGGTCTGCTGCTGAACGCCGTCTCGCCCGCCGTCGGCGGAGTGCTCGTGCGCGGCGAGAAGGGCACCGCCAAGTCGAACGCCCTGCGCGCCCTGGCGGCGCTGATGCCGGAGGTGGCCGTGGTCGCCGGGTGCAGGTTCTCCTGCGACCCCGGCTCCCCCGACCCGGCGTGTCCGGACGGACCGCACGAGGCGGGGGGCGGCGGGTCGCGCCCGGCGCGGACGGTCGAGCTGCCCGTCGGCGCCTCCGAGGACCGGCTGGTTCGGCGCGCTCGACAGCGAGCGGGCGCTGGCCGAGGGCGTGAAGGCGTTCGAGCCGGGACTGCTCGCCGACGCCCATCGCGGGATCCTGTACGTCGATGAAGTGAACCTGCTGCACGACCACTTGGTCGACCTGCTGCTGGACGCCGCCGCCATGGGCGCGTCGTACGTCGAGCGGGAAGGCGTGTCCGTGCGGCACGCCGCGCGCTTCCTGCTCGTCGGGACCATGAACCCCGAAGAGGGCGAGCTGCGGCCGCAGTTGCTGGACCGGTTCGGGCTGACCGTGGAGGTGTCCGCCTCCCGGGAGACCGATCAGCGGGTGGAGGTCGTACGGCGCAGGCTCGCGTACGACGACGATCCCGCCGCCTTCGCCGCGCGGTGGGCCGGCGAGGAGGCCGCGCTGCGCGCCCGGATCGTGGCCGCGCGGGCGCTGCTGCCCGAAGTGCGGCTCGGTGACGGCGCGTTGCGGCAGATCGCCGCCACCTGCGCGGCCTTCGAGGTCGACGGGATGCGGGCGGACATCGTGATGGCCCGTACGGCGACCGCGCTGGCGGCCTGGGCGGGGCGCACCGACGTGCTCGCCGAGGACGTACGGCAGGCCGCGCTGCGCGCGCTGCCGCACCGGCGGCGGCGCAACCCCTTCGACGCGCCGGGGCTGGACGAGGACAAGCTCGACGACACGCTGGAGCAGAACAGCGGGTCGGACGACGACGATCCGGATCCCGACGGGCCCGGCGGGGGCGGGCAGCCCCCTCAGGGGGACGGTGACGGCGACGGTTCGTCCGACGCGCCGGACCAGGACCGGTCCGGTGAGGCCGAGCCGGAGGCCGGCGAGGGGCAGCCGCTCCTGCCGGGTCCGGCGGCGAGCAGGCGGCCGCACGGGCCGGGGAGCCGTTCCGCACGAAGACGCTGAGCGTGCCGGGGCTGGGCGAGGGGGCGGCCGGGCGCCGGTCACGGGCACGCACCGAGCACGGTCGTACGACCGGGGCCCGGCGGCCGCAAGGAGCGCTCACCAAGCTGCACTTGGCGGCGACCGTGCAGGCCGCCGCGCCGCACCAGCGGGCGCGCGGGCGCAGTGGGCGCGGGCTGGTCGTGCGGCGGACGATCTGCGCAGGCGCGCCGGGAGGGGCGCGAGGGGAACCTCGTGCTGTTCGTCGTGGACGCCTCCGGGTCGATGGCGGCCCGGCAGCGGATGGGCGCGGTGAAGGGCGCCGTGCTCTCGCTGCTGCTCGACGCCTACCAGCGGCGGGACAAGGTCGGGATGGTGACGTTCCGGGGGAAGGACGCGGAGCTGGTGCTTCCGCCCACGTCGTCCGTCGACGCGGCCGCCGACGGCTGGAGACGCTGCCGACCGGTGGGCGTACGCCGCTGTCCGCGGGGCTGCTGAAGGCGCACGACGTGCTGCGGGTGGAGCGGTTGCGGGATCCCTCGCGGCGTCCGCTGCTGGTGGTCGTGACCGACGGGCGGGCGACGGGCGGCCCCGAGCCGCTGGCTCTGGCGGCGCGCGCGGCCCGGCTGCACGAGGCGGAGGGCGTCGCCTCGGTGGTCGTCGACTGCGAGTCCGGGCCGGTGCGGCTCGGGCTGGCCGGTGAGCTGGCGCGGGATCTGGGCGGCACGGCCGTCACGCTCGACGAGCTGCGGGCCGACAGCATCGCCGGGCTCGTCAAGGACGTACAGGGAACGAACAGCAGGAGGGCAGCCTGATGCCGCAGGGACAGCCGAGCGTCGTGCCGGACGACGGTCTCACCACGCGCCAGCGGCGCAACCGGCCGCTCGTCGTCGTGCACACGGGGGTGGGCAAGGGCAAGTCGACCGCCGCCTTCGGGCTCGCGCTGCGCGCCTGGAACCAGGGGTGGCCGATCGGGGTGTTCCAGTTCGTCAAGTCGGCGAAGTGGAAGGTCGGCGAGGAGAACGCGCTGAAGGTGCTGGGCGCCAGTGGCGAGGGCGGGTCCGTCGCCTGGCACAAGATGGGCGAGGGCTGGTCCTGGGTCCAGCGCGACGCGCAGCTCGACAACGAAGCGGCGGCGCGCGAGGGGTGGGAGCAGGTCAAGCGGGACCTGGCCGCCGAGACGTACAAGCTCTACGTGCTCGACGAGTTCGCCTACCCGATGCACTGGGGGTGGGTGGACACCGACGAGGTGGTGCGGGTGCTGCGGGAGCGGCCGGGGACGCAGCATGTCGTGATCACCGGGCGCAACGCTCCCGAGAAGCTCGTTGAAGCCGCCGACCTGGTGACGGACATGTCCAAGGTCAAGCACCCGATGGACGCGGGCCAGAAGGGGCAGCGGGGCATCGAGTGGTAGCACGTCTTGTTGTCGCCGCGCCGTCGTCGGGCAGTGGGAAGACCACGGTCGCGACGGGGCTGATGGCCGCCTTCTCGGCGGCCGGGCTCGCCGTCTCGCCGCACAAGGTCGGGCCCGACTACATCGACCCCGGGTACCACGCGCTGGCCACCGGCCGGCCGGGGCGGAACCTCGATGCGTACCTGTGCGGTACGGAGCTGATCGCGCCGCTCTTCGCGCACGGTGCGGCCGGGTGCGACGTCGCCGTCGTCGAGGGCGTCATGGGGATGTACGACGGTGCTTCCGGGCAGGGCGAACTGGCGTCCACCGCGCAGATCGCGAAGGTGCTGCGGGCTCCGGTGGTGCTCGTCGTCGACGCCTCGTCGCAGTCGCGGTCGGTGGCGGCGCTGGTGCACGGGTTCGCGTCCTGGGATCCGGAGGTGCGGATCGGGGGCGTGATCCTGAACAAGGTGGGGTCCGCGCGGCACGAGGAGTTGCTGCGGGAGGCGCTGGACGAGTCGGGGGTGCCGGTGCTGGGCGCGCTGCGGCGGCCCAGCAGGTGCGGACGCCCTCGCGCCACCTCGGCCTGGTGCCGGTGGCCGAGCGGCGGGCGGAAGCGGCTCGACGCGGTCGCGGGCGCTGGCGGAGCAGGTGCGGGCGGGCTGTGACCTGGACGCACTGCTGGCCCTGGCGCGCAGTGCGCCGGAGCTCGGCGTGGAGGCGTGGGACGCGGCGAAGGAGGTCGCGAGCGCGGCGAGCGGGCGCAGGCGGGCGGGCGGCCGGTGAGCGGGCGGCCGGTGGTCGCCGTCGCGTCCGGGGCCGCGTTCACTTTCTCGTACGCCGAACACGGCGAACTGCTCCGCGCCGCCGGCGCCGAGGTCGTGCCGTTCGATCCGCTCCGGGACGAGCGGCTGCCCGAGGGGACGCGCGGTCTCGTCATCGGCGGCGGGTTTCCCGAGGTGTACGCACCTGAGCTGTCCGGTAACGAGCCGTTGCGCAGGGCCGTTGCCGGACTGGCCTCGTCCGGGGCGCCCGTCGCCGCCGAGTGCGCCGGGCTGCTCTACCTCTCGCGGTCCCTCGACGGACAGCCCATGTGCGGCGTTCTCGACGCAGAGGCGCGGATGTCGCAGCGGCTGACACTGGGGTACCGCGAGGCGGTCGCGGTCTCCGGGAGCTCGCTGGCCGCCGTCGGGACCCGGCTGCGGGGACACGAGTTCCACCGGACGGTGATCGAGCCCGCGGCGGGTCCGGCCCCCGCCTGGGGGATGCACCTGCCCGAGCGGCGGGTCGAAGGGTTCGTACAACAGGGTGTGCACGCGAGTTACCTGCACACCCACTGGGCCGCCGAGCCGGGCATGGCCAAGAGATTCGTCGAGAGGTGTACGCAATGAGCGGGGCGAGCGGGATGAGCGGGACGAGCACGAAACTGACCGGTGTCGGTGTCGGGCCCGGTGATCCCGAGCTGGTGACCGTGAAGGGCGTCAATGCCCTGCGGGACGCGGCTGTCGTGGTCGTTCCGGTGATGGACAGCGGCGAACGCGGGCGTGCCGAGGCGACCGTGCTGCATTACGTCGATGCGGCGAAGGTCGTCCGGGTCGTCTTCGCGCTCAACGAGCGCGAGGACCGGTCGCGGCGCGAGGCCGCCTGGGACGCGGCCGGGGTCGCGGGTCGCCGAACTGCTGCGGGCGCACGGCTCGGTGGCGTTCGCGACGATCGGCGACCCCAACGTCTACTCGACGTTCACGTATCTCGCGCAGACGATCAGCGGCCTGGTGCCGGGGACCGACGTGGTGACCGTGCCGGGCATCACCGCCATGCAGGATCTGGCCGCCCGCAGCGGGGCCGTGCTGACGGAGGGGACCGAGCCGCTGACGCTCGTTCCCGTGACCGCCGGGGCCGCCGTGCTCAAGGAGGCCCTGGAGGGGCCCGGGACGGTCGTGGCGTACAAGTTCGGCCGGCTGGCGGGCGAGGTGGCGACCGCGCTGCGCGAGACGGGACGTACCGAGGACGCGGTGTGGGGGTCGGCGCTCGGGCTGCCCGGGGAATCGATCCGGCCCGCCGCCGAGCTGGAGGAGGACGGGGCTCTGCCGTACCTCTCCACGCTCATCGCGCCCGCGCGGCGTGACGGCGGTCGCGGGGGCAAGTTGTGAGGCCGGTGCGCGATGCCCACCACCGGCCGGACGAGGGCCGCGCCGGGCGCGATGCCGTCCGTCAGGCGGTGACCGGCCTGTCGCCGCGCTGCCGTCGGCCCGGCCCGGGGCACGCGCCCCTCGCCCGCGCCGTGCGCCGCCCGGCGTACGGCCGGCAGGCGCTCCGCCGGGTGGGCGGCCGGGAAGCCGCCGAAGAGCGTCATGAGGAACGCGCCGGGCGCGACGAACGCCGCCATGTGCTCGTGCCGGTCGATTGACCCCCTGCCGCTCGATCGCCCCCTGCCGCGCACATCCGTGATCGCGCCCGTCTTCACCCCCCTGAATCCCCTGAACCCCGTGAAACCCGAGAGGACCCCCACTCATGGCCGATGCCCCCACCGGCAAGGTGACCTTCGTCGGCGCCGGGGCCGCGCGCCGACCTGCTGACCTTCCGTGCCGCGCGCGCCAGTCGCCGACGCCGACGTCGTGATCTGGGCGGCGAGCCTCGTGCAGGCCGAGATCCTGGAGCACGCGCGCGAGGGCGCCGAGATCCTCGACTCCGCCGCGATGTCCCTGGAGGACGTCGTCGCGGTGTACGAGCGGGCGCTGCGGGACGGGCTGAAGGTGGCCCGCGTGCACTCCGGCGACCCCGCCCTGTGGGGCGGTACGCAGGAGCAGGTCGACCGGTGTGCGGAACTCGGCCTGGACGTCGAGATCGTGCCGGGCGTCTCGTCGTTCTCGGCGGTCGCCGCGATCGCGCAGCGCGAGCTGACGATTCCCGAGGTCGCGCAGTCCGTGATCCTGACCCGTCTGGGCGGCGGCAAGACGCCGATGCCGCCCGGTGAGGAGGTGCGGGAGTTCGCGCGGCACGGCACGACGATGGCGGTCTTCCTGTCGGCTGCCCGGTCCGGGCAGCTGACGGCGGAGCTGCTGGAGGGCGGCTACCCGACGGACACGCCGGTCGTCATCGCGTACCAGGTCACCTGGCCGGAGGAGTTGGTGCTGCGGTGCACCGTCGCCACGCTGGAGGAGACCGTGAAGGAGCACAAGCTCTGGAAGCACACGCTCTTCCTGGTCGGCCCGGCGCTCTCCGCATCCGGTACCCGCTCGCACCTCTACCACCCCGGCCACTTCCACGGGTTCCGGCGGGCCGACCGCACCGCGCGGGCGGCGCTGCGCGCTGCGCAGAAGTCCGCGGAAGTGAGTGAAGTGAGTGCGGAGAAGTCCGGGTCATGATCACTGTTGTCGGTACGGGAACGGGCACGCCCCTGGCCCCCGACGCCCGTACGGCGCTGGACGCCGCCGGGCTCGTCGTCGGGGGCCGGCGCCATCTGGACGCCGCCGGGCTGCCCGACGGCGTGACCCGGGTGGTGCTCGGGCCGCTCGCGGCCGCGCTGGACGCCGGTCGCGGAGCACCTGGCCGGGCGGCGGACCGCGCGGACGCCGGGGTCGTGGTGCTGGCCTCCGGGGATCCCGGGTTCTTCGGGATCGTACGGGCGCTGGCCGAGCGGTTCGGGGAGACGCGCTGGACGTACGCCCGGGGACGCCCTCCGTCGCGGTCGCGTTCGCGCGGCTCGGGCTGCCGTGGGACGACGCGGTCGTCGTCAGCGCGCACGGACGGGAGCTGCGGACCGCCGTGAACGTGTGCCGTGCGCACCCCAAGACGGCCGTCTCGCGCCGCGCCGCGCCGAGCAGGGCGCCGCCCTGGCCCGTACCGGCATTCCGCGCACCCTCGTCGTCGCGTCCGCGCTCGGCGATCTTGCCGGGGGCGAGAGCGTCGAGCGCCTCTCCCCCGGCGAGGCGGCGGCGCGCGACTGGCCGGCGGCGGGTCAGCGTCGTAGTAGTGCCTGGACGAGTCGCGGGCGCTGGCGCCGGCCCAGCGGACGGTCGCGGGGCGGGGCGGCGGGCCCGGCCGGTGGGCGCTGCCCGAGACCGCGTTCGAGCACCGCGACTCGATGATCACGAAGTTCGAGGTACGGGCGCTGGCGCTCGCCCGGCTCGGTCCGCGCCTGGGCGACCTGGTGTGGGACGTCGGGGCGGGATCGGGGTCCGTGGCGGTGGAGTGCGCGCGGCTGGGGGCGGCCGCGGTGGCCGTGGAGAAGACCTCCGACGGTGTGGAGCGCGTCCGGGCGAACGCCGCCGCGCACGGGGTCGACGTACAGGCCGTGCACGGCGCGGCGCCGACGGTGCTGTCCCGGCTGCCCGATCCCGACGCGGTGTTCGTCGGGGGCGGCGGGGGCGAGCTGCCCGCCATCGTCGCGGCGTGCGCGCGGCGGGCCCGGCGCACGGTCGTGGTCGCGCTGGCGGCGCTCGACCGGGTGCGGCGGTACGGGCGGCGCTCGCGTCCGCCGGGTTCGAACCCGAGGGCGTACTGCTGCAGTCGTCGCGGCTCGCGCCGCTGCCCGGGGACGTGACCCGGCTCGCGGCCGCCAACCCTGTCTTTCTGCTGTGGGGCCATCGCCCCGCAAAACCGGCAAGTGAAGGAGCAGTTCAGTGATCGGCCTCATCTCCGCCACGGCGGCAGGCGCCGTGGCCCGCGACCGGCTGGCCGCGGCCTGGCCCGGCCGTACGCAGGTGTACGACGGCCGGTGCGGGAGGCGGTCGGGGCGCGCCTTCGCGGAGTGCGAGCAGTTGGTGTGCTTCCTCGCGACGGGCGCGGTCGTACGGCTTCTCGCCCCGCTCCTCGCGGACAAGGCGTCCGACCCGGGTGTCGTCTGTCGTCGACGAGGCGCAGCGCACGCGGTGTCGCTCCTGGGCGGCCACGGCGGCGGCGCGAACGAACTGGCGCTCGCGGTGTCGGGGGTGCTGGGCTGCGCCCCGGTGATCACGACGGCCGACGGACTCCACGGACGTGCCGGGCCTGGACACGCTGGGCTGGCCCGTCGAGGGTGCCACGGCCGCCGTGACCCGGGCGGTCCTGGACGGCGACCCGGTCACGCTGGCGGCGGACGCGGTGTGGCCGCTGCCGCCGCTGCCGGCGAATGTGGCGCGGCGGACGCGGCGGCGGTGACGGCCGGACGCCGGGCGCGGGCGGCGCGGAGCCCGGCCGGGGCCGGGGACGCGGAACGGGCCGGGACGGAGGCGGGCATGGCCGAGGCGGCCGCTGCCGCCGCCGTGCCCGTGGGAGGGCTGCCCGGCGCCATGGCCGCGACCGTCGCGGCCGGTGTCCTCGCGGAGGCGGCCTCGGCCGCTGCCGGGCCCGCGGGAGAGCGGGGGCCGGCCGGACCCGCCGTGCCGCGCGTGACCGACCGGCTCGTCGGCATCGGGGACCGGGAGGTCGTGCTGCGGCCGCCGTCCCTGGTGGTCGGCGTGGGAGCCAGCAGGGGCGCCTCCGCCGACGAGGTGTCCGGGCTCGTCGAGGAGACGCTGGCGGACGCCGGGCTCTCGGTGCGGTCCGTCGCCGCGCTCGCGACCGTCGACGCCAAGGCCGGCGAGGCCGGGATCGTGGAGGCGGCGGCCCGGCTCGGAGTGCCGCTGAAGACGTACGCCGCCGAGGAACTGGCCCGTATCGACGTACCGAACCCCTCGGGGGCTCCGCTCGCCGCCGTCGGGACGCCCTCCGTGGCGGAGGCCGCGGCGCTCGCCGGCGGGGGCGAACTCCTCCGTGCCGAAGCGGAAGTCGGCCCCCGGGGGGCGGGCGGCGATGGCCACCTGCGCCGTCGTGCGCAGGCGGCCGCGCGGACGGCTCGCGGTCGTCGGGCTCGGGCCCGGCGCCCGCGATCTGCTGACGCCCCGCGCCCGCGAGGAGATCCGGCGGGCCTCGGTGCTCGTCGGGCTCGACCAGTACGTCGACCAGATCCGCGACCTGCTGCGGCCGGGGACGCGCGTCCTGGAGTCGGGGCTGGGCGCCGAGGAGGAGCGGGCCCGTACCGCCGTCGCCGAGGCCCGCGCCGGGCACGCGGTCGCGCTGATCGGGTCGGGGGACGCGGGCGTGTACGCCATGGCGTCGCCCGCACTGGCCGAGGCGAGCGACGACATCGACGTCGTCGTCCACCGGGGGTGACGGCGGCGCTCGCCGCCGCCGCGATCCTGGGCGCCCCGCTCGGCCACGACCACGTCTCGATCAGCCTCTCCGACCTGCACACGCCGTGGGAGGTCATCGAGCGGCGCGTACGGGCCGCGCGGAGGCCGACATCGTCGTGACGTTCTACAACCCCCGCAGCCGGGGCCGTGACTGGCAGCTCCCCAAGGCGCTGTCGATCCTCGCGGTGCACCGCGAGCCCACGACGCCCCGTCGGTGTCGTACGCAACGCCTCGCGCCCGGACGGCACGAGCCGCCTCACCACGCTCGGCCGCGCGCGACCCGGCGACCGTCGACATGATGACCGTCGTGGTCGTCGGCAACACCGCCGCCCGCGAGATCGCGGGCCGCATGGTGACGCCGCGCGGCTACCGCTGGCAGACGGAGGGTTCGTGATGACGACGAACACGACGAAGACCACGGACAGGACCGTCCACCCCATCGAGCAGGAGTCCTTCCGGCGCCTGCGCTCCCGCCTCGACACGTCACACTTCGCGCCGCTGACGCGGGCCGTCGTGGAGCGGGTCATCCACTCCGCGGCGGATCTGGAGTACGCCACCGACCTGGTCTGCGACGAGCGCACGCTCGAAACCGCACACGCCGCGCTGCACGCCGGTGCGCCGGTCGTCGTGGACGTGGAGATGGTCGCGGCGGGGATCACCCGGCGCGAGACCGTGTGCCGGCTGAAGGAAGCCGAGGCCGGTCCGGACCTGACCCGCAGCGCCCACGCGATCAGGCTGGCGTACGAGCAGGTCGGGCCCGGCGCCCTGTGGGTGATCGGCTGTGCGCCCACCGCACTGGACCGCTGCTGCTCCTGGACGCCGAGCCCGCGCTCGTCATCGGGCTGCCCGTCGGCTTCGTCGGGGCGGCCGAGTCCAAGGCGGCGCTGCGCGAGAGCGGACTGCCGGCCGTCAGCAATGTTTCGGAGAAGGGTGGTTCGGCGGTCGCAGCGGCCGCGCTGAACGCCCTGCTCTACACCCCCCTCACCAAGGAGAAAGCGTGACCACCGCGCCCGCACTGCTCATCGCCGGCCACGGCACCCGCGACGACGCCGGAGCCGGAGCGTTCCGCGACTTCGTCGAGGAACTGGGCAGGCGTCACCCCGGACTGCCCGTCGCCGGCGGTTTCATCGAGCTGTCCCCGCCGCCGCTCGGCGACGCCGTCGCCGGTCTGGTCGAGCGGGGCGTCACGCGCTTCGCGGCCGTTCCCCTGATGCTGGTCTCCGCGGGGCACGCCAAGGGCGACATACCGGCGGCGCTGACCCGCGAGAAGGAGCGCCACCCCGGGATCTCGTACACCTACGGCCGCCCGCTCGGTCCGCACCCGGGCCTGCTGGCCGTGCTGGAGCGGCGGGTCGACGAGGTGCTCGGTGACCTGGACCGCTCCGAGGTGACCGTGCTGCTCGTGGGGCGCGGCTCCACCGACCCCGACGCCAATGCCGAGGTGCACAAGGCGGCACGACTGTTCTGGGAGGGGCGTGGATATGCGGGTGTGGAAACCGCGTTCGTCTCACTCGCCGCGCCCGACGTGCCGAGCGGACTCGACCGCTGCACGAAGCTGGGGGCCAAGCACATCGTGGTCCTGCCGTACTTCCTCTTCACCGGGATCCTGCCGGACCGGGTGCGGCAGCAGACGCAGGACTGGGCCGGGGCGCACCCGGAGACCGGGGTGCGTTCGGCCGATGTGATCGGCCCCACCGAGGAGTTGATGGACCTCGTGATGGAGCGTTACCAGGAGGCCGTCAAGGGCGACCTGCGCATGAACTGCGACTCCTGCGTCTACCGCATCGCCCTGCCCGGCTTCGAGGACAAGGTGGGGGCGCCGCAGCAGCCGCACTTCCACCCCGACGACGACGGGCACGGACACGGACACGGGCACGGGCACGGGCACCACCATGCGCACGCCCACTGACACCGCTCACGACCTGCGTCACCACGGGGACGCCGAGGTCCGCGGGGGTGATCTGACCGACCTCGCGGTCAACGTACGGACGGACACTCCCCCGGCCTGGCTCAAGGCCCGCGTCGCCGCGTCCCTGGACACGCTCGCGGCCTACCCGGACGGGCGGGCCGCGCGCGCGGCGGTGGCGCGGCGGCACGGGCTGCCGGTGGAGCGGGTGCTGCTGACGGCGGGCGCCGCGGAGGCGTTCGTGCTGCTCGCGCCGCTCGTGCGGTGCGCCGGCCCGTCGTCGTGCACCCGCAGTTCACGGAGCCGGAGGCGGCGCTGCGTGACGCTCCGAGGTCGGGCGGGTGCTGCTGCGGGAGGAGGACGGCTTCCGGCTGGATCCGGCGGCCGTCCCCGAGGACGCCGACCTGGTGGTGATCGGCAATCCGACCAACCCCACGTCCGTGCTCCACCCGGCGGAGGCCGTCGTCCGGCTCGCGCGTCCGGGACGGACGCTGGTGGTCGACGAGGCGTTCATGGACGCGGTGCCGGGTGAGCCGCAGGCGCTGGCGGGGCGCACGGACGTACCCGGCCTGGTGGTGCTGCGCAGCCTCACCAAGACATGGGGTCTCGCCGGACTGCGCATCGGATACGTCCTGGCCGGCCCGGAGACGGTCGCGGCGCTGGAGCGGGCGCAGCCGCTGTGGCCGGTGTCGACGCCGGCGCTGACCGCCGCGGAGGCGTGCGTGGCGCCGGCGGCGCTCGCGGAGGCGACGCGGGCTGCGCGGCAGGTGGCCGCCGACCGGGCGCATCTGCTGGCCGGTCTGGCGGAGTTCGAGGAGGTGCGGGTGGTGGAGGCGGCCGAGGGCCCCTTCGTCCTCGTACGGATGGAACGGGCCGACGAGGTACGGCTGTGCCTGCGGGGGCTGGGCTTCGCGGTGCGGCGGGGGGACACGTTCCCGGGGCTCGGGCCGCAGTGGCTGCGGCTCGCGGTGCGCGACCGGGTCACGACCGGCCGGTTCCTCCAGGCGCTGGACCAGGCGCTGATGCTGGTCACGCACTGACCGGCCCCTCCCCCGGGCCCCGACGCCCTGCGGGCACGTCCCCGCCCGCCGGACGGGCTCGGCACCGCCGTGTGCGGCGGCTTTCACGCCGTCGCGACGGGGGCCGGGAAGCGGGG
>RHMC01000290.1 GCA_003719395.1 Streptomyces altiplanensis
ATACCGCAGGGATCATGAACCGTCACTACCCGACGACGACACGAAAACCTCAGTAGCAACGCTTGAACCGCCGGATCGCTTGCTGTCGAAAACCTTCGGAGCCTGGCCGACCTTGAGGAGCCTGGGCCAATCCACGACGGAGCGGGCATAGTTGAGCTTCGGTTGGTAGTGACGAGGGGGCCCGATGACAGCCAGCGACAAAGCCTGCGACGAACCGCCCAGACCCATGGCGTCGCTAGCCGAGGCTCAGGGGTCGTCCAGCGTGCAGGCGCCCGGCGAGCGGTCGGTGGCAGTGGGCGCGAGCGCACACGCCATCATTACGGGCGACAACGTCACCTACTTGCACCGGCGGTCTTCCGGGTTGGGGATCGTCCTGGCCACGGTGTCCGCCCTTGTCCTTGGCGGCGTCGTGGTTGCCTGGTACTGGCCTGATGCCCCCGCCGACGGGGCACCCTTGGCCGCGACAGTGGAGTACGCGCCATCCAAGGACCACTGCGACGGCTGGACCTTTCCGGGCAAGGCGCCGGCACAGCTGGCAGTGCCTCCCGGCGAGCCGACAGCTGACTGGGCTCACCGGTTGGGTGGTATCGACGAAAGCGTTACCCGCCTCCGCGTGGTCATCCAGGGCACCAACGACCACGATGTGGTGCTACGAAATATGCGAGTTATTGAGCAGCGGAAAACTAGGCTGCCAGCCGGTACCGCAGTCGCGCTGAAGTGGGGTTGTGGTGGCGGTCTGCCCACTCGCGAATATCAGGCCATGCTCGGCAGGGAGACCACCGACTTGGAACTCTTAACCACCCGGGACGACGGGTCAGTAAATGTCGTGGAGAGGCCGTTCGGATACAAGGTTTCTGCCACTGACCCTGAAATATTCGCGATCGCGGCCAATGCGCCGTTCGCGCCCGGATCGAAGCAATGTAATTGCCTCATTGCGTGGAAATTGGCGCTGGACTGGTCTTACAAGGGTAAGCAGGGCACCCTGGTCATCGATGACCAGGGCGCGCCCTTCCGTACCGGAGAAACGGAACCAAGCAACCAGTATCCGCTGGTGGTCAAAGATGGAAACGCCTGGAAATAGTTAATGTGAGCGACAATCGTGAGGAGAACCAGGCATGACGCAATACCGGAAGGTGCTGGCCTGGGGTGGCGCAGTCGTCGGAGGCGTTGCGTCCGTAGGACTGCTTGTGCTGCTGGTGGCCGGGGAGCTCGACACGGCTGATCAAATAGCCAGCGTGGCTGGAGCCGTTATCGGTCTGGTCAGCCTTGGAGTGTCGGTGTACGCGCTCAAGCGGCCAGCGCCAGAGCCAGAGTCAGGGACCGCGGCCGTTGCTAACGGCGACCGGGCGGTCGCCGTCGCTGGGAGCATCACCGGCGATGTCTCCACCGGTGACCGCCGCTCCACGGTGCCGAGATCGGGCCGCCGGGCAAGAAGCGTGCCACAGGCACGCCCCGCCGCACCGGGTGGGACCGCGCAAGCCGCAGGTGAGAGGTCAGTCGCCGTCCGCGGGGACGTCACTGGCAGTGTCTCCACCGGGGACAGCACGCCTGAAGCTAGGAGCGTGGGTCAGTAACGGGCAATTGGGTTGTGGGTTCAGGTGGGTACGCGAGATCGTTTGAGGCGATACTCCCGTCGTTGTCTGTTGGAGGACCTCCGTGGCCGATCTTGCGCCCGCATCGCTGCCCGCCCCGCCCTATTACGCGGTGGTGTTCACTTCCGTGCGGACCGCTGGTGACGAGGGCTATGGGGACAGGGCCGAGCAGATGCTGAAACTGGCTGCCGACCAGCCGGGTTTCCTCGGCGTCGATTCGGCTCGCGGCGCGGACGGCCTGGGGATCACGGTGTCGTACTGGACAGACGAGGAGTCGATCGCGGCCTGGCGGGGTCACGCGGAGCACGCGCTGACCCGTGCGCATGGGCGCGAGCACTGGTATGCCTCGTTCGCGGTCCACGTGGCCAAGGTCGAGCGCGCCTACGGGTTCCTCCGGCCGGCAGATCAGTAGGTGCCACCACTGCCCACCCTCGTGATCTTTCGCATGAAATGATGTCGGTATGCGAGGTGGGGATGGGCTGTTCGAGGTCGAGCCGGTAGAGAAGAGGCAGCCCCAGGGCCGTCCGGCGTCGGTGGACAAGCGGTTTCGGGCGTTCGATCCGCACCAGGTTCTGCTGCTTCCCCGTCGCTGGACGACTGGCTACCCCAGAACCATCTCGCCCGGTTCGTCGCCGACCTGGTGGACGAGGTGCTCGACCTGGGGCCGGTCCTGGCGGACTACACCGAGAAGCGTGGCTACCCGCCCTACGATCCGCGGTTGATGCTGCGTCTGCTGATCTACGGCTACACCACCGGGGTGCGCTCCTCGCGGGCGATCGAGCGCAAGTGCGCCGACGACGTCGCGTTCCGGTTCCTGGCCGCCGACCAGGCCCCGGACTTCCGCTCGATCTCACGGTTCCGCCGCCGCCACCTGGACGCCCTCGCTGACCTGTTCACGCAGTCCCTGCACCTCGCCCGGAAGCTGGGCATGGTCAAGATGGGCCGCGTCGCCCTGGACGGCACCAAGCTCGAAGCGAGCGCCTCCAAGCACAAGGCGATGAGCTACGGCCGCCTGGTCGACGAGGAAGAGCGCGTCGAGGCCGAGATCGCCGCCTTGGAGGCCCAGGCCGCCGCCCTGCTCGCCGACGCCGAGCACGTCGACGCCGCCGAGGACGCCAAGTTCGGTACCGACGGCAAGGACACCGATCTGCCGCCGAACTGGACCGCCGCGAGAAGCGCCTGGCCAGGCTGCAGGCCGCCCGCGCGCAGATCGAGGCCGAAGCCGCCGACAAGGCACGCCGCCACGGCGAGGACCTCGAACGCCGCCGCCAGGAACGCACCGGCACCAGCGACGAGCAGGCCGTCACCGACGCCGGGCACAAGGCCGCCGCGAAGGCGCGTCCCAAGCCGAAGGCCCAGGCCGACTTCACCGACCCCGACTCGCGGATCATGAAGAACGGCAAGGGCGCCTACATCCAGCGCCTACAACGCCCAGGCCGTCGTCGACGACCAACACCAGGTCATCACCGCCGCCGACGTGACGACCAACGCCTCCGACGCGCTGAACTACACCACCATGCTCGACCGGTCTGCAGCGAACACCGGCGTCCACCCCAAGCAGGCACTCGTCGACGCCGGCTACTGCTCCGAGAGCAACCTCCAGGCCGCGAGAGAGCGACAACTGGCTTGCGGCACCGACACGTTCATGGCAACCGGCCGACTCGCCCACGACGAGCAGGTCCCGCCCGCACCACACGGACGCATCCCCACCAACACCACCCTGAAGGAACGGATGGCCCGCAAGCTGCGGACCAAGCCCGGCAAGGCCGCCTACCGCCGCCGAAAAGCCATCGTCGAACCCGCCTTCGGACAGATCATGACCTGCCAGAACGGCCGCGATCTCCTCCTGCGCGGCAAGGACGGCGCCCGCGGCAAGTGGCGACTGTTGGCCGCCTGCCACAACCTCCGCAAGATCTTCCGACACGCCGGAACCACCGGGCTCGCTGCCCTGCCCGGCTGACCAGCCGGGCCTCCCCGGCCCCTAACAGGCTGAATACCTGACGGGCAGGCTCCCAGACGGCGCGACCGCGACCGATCCCATCGATCACGGTCAGCTTGCCGGGCCCGTTACTGACCCACGCTCCTAGCGCGTGTCTTTGGGGTCGGTTAGGTCAGTTGATCGGATGTATCCGTCGGGGTCATGCGACTTTCGTCGGTCGTCCGCCCCAACGGACGGCCTTCTACGCATCCAAGACCCCGAACGCAAATCCGCGGTCGGGTCTTGGATGCACGGTCGGGCTCGACGTCGCGTCGGACCCCGGCCGGTCTTTCAGGTCACGCCGCGGATGCGCCGAAGCAGAGATCAAAGTGATGCGGCATTTCGTGCAACCTTTCGACTCTGCCGCAGGTCCTGTGTTCACTGCGCGCCGGCGCCCCGGTGTGTGAACCGCTGAAGCCAGTGCCCGCACGACTTATCTATCCCCACGGGATGCCGGTCCGGTGTCCCTTCCTGCAACAGGAGATGCCCCCTTGCACCAACGCCTGCGTACCACCCTCGCAACGGCCGCCGCGGCTGCCCTGACAGGCGGGTTGCTCACCGTGGCCGCCGGCCCGGTCTCGGCGGCGCCGTCCAAACTCGCCGACGACTTCAACGGTGACGGATACCGCGACCTGGCCGTCGGCATGGCCGAGAAGACGATCAACGGCCACAAGCGCGCCGGGGCCATCCTGGTCACCTTCGGATCTTCCGCCGGGCTGACGAACAAGCGGGTCTACGTCAGCCAGAACACTTCCGGAATCCCCGGCGCAGCCGAGACGGACGACTCCTTCGGCTCCAGCCTCACCAGCGGCGACCTCGACGGTGACGGCTTCGCCGATCTGCTGGTGGGCGCTGAGGGAGAGAGCATCGGTCAGTTGTCGGGCCGCGGCACGGTCACCGTCCTGTGGGGAGGGGCCGCTCCCTTCCGCAGCGCCACCACGCTGTCGCCCGGCCAGTCCTATGACGACCAGTTCTTCGGCTCGGACACGGTCGTCGGCGACTTCGTCGGAGACGAGGCCCCGGATGTCGTGGTCGCGGACGGATCCGGCCTGTGGATGTTCGAGGGCGGCATCAGCCGCACCACCACTGTGCGTTCGGTCAGGGTCGAAACACGGGGCAGGGACAACTGGCTCGGCTGGGGGCGCTTGGCCGCCGGTGATTTCAACGGGAGCGGGAAGGACGAGCTGGCCGTGACGGCCCCGGCGACGACCGTGATCTATGCAGCCGACGAGTCGGGATTCTACGACCGTGCTGTGCTCGCCGGAGGAACGACGCTCGCGGCCGGTGACCTCAACGGAGACGGGCGCCAGGATCTGGCCATCGGCGTGCCCGACCCCTTCCCCGTCACCGGCGGGATCCCCGACCCCAGCGGCAAGTCCGGCTACGTGATGGTCCACTACGGCAGCGCCACTGCCGAGGGCGGCCTGAACACCGCGCGCCACACCTACCACCAGAACACTGCCGGGATACCCGGGGGTAACGAGAACGAGGACCGGTTCGGTGCCGCCATGTCCATCGCCGACGTCACCGGCGACGGATACGCCGAACTAGCCGTCGGCATCCCCTACGAGTCACTGAGCAGCGCCCGCCGTGGGGGTGATGTTCTCCTGCTGCGTAGCGGAGCCCGCGGTGTGAGCACAACCGGTTCCGTGCGGCTGTCCCAGAACACCTCCGGGATCCCCGGCACCGCCGAGAACAACGACGTCTTCGGCTCCGAGGTCCGTCTCGCCGACTTCAACCGCAATGGCAAAGCGGACCTCGCGGTCTCCGCACCGCAAGAGAACCCCTACGACAACGAAGGCAGCGGAGCCATCTGGCAGCTCCACGGCACCAGCAACGGGCTCACCACCAGCGGCACGGACGTCTTCGACCCTGCGGACTACGGCGTAGCGCGAGGTTCCGGCCTCGGTAACGCCCTCAACGACTGACGAGCCACAAGTCCGGGGCCGCCCCGGCCCCGGATTGGTCTCGCAGGCCAGCGCGCATCCACTCCGTCGGTACTCATTTCGGCGGCGCGTCGGCGCACTGTCACGTTGCCGGTGGGGGTGGGATGATCTTCGGATTGCCCGTGTCTG
>RHMC01000291.1 GCA_003719395.1 Streptomyces altiplanensis
AGGAGCCGCACCCGTCCGCACAGGAGCCGTACACCCAGACGTGGGACGGACCGACAGATCTACGCCGCGTATACATGGTGAGGGGGTCAGAACGGGCGAGACCTTGATCGGTGCAAGATCCAGTCAATCCTGGTGTGGATACCGGTGCCTGCGGCCATACTGCTTGCCGGGCACCGTCCCCCCGACGCACCGGGAGACGACAGGCCGTCCATGACCGAGGGGGAGGTCACGTGGCACACCCGTCGAGCGGGCACGAAGCGCAGCCGCCCGCGCGGAGCACCGCGTGGTCGGAGGGCCTGGCCCGGCTGCGCGCCGGGGCGACGACCGAACCCGGCCGGCTGCGGGTCATCGGCGCCTTCGTGGCCGTGCTCGTCGTGGCGTTCGGAGCGGTGACGGCCTGGGAGATCTCGGACCGCACGGCGGCCGCCGACGACGTGGTGACCCGCAGTCAGCGCCTGAGCGCGGACGCCGCGAGCATCTACCGCTCGCTGGCGGACGCCGACTCCGCCGCGGCGAGCGGCTTCCTGGCGGGGGCGCAGGAACCGCAGGACGTGCGCGAACGGTACGAGAAGGACATCTCGACCGCTTCGGCGCTGCTCGTGAAAGCCGCGGCCGGCACCGACAGCACCAGCGCCTCCGGACGCGAGATCGCCGCACTCAACAGCCAACTCCCCCGGTACACCGGTCTGGTGGAGCGCGCCCGCGCCAACAACCGCCTCGGTCTGCCCCTGGGCGGCGCCTATCTGCGGTACGCGAACGAGCGCATGACCACCGAGCTGCTGCCCTCCGCCGAGCGGCTCTACACGGCGGAGACCGGCCGGCTCGGGGACGACTACGACGACGCCCGGGCATGGCCGTTCGCCGCCCTCGGGCTCGGAGTCCTGGCGCTGGGCGGCCTGTTCTGGGCCCAGCGGCGCAACTACCGGCGCACGAACCGGGTGTTCAACCACGGACTGCTGGCCGCGAGTGCCGCCTCGGCCGTCGTCCTGCTGTGGCTCGGCGCCGGGCACGCCCTGGCGCGGTCCGGACTGGAGGACGCCATGGCGCACGGCCAGGAGTCGCTCGAAGTGCTCAACGACGCGCGCATCAACTCGCTGAACGCGCGCGCCAACGAGAATCTCACCCTGGTCGCGCGCGGCGCCGTACTGGCCGAGGACGGCAAGCGCGACCTGTACGAATCGCAGTACGCGAACGGCATGCAGGTGCTCGGCCGGCGCCTCGGACAGGCGCGCGAGCTCGCCGACGACCCCGAGGGCAGGGGCCCGGTGGCGCAGGCGGCCGCGAAGACCGAGGAGTGGCGCGAGCGGCACGCGGCCGCGCGCGCGGCCGACGACGGCGGCGACTACGAAGGCGCCCTGGAGAAGGTCATCGGGGACGAGGATTCCACGGGCGCCTCCTTCACGCGGTCGACGCGTCGCTGGAGAAGGCGCTCGCCCACGAGCAGGCGGAGTTCACCCGGGCCGCCGAGAGCGGGCGCGGCGCGCTCACCGGGCTGCCGCTGGGCGCCGCGGCCTTGGCGGTGCTCGGCGCGACGGGTGCGGTGCTCGGTATCGGGCGCAGGCTTTCGGAGTACAGGTGACTGGGGTGGGAAGAGGCGCCGGTGACCGAGCAGGCAGCAGGACCGGGGCCAAGGCCGACGGCACGGCCGGTCCCGGGAACGGCCGCAGGGGCAGCAGACTGCGCGGCTGGGGCGGGGTGGCCGGGATGGCCGCGGCCTGCGCGCTGACGGCCGCGGTGACGCTGCTGCCGCTCTCCCACGGCGCCGGGGACGGCGGAGCGGGGGCGGCGGAGCCGGACCTGACGCGGGCGTCCGCCGCGCGGGCGGACACCTGCGAGGAACCGGAGCGCAGTCTGCGGCCCTCGGACGAGGACGGTCCGGCGATCGAGAAGATCAAGGAGCGGGGCAGGCTGATCGCGGGCGTCGACCAGAACAGCTTCCGCTGGGGTTACCTCAATCCGGCCACCGGTGACCTCGAAGGCTTCGACATCGACCTCGTGCGCGCCATAGCCGAGGACATACTCGGCGACCCGGACAAGGTCACCTACCGCGCGATACCGACCAACCAGCGCATCCTCGCCCTCCAGGAGGACAGGGTCGACGTCGTCGTCAGGACGATGACGGTCAACTGCGCCCGGATCAAGGACGTCGCCTTCTCCACCGCCTACTTCCAGGCGGGACAGCAGGTGCTGGCCCCGGAGAAGTCGGCGGTCGAGGGCTACGACGAGTCGCTCGCCGGCAAGAAGGTCTGCACGGCGAAGGGCTCCACGGCGTACGACGCGCTGGCCGCGAAGTCGTTCGGCGCCAAGTTCGAGGGCTTCACCGTCTCCAGCCAGTTCGACTGCCTGGTGCGGCTCCAGCTCGGCGCGGTGGACGCGGTGGTGACGGACAACGCCCTGGCGGCCGGGCAGGCCGCGCAGGACCCGGCGGTCGAACTGAAGGGCGAGCCGTTCACCCGGGAGTTCTACGGCGTCGCGACGAAGCTCGGCAACGACGACCTGGTGCGCCGGATCAACCGGGTGCTCGACGACTACCGCAGGGGCGGCGACAGCGGGCCGTGGATGCGGGCGTACGGCAAATGGCTGAAGGAGGACCTGCCCGGCATCAGGAAACCGCCGGAACCGAAGTACCGGGACAATTGACCCGGCCGATTCCTGGGCAGTGACTCCTGGCACGACCACACGGAGCAGCGGAAGAGCGGAGAGGTGATCGATGGGCGTGGCGGGTACCACCGGGCCGGTGATGGACCGGGACGAGGTGGACCGTGCGCTGGCGCGGCTCGGCGCGGAGTACGAGGCGATCGAGAGCTCGCTCCTCGCGCTGCAGGACCACGCGGGCCGCAGGCTGCTCGAAGGCGCCGAGCTGACGGGCGTCACGAAGGACCGCTGGGCCGCCGCCGAGCAGGCCATAGCGCTGCTGTGGTCGTACTTCGACGCGTACACCGCCGCCCTGCGCGGCGCCCGTGAGCTGCGGGCGAGGCGGCGCTGGCCCAGCCGCGAGGACCTGGCCGAGCTGACCGACGTACTGCGCGGCGAGAGCGTGACCGTCGCGGGCGGCGCGGTGGCGGCCGCCGCCCAGTCGTCGGCGACGCCGTCCGCACCGCCGGTCACGGGGATCACGGGACCCGCGAAGCTCTCCGAGCGGTTCACGCTGGCGGCGCTGGTGTCCCGGATGAACGATCTGTACGCCCACTCGCTCGACATGATCGTCACCGCGGACGGCGTGTGGTCCGCGCTGCCCGCCCGGATCGACCTCCTGGCGGCGGAGCTCCAGCGCACCCGTTCGCTGGCCCACTCCGTCGGCGTACGGCCGGGCGAGCACCCCTCGGGCGACGACCTGGAGTCGATCACCCACGAGCTGGCGATGCTGCGCGCCCAGGTGGTGACCGACCCACTCGCCTTCTGGCACCCGGGACTGGGCAGTTCGGCGCCGGGCGGCGGCCGGCCCGACACCGAGCGCTATGACCGGGCCGCCCGCGCGCTGGAGGACGTCAGGCGCGAGATCGAGGCGGTGCTGACCGTACGGCAGGACGCCGAGCAGCGGCTGGTACGGCTGCGCGACGTGCTCTCGCGCGCGGACCGCACGCTGACGGAGGCCAGGTCGGCGCGCGGCGAGGTGCTGGCGAAGATCGCCGCCTCCGAGGTGCCCGCGGTCGGCGGCCCGCCCACCGCGCTCCAGGAGCGGCTGGCGCTGGCGGCCGACTACCGCAGGCACGCCCAGTGGCACCGGCTGTCGCCGCTCCTGGAGTCCCTGGAGCGCGAGGCCGAGGACGAACTGCTGCGGGCGCGCGAGTCGCTGACCGCGGTCACCGCGCCGCTGGCGGTCCGCGCGGAGCTGCGCGGCCGGCTCGACGCGTACAGAGCCAAGGTCGCCCGCCACGGCATGGCGGAGGACCCGCTGCTGATCGAGCGGTACGACGCGGCCCGCCGGATGCTGTGGAGCGCGCCGTGCGATCTGCGCGTCGCCGAGCAGGCGGTACTGCGGTATCAGCAGGCGGCGGCGGAGCTGCTGGTCCCGCGGCAGTCCGGTCCCACGGACCGCACGGACCACAGGGGGAGAACACCGTGAGCGAGTGTCAGCGCCCCGAATGCGCGGGGTCGTACGAGGACATGGGCGGCGGCGAGACGTACTGCGACACGTGCGGACTCGCACCGGTCGTCTCGCGTCCGGCCTGCTGTCGTCGCCGCCGACCGGGATCGCGGCCGGCAGGACGCGCAGCACGTCCGCCCGGAGCGGCTCCCGGCCCTCGGCCCGCTCCTCCTCCCGCTCGTCGCGGTCCTCCACCTCGCGCCGCTCGGTCTCCGGCCGCCTCTCCCGCTCCCTGCCGGGCACCGGCGCGTCCCGGTCGGTCTCGGCCCGCAGTTCCGGTACGCCGACGGGCGGCGTCCGGGCGCAACCGGCTGGGCGCGGGCCTGGTCTCCGTGCCGGAGGTGCCGCGCCCCGATCCGCGGTCCGCGGTGATGGAGAACCCGGAGGTCCCGGAGCGCAAACGGTTCTGCTCGCGCTCCGACTGCGGGGCCCCGGTGGGGCGTTCGCGCGGGGAGCGGTCCGGACGCACCGAGGGGTTCTGCACCAAGTGCGGGCACCCGTACTCCTTCGTGCCCAAGCTGGGCGCGGGCGACATCGTGCACGGCCAGTACGAGGTCATGGGCTGCCTGGCGCACGGCGGTCTCGGCTGGGTCTACCTCGCGGTCGACCGCGCGGTCTCGGACCGGTGGGTCGTGCTCAAGGGCCTGCTCGACACGGGCGACCAGGACGCGATGGCGGCGGCGATCTCGGAGCGGCGCTTCCTCGCCGAGATCGAGCACTCCAACATCGTCCGCATCTACAACTTCGTCGAGCACCTCGACCAGCGCACCGGCTCCCTGGACGGCTACATCGTCATGGAGTACGTCGGCGGAAAGTCCCTCAAGGAGATCGCCAACGAGCGGCGCGGCGCAACGGGCCGGCGCGATCCGCTGCCGGTCGAGCAGGCGTGCGCGTACGGCATCGAGGCACTGGAGGCGCTGGGGCACCTGCACAGCCGCAACCTGCTGTACTGCGACTTCAAGGTCGACAACGCCATCCAGCAGCAGGACCAGCTGAAGCTCATCGACATGGGCGCGGTCCGCAGGATGGACGACGACGAGAGCGCGATCTACGGCACGGTGGGGTACCAGGCGCCCGAGGTCGCGGAGGCCGGGCCGTCCGTCGCCTCCGACCTCTACACGGTGGCGCGCACGCTGGCGGTGCTGACCTTCGACTTCCAGGGCTGCACGAACGTCTTCGCGGACAGCCTGCCCGATCCCGGCCACATCGAGGTCTTCCAGCGGTACGAGTCCTTCTACCGGCTGCTGGTCCGGGCGACCGACCCGGACCCGGCGCGGCGGTTCGCGTCGGCGACGGAGATGGCGGAGCAGCTGACGGGCGTGCTGCGGGAGGTGGTGGCCCTCCAGACGGGCCGCCCGCGCCCCGCGCTCTCCACCCTGTTCGGGCCGGAACTGCGGGTGACGGACACACAGTTGTTCGCGGATCTGGCGGGGGACGTGTCGCGGCTGGGCGGCCGGAGCGCCCCGGCGGGCCGGCGGGCACGCAGGGCG
>RHMC01000292.1 GCA_003719395.1 Streptomyces altiplanensis
AACCACCCCAAACCCGACAGGAGTGCCTTGACGGAAGACATAGAGGTACCCCCCCGCCGCCGAGGCGCGCGGCCTCCAGGGCCCCGGCGGGGACGTGGCCCTTGGGGAAGATCCGGGCCAGGTGGACGCCGAAGTGGCACCAGGATGCCCAGCAGCGTCAGCCCGGCCTTCGCTTCGGCCTCCCCCCGGCCGGCTGGTCCCGTCGGCCCGCGGGCTGCGGTTCGGGGGACCGTACGCGTCCGGGGTGTCGCACAGTTGTGCGTGAAGGCCCGGGGCTGCGGTTTCTGAAAACGGGGAGGCGGCTGGTTTGTCCGGGGTCCAGCCGCAGTCGTTGCGGATGGAGCTGCCGCGGTCGCGGATCGAGGAGGGCAGGTCTTTGACGCTTCCGTCCGCCACGCGCTTGACCCAGGGCTGTCCCCGAAGTTGATCTCGGGATAGATGCAGACGTAACCACCGGGGCACTCCACGGCCGCAACTGTCGCGGCAGGGGAGGCCGGTGCGTGTCACAGTTTTGATCACACGAGCAGAGACCGCGCACCTGTGGCGGCCGCGCGGGCAAGGAACGTCTGTCTTCATTCCCCCGGGCTGGAGATCGCCTCCGCCCGGCCCCACGCACGCACCACCTCACGCCCACACCACCCCGGGCAAGCCGTCTCCAGGAACGGCCTGCCCAGCGGGCGCCCGGAGCCGGTGGCTGGGTGGCCGGGCTGTCGTCGGGGTTTCGTGGGCGTGCTCGAGCGCCGTCCGCGCCTCCACCTCCTTGTCCACCGTGGCCCCGTAGGGGTGCGTGGTGACCGTGGCACTCAGTTCCAGCAACAGGGCCTGCAGCCGCTCGGCTTCGGCGCGTTGGGCCTCGGCTCCGCCGACCACGGCAGCGTCGGGGTGAACTCCTCACAGGCGGCGCGGGCCTGGTGCGGCGCCGGCTGCGCCTCGCGCAGATCCTGCGGGAGGTCGAACGCCGGGGCTGGTTTCTTGAACACGCCGATATGGCGCGAAGGTTCGAATTCCGGGTGCGGGAGCATACCGTACGGCTTACACGAAGGGCCCGGGATCATCCGCGGTGAGGGGGCAGGGTGATTATCTGTGGTGGGGGAGCAGGATAGGGGGATGAATGGTGGTTCTCTGGCTGATGCGGCCGGGCGTCTGGTCAAGGGGCTGTGGCGCCGGGTGCTGTCCGCGCTGAAAGAACGGATCGGAACTCGGTTACGCCCGGCAAAAGGAGCTTCTCGCGCCGTACGCGGCGGAGTTGGTCTGCGCCCGCACCGAAGAACGCCGACCGGCCACGATCACCGATGTGCAGCGCCTCGCGTGCGAGGGGTTCTCCCTCCTGCTCGACACCGAACAGGCACGTGCTGCTCTGCGGGAGCGCCGCAGCGCCCGGCAGCGGAAGAGGGGCGATACCTGCTTCGCCCCGGTCGGCGCGGATACCGGGACCGGCCCTGGGCCCGGTGCAGGGTGGTGTCATGGGCGGTGCTCCGATCGTTGGGCACCGGCCGTCCGCGTCGGCAGCCAGTCGGCGCGCCCGACCCGGGCACGGCGATGAATGATTCCCGGCGGGTGGAACACGGGCGGCCGCCCCGTACGAGTGGGATACGGAGTGACACGCCGTAGCGGGCTGGGGGAGGGGTGAGGGCCCTGGTGTGCAGGGCCCTCACAACGCGGGCCCGTGGGGACGGATACGTACTCGCGTCAGCGGAACAACGACCGCAAGCCACCACGGTCACTGCCCGCGCAGAAAACCCCGCGCGCGTCACGGAGCAGACAGCCCGGCGCGCGCACAGGGAAATGGCCCCGACCGGTGGCGAAGTGGGGAGAGAACCAGCAGTTCTCTCTCCGGCTGCCGTGTGACCGCCCGGCCGGGTGACCGCCGTACTCGGATCGGCCTGCCTATTTGCCTGCCTGTCGTCGGCTGGTGAGGGGGCGGTCCGGGCAAAAGCCGCGAGGGGAACAGTCACCGGTCGACACTCGGTGATGTCCCGGCGAGCGGCTCGCCGGGCAGAGGGTGCCTGTGCGGGCTCTGCTTCCACCAGCGTTGCGGCCTCAGAAGGTCGTCGCTGAGGGGCCATCGGGTCGGTGTCGGCGTGGGCGGCCTTCGCCCCGGGAGGTCCGCTCCGCGTGCCGCTGTCGGGACGGCCGCGGCCGCGTCTCTCAGTGGCGGGAGGATGCACACGATTCTCAGCCGACAACCTTCTATATCTGTCTCGATCACTACACTTTTACTTATGTGACTCAGGTAGATATTCTTTCCTGCGGAATGCCGGTCAGGCGGTGTGTCTGGCGTGGAGACGATCCCGCTGGCGTGTGCGCAAAAGCGGGTTCCCGGATGATGAAGGTGGAAACGTGAGCAAGACGACGGGGCCCTCAACTCGCGTCCTGGTGCTGCCCGGCAGGGACGGCACGCGCGTCATCGTCTGCGAGGGGGAGTTCGACATCGACTCCCAGGCAGTTCTGCGCCAGGCGCTGAAAACGGCGCACAGCGACGGCGTCACGCGGACCGTTGTCGACCTGGCCGGTGTCTCCTTCGCCGACTCCTCCATGCTCAACACCCTGATCCAAGCCCACCACCGCCAGCACTTGGTCCTCGCAGGCCCTCTCGCCCCGCAGGTGACCAGACTCCTGGAAGTCAGCGGCACCTACGCGCTCTTCACCGTCGCCGCCGACACGACCAGCGCCATCGAGCCTGCTGCACAGCTTTCGTAAGCCAGACGCGGGGGCGGCTTGTGGGCTTATGGCCAAATATATGACAGGTCGGCCAACGGGGCTGGCGGCCACTCGACGGCATGCTCCCGGTGTCGTCGGTATGGCTTGCGGAGTGGCTGCAGCAGAACGTCATCCGGATCGCCGAACCAGCTCTGGACCGTTTCCTTTGATGAGCGCCCACGGCTACCGTGCCGGAGCGGCCTTCCGCTTCGTGGTCTGGGACCAGACCACCGGCGTCGCCGGCCGGCCCACCATGGCCTGAACACAGACCGGACCGGCAAGCCCACTACGCCCCGGCACACCGTCGGGCACCAACCTGCCCAACCACGTGGCAGCGTCGTTCGGAGCCTTGACCGACCGCCGACCCGCACGGTGCGGAGCCCTACGACTACATCCTTCGATGTAGTGCGCGTGACCCCGGTCGTCCCGCAGATCGATGTGCTTGTGGGGGCGACCTGTTGGGATGGGAACCGGCCGTTTCGCCCGTTACGGAAGGCAGCTCCATGCACGTGGACCCCGAACGCCCCGGTCTGTTCAAGGACGCGGCCGTGGCGCCCGTACCCGCTCCGGGCTCCGCGGCGTCGGTACTGGCCTCGGACGCCGAGCGGGAGGCCCTGGTGGAACGGCTGAGGGTGGCCACCGGCGAGGGTCGGCTGACGCTGGAGGAGCTGGCCGACCGCTGCGAGGCGGCATACCTGGCCCGGACCCGCGAACAGCTCGCCGCGCTCGGTCGGGATCTGCCCGCCGCCGACGAGACGAGTGCGGGTACGGATGCGGCTGCCGGGGCAGGAGGGGGTGCCGGTGCGGGAACGGCGACAGGGAAGCGGAAGCTCGTCGCCATGCTCGGGGATGTCACTTGCCGCAACCCGGCCGCGCAGAGCTCCGGCACCCTCGACGCGTACGCGGTACTCGGGGATCTGACCCTGGATCTGTGCGGGATGACGGCGCCGTCCAGCGGCGAGCTGACGGTGCGGCGTGGGCGGTGTTTGGGGACGTACGGCTGATCGTGCCCGAAGGAGTGCAGGTCGAGCTGGCTTGTGGCAGCGTCCTGGGAGACGTACGCGATCTGACCCGCGCGCACACCGCGCCGCAGGGCCGGGCCCCGCGGATACGGGTGGCCGGGGCCGCGATCTTCGGCGACATCACCCTTGCGCACCCCGGTGACCGCCGGAAGACCTCATGGCGCCGCTGGCTCGAAGAGACCATCCGCACCTAGCTTGATCTTTAACCTGTGCGGCGGGGACGGGGGGTTGTTGACTTCTTCGTTCGTCGCTTTGCGGGGCCTGGTTTGCCGACTGTGTGCACGTCATAGCGTGCGGTGGGCTCGTTGTTTCTGCGCCCGGGTGGCCGTCCTGGGCCGGGTCGTGAGGATTTCGGTGCTCCGGCAGGGCAGGCGGTCTTCGGGCGGAGGTGCCGAAAATCGCGACGGACTCGTGCGGGAGTGAGTCTGTCGGGCGGGGTCGGTTTCTCCCACGGCCTACGGAGGTCGGCCGCCAGTGGGCGGGCGAGCCGGAGCTGGGTGAAGACCGCGAGGATCAGCCAGGTCCAGCGGTCTGCGGCTTCGGGACTGCGGATCTTCGGGCTGGTCCAGCCCAGGGTCTGCTTGAACAGGCGGAAGGTGTGTTCGATGTCGAAGCGCCGCAGAAATGCCTGCCAGAGCAGGTCGACGTCGGACTCGGAGGCGTCGGTGCCCGACCACCACAGCCAGACCGGCTTCGGTGTCGCGCCGCTGGGCAGGGACTCGACCTGCAGACGGATCACGGTGCCCTCGATCACCGGCAGGGCACCCAGCTGGGCCGTCCAGGCCGAACGGTGGGTCAGTCGCGGATGAAGCCGGTCCCAGGCCCTGGCGGTGGCTGTCCCGTAGAGGCGGGTCGCGGTCACCGTCTGCGCGTCGGGGGTGTTCCAGGTGGCCGGGTCACCGAAGACGAACTCTCCGCCGTGGCGGGGCGGTCGGCCCCGGGCACCGGGCTCACGGGAGGGGACCGCACGGCGCAGGACGCGGTCCGAGCGCATCCGGCCCAGCACCTGCACCGGAAGATCCTTCAGCAGGAAGGCCAGCCGCGGCACGTCGTATCCGGCGTCCACCACGATCAGGATGTCCTCATCGCCGTCCTTCCACTGGCCGGCCGCGACCAGCCGCTCGACGAGCTCGCGCATCTGCCCGGCGGTGACGGTGGCTGCGTCGTCACCCGGTGACAGTCGCAACGCGTCCAGTGGCGTGGTCCAGGAACTGCGGCCCGTCTCCAGCGCGCAGATCACCGAGTAAGGCCAGCCGGGAACGGGAATGTGCTGGTCCTTGCCGCGTCCGTAGGTGTGGCACAGGATCCGCTGCGGTGAGGTGTGTGCGCTGGGCCGCAGCCAGCAGGTCAGGTCGGCGGCCAGCACCAGCCGTCCGTTCGCCGCCCGCGGCAGCGGCGCCGCGGCAAGGGCCCGTCTCAGCCGGGCCACCTCGACCCGCCCTGCGGACAGGGCATCGTAAAGTCCGCCGTGCCCGCGCCGGTGTTCACCGACCAGCGACAGCTCCACCAGTGACCGGACCGGGCCGTCCGCACACAGCACCGCGTCCGCGAGTTCGAACAACGCATCCGCACGTCTGGTCAGACAGGAGTAAAACTCACTCCGGAAGCATGACAGTTCCGCAAACGGATCCTGCCGGACAGCGTGACGTAGCAGACTCATCCCACGGCCTTCGTGCTGGGCGTTGTGTGTTCCTTGGTCGGATCACATGCTCAGCCGAAGGCCGCCTGCGTGTAAGACAGTTACCACTCCGAGTGATCAAGTACGAAGAGCCGTTCGGACCCCGAGGTTAAAGATCAAGCGTACGTCCAGCAGTCCGGACGTCTTCCCAGCTCAGAAGGGGTGTGAATG
>RHMC01000293.1 GCA_003719395.1 Streptomyces altiplanensis
CACCGGCCTAGCCATCCACCCAGCACCCCCACCGAACTTACGAAAAGATCAGTAGTGGTCGGCTTCGGAAGTTCTTCGGGGGTTGCTCATGCTGCCAGGGTGACGGAGGATTCTTCTGGGTGATCGGCCGTGTGTCGGTCGAGCCTGGCCAGTAGATCGTCCAGGTCGGAGGTGGTGAACTTCCACTGGAACGGCTGTGCCGTGGCGTTGTGGCGGTCTTCGAATGCTCTGAGCCGGTCTCGGACTTGGTCGAGGTCCGTGAAGTCGTTGGGTGCCACGACTTTGCGTTGGACGACGGAGAAGAAGATCTCGATCTGGTTGGTCCAGGAGGCGTGGACCGGGGTGTGCACCATGACGGCGTTGGGAAACGCCTTGGTCAGACGGTCGGCGGCCTTCTTGCCCCGGTGAGAGGAGCCGTTGTCGACGATCCAGAAGACGCGTTTCGCGCTGGCGTAGGGCTCGGTGGCCATGACCTGGGTGACCAGCTTCATGAAGGGAACGATGCCGGTGGTGGGCTCGCAGCGCCCGAAGACGCGGGCTCGGTGGACGTCGTAGGCGGCCAGGTAGGCCAGTGCGCCACCGCGCCGGTACTCGTGGTTGACCCGCATGGCGCGGGCCTGGCCCGGGGCCAGGGTGGGATGGCAGCGGCAGCGGGCTTGTACGGACGTCTTCTCGTCGCTGGAGATCACGTACTTGTCTGCGCCCAGCGCGACGCCCTCGAAGGTGCGGGCGTACAGGTCCATGACGCGGGCTGCCTTGGCCCGGAAGTTCGGGTCGCGGATGAAGATCCAGGACCGGTACTGCCAGGGCTTGATGGCGTCCTCGCGCAGCCAGCGCCGCACGGTGGAGGCGGAGATCGAGCCGGCGATGGCGCGGGCCGCAACCTCACGCGCCAGTTCCGGGCACGACCAGCGGGACAGTGGGGTGCCGGTCTCGGCGGGCAGTTGACAGGCCAGCGCCTTGACCTCGGCGACCTGCACGGGGGTGAAGAAAGCGGGACGCCCGGAGCGCTTGCGGTCGGACAGGGCGGGCAATCGGTTCCCGGCGAAACGGTCGCGCCAGGTGCGGACCGTGTCCAGGTGCAGCCCGGTCCCGGTGGCAATGCGCGCGTTGGAGCGGCCCCGAGCCACGTGCAGGACGACCTGGGCGCGCTGGCGCAGCCGGTGCTCGGTCTTGTGGCCGTTTGCCATCTTCTTCAGCCGCTCGCACTCGGAGGCGGTCAGGGAGATCGGGCGTGCGGAAGCGAGAGGCAACGCGGGAGAGCCGTTCACGAGAAATGGATGACGGCAGGGTGCGAAGAAGCGCATCCTTCCTGCGGCGTGCCGCCGTGCACCGTGTCTCGGGTCAGTTGGTGGCCGTCAGTGCCTCGCGTGCGGTGGTGAGGATCTCCTCGGAGAGTGGCGAGCCTTTGGTGGCCCGGGACAGGACGAGTGCGCCGATCATGGTGCACAGCCGGATGAGGCCGTCCTGGTCCTTGGTGGCGAGGAAGTCGGCGAAGTCGCCCACTCCCTGGGTGTAGACGCGGCGGGCCTCGCTTTCTCCGCCGTCACGGGCCATGTCGGTGGCGAGTGCGGCGGCGGGGCACCCGTCTGCCGCGCTGTCGCGGTGCTCGGCGGAGAGGTAGGCGTCGATCAGCGCCCGCTGGGCGGCGTCGCGCTGCCCGGCGTACTGATCGAGCCCGTCCTTGTGGTGCTGGGCGAGTTCGCCGAACGCGTGGGCGGTGGCTTCGTCGATGAGTGCCTCCTTGGAGGCGAACTGCTTGTAGAAGCCGCCGTGGGTCAGACCGGCCGCCTTCATGAGGTCGGCGACGCTGACGTGGGTCCCCTGTTCCCGGAACAGGCGGGACGCGGTTTCAACGACCCGCCGGCGGTTCTCCTGCGCCTGCGCCTGCGATACGCGGCCCATCGGCCACCTCCCGATTGGATGTCGACTGGCATCTATCTTAGGCCAGTGCTTAGATTGGCGTCGTAATCTAATTGGTGCGGGCTGCTTGACGGCGGCCGTGACGCTGGGAGCGGGCATGGACCTGAAGGACGCGGTAGCAGTGGTCACCGGCGCCAACCGGGGGCTCGGGCGGCACCTGGCCGCCCAGCTCGTGGAACGCGGGGCCAAGGTGTACGCGGCGGCCCGTCGCCCCGAAACGGTGGACCTTCCGGGTGTCATCCCGCTGCGGCTCGACGTGACGGGCGCGGAGTCGATCCGAGCGGCGGCTCGCACCGCCTCCGACGCGACGCTGCTGGTCAACAATGCGGGCATCTCCACCGGAACGCCCCTCATGGCGGGCAGCCCGGACGCGGTACGCCTGGAGATGGAGGTGAACTTCTTCGGCCCGCTCGCCGTGACGCGGGCTTTCGCCCCGGTCATCGAGTCCAACGGCGGCGGCGCCGTGCTCAACGTGCTGTCGGTCCTGTCCTGGCTGCACCCGGCCGACCTCGGCGCCTACGCCGCGGCGAAGGCCGCCGCATGGGCACTGACCGGTGCGACCCGGGAGGAACTGGCGCCCCGCGGCATCACCGTCACGGCCCTGCACGTCGGATACATGGACACCGACATGGCTGCCGGCGTACCCGCCGACCAGAAGACCGACCCCGCCGGGGTCGCCGCCCAGGCCCTGTCCGGCGTCGAGCGGGGACTGCCCGAGATCCTCGCCGACGAGACCACCCGGCACGTGAAGCGGAGCCTGGCCGCATCACCGAACGCAGCGTGAGGCGCGCCCGCCGCATCGGCGTGGGGCGTCATGAACCAGCAGTGAACACCAGAAAATACCTCGCACCGGGGCAGTCCGGGCGAGCGGAGATCCCGTCCCTGTGCGGACGAGACAGGAAGACGGCGATGAAGACCTACCTGATCGAGAAGTACGGCGACCAGTCCGCGGTGCGCGCCGCCGAGATGCCCGATCCGGAGCCGGGCGCCCACGACGTGCTGATCAAGATCCACGCGGCGAGCGTCAACCCGCTGGACTTCAAGATCCGCGACGGCGACTTCAAGCTGATCCTCCCGTACCGCCTCCCTCTCGTGCTGGGCAACGACCTTGTCGGAGTGGTGGTCCAGGTCGGCTCGGCCGTCACCCGGTTCGCGGTGGGTGACGAGGTCTACGCCCGGCCCGACAAGGACCGCATCGGCGCTTTCGCCGAACTCATCGCCGTCCACCAGAACGACCTGGCCCTCAAGCCGGCCACTCTCACCATGACGGAGGCCGCCTCCCTCCCCCTGGTCGCCCTCACCTCATGGCAGGCGCTGGTCGAGAGGGCACAGATCCAACCGGGCCAGAAGGTCCTGATCCACGCGGGCTCCGGCGGGGTGGGCACCATCGCCATCCAGCTGGCCAGGCACCTGGGCGCGCACGTGGCCACCACCGCGAGCGCGGCCAACGCCGCCCTGGTCAAGGAACTCGGCGCGGACGTCGTCATCGACTACCGCACCCAGGACTTCGAAGAGGTCCTGGACGGCTACGACGTCGTGCTGGACGCCCTCGGCGGCGAGACCCTGGAGAAGTCCCTGCGGGTCCTCAAGCCAGGCGGGAAGGTCATCAGTATCGCCGGGCCCCCCGACGCGGACTTCGCCCGCGAGCTGGGCGCGAACCCGGTCCTGCGTCAGGCGATGAACGCGCTGAGCTTCAAGACCCGACGCCACGCCAAGCGCCAGGGGGCGACCTACTCCTTCCTGTTCATGAAGGCCGACGGCGACCAGCTGCGCGAACTCACCCGGCTCGTCGACGCCGGAGAGATCCGTCCCGTCGTCGACCGCGTCTTCCCCTTCGACCAGACCCGCGAGGCCATGGAGTACGCCGAGAAGGGCCACGCCAAGGCCGGCAAGGTCGTCATCGCGATGGCGGTGAGGGCCCGGCCCCCGCCCCACCACCGACAGGCTGGGCAGCGAGAGGATCCCTCCTCCCGCCACCCCTACCTTCCACACCCCCACAGGAACCGATCATGAGCGCACCGCGCAGTTCCCCCACGCCCGCCCCGTCGGTGTACAAGGACGCGCCGACCCGTTCGGTGTCCGTGCGCGGCGTCGACTTCGTCTACCGGCAGCTCGGCCCGGAAGGAGACGGCGTACCGCTGATCCTGCTCCACCACCTGACCGCGGTCCTGGACAACTGGGACCCCCGCGTCGTCGACGGACTCGCCGCCCGGCGCGGGTGATCACCTTCGACAACCGCGGAGTCGGCGCGTCGGGCGGTTCCACGCCCGACACCATCGAGGCGATGGCCCGCGATGCGGTGCTGTTCATCCGCGCCTTGGGCTTCGAGCGGGTCGACCTGCTCGGCCTGTCGCTGGGCGGCTTCATCGCCCAGGTCATCGCAGCCGAGGAACCACAGCTGGTGCGCAGTGTCGTCCTCGCGGGCACCGGCCCCGCCGGAGGCCCAGGCATCGACAAGGTCACCGCACTCACCCTCCGGGACATCCTGAAGGGCTTCCTGACCCGCAAGGACCCCAAGCAGTTCCTCTTCTTCACCGACACCGAACACGGCCGACGCGAAGCGCGCGCCTTCCTGGAACGGCTGAAGGAGCGCACGGACGACCGCGACAAAGCCATCTCGCTGACGTCGTTCCGCGCCCAGCTCAAGGCCATCCACCGATGGGGCCTTCAAGCACCGGCCGACCTGTCCCGCATCCGCCAGCCAGTCCTGGTGGCCAACGGCGAGAGCGACCGGATGATGCCGAGCGAGAACACCCTCGACCTCGCCGCGCGGCTGCCCCGGGGCGAACTCGTCCCCCTCTACCCGGACGCCGGACACGGCGGGATCTTCCAGTACCACGACGCGTTCGTGGCCAGGGCCCTCGCTTTCCTCGAAGCACGGCCCGACGTCTGACCGCTGATGCCATACCCCTCGCCGCCTCGTCCCGGCCTCGCGCGAGAGGCGGGCCTGGGCGAGCAAGCCCGCCCCCGATCAGACGCCCTCCTGCCCACCGGCAGTCCCGGCGGCACCCCCGAGAACGCCCTCGACACCGCCTGCCGGACCACCTCGCCACCTGACCACGAGCACGCCGACGCCCAGCCTCGAAGTCAACCCCCGAAGGACTTACGACGCAGACCACTTAGGTATGGGGCACCGGCCCCGCCGATGCCCAGCGGTGAGGGGCGCACGCCGATGCCCGGCCTGCGATCCGGAGGCCGGGCATCGTGAAAGTGACGGGACTGCGGTCAGCTCTCCTCGAACCGGGCGGTGGCGCAGGGCGGGCGCAGGTGAGCGGTCTCGTGGCCGGTGGCCTCCGTGTGCAGGACCTCCGTGAACGGGTCCTTCATCACCTTGACGTCCGGCTTCTGCTCGCCGCAATCGCCGCAGCGCGGGGGCAGCGGCGCCATGGCCTCCAGTGCGCGGCGGATGCGGTCGCCGGTGCTGTCCTGGGCATGGGCCTGGGCCTCGTCCAGGAGGTCCAGGAGTTCCACCACCCGGTCGAGGGACTGTAAGAAAAACGGCTCTGTCTCACATTCGGGATGCTGTTGGTGATCTTCACTCGGTGGAGTGAAGTCCATGACCTGGTTGGCGT
>RHMC01000294.1 GCA_003719395.1 Streptomyces altiplanensis
GCTCGTCCGCGAGCTGGCCGCCGCCGCTGCCCCTCACCGGGTGCCGGTGGCGGTGACGTGCCGGGTACTCAGGCTGGCCCGCCAGCCCTACTACCGGTGGCTGGCCTCACCGGTCACCGGTTCCGAGCTCGCCGAGGCATACCGGGCCAACGCCCTGTTCGACGCGCACCGCGACGATCCCGAGTTCGGCCACCGCTTCCTCCTCGACGAGGCCCGGGCCGCCGGTGAGCCGATGGCCGAGCGGACCGCCTGGCGGATCTGCCGGGACAACCGCTGGTGGAGCGCGTTCGGCAAGCGCAGAGGCCATGGGAAGAACGCCAAGGCCGGGCCACCGGTCCATGATGATCTGGTGCGGCGGGACTTCACCGCAGCCGGGCCGAACCGGTTGTGGCTGACGGACATCACCGAGCACGCCACCGGCGAGGGCAAGCTGTACCTGTGTGCCGTCAAGGACGTGTACTCCAGCCGCATCGTGGGCTATTCCATCGAGGCCCGGATGAAGTCCAGCCTCGCGGTGAAAGCCCTTGAATCCGCGGTGGCCCGTCGCGGCCAGGTCGCCGGATGCACAGTTCATTCCGACCGCGGTCAGTTCCGCTCACGGAAATTCGTGTCCGTTCTCGCACGTCACGACCTGGTCGGCTCCATGGGCCGGGTCGGTGCGGCCGGCGACAACGCGGCCATGGAGAGCTTCTTCGCGCTGCTGCAGAAGAACGTCCTCGACCGCCGTACCTGGGCCACCCGCCAGGAGCTGCGGATCACGATCGTCACCTGGATCGAGCGCACCTACCACCGACGCCGGCGTCAGAGACGCCTGGCCCGATTGACCCCATCGAGTACGAGACCATCATGACCCCAGCCGCAGCCCTGGCTGCATAAACCCCGCTGTCACCCAACCCTGCAGCAGTTCCCTACACGGTGCTCGCAGAAATTCACTTTATGTGATGAGTTTATAACGTATTGCTCCAACGCTCACGGCGACCCTGCGCAAGATGACTCCTGAGTGCAGGCAGCGAAGGAGCGTGGAATGACACAAGGCCAGACGCAGGCCCCGCCCGTACAGGTTGTCGTCAGCGACACCCTCAGCCAGGACGTGCTCCTGGGTGAACACCTGCGTGTCAGTCCCATGGCCGGGAGAAAGCTGATCGCGTTCCACAACCTGCTCCGGCGGGACATACCCTCCCCAGCGCGGCACGAGGCCCTGCTCCTGGAGGGTTCACAGGACAACACCAGCTTGGTGCACCTGGCCACTGACCCCGGGCACGAGACGGGTTGGCGGGCACACGCGCTGTTTCCCCAGCACGCACCGCGGGAGATCACCGTCGTCGAGGACAAGAGCATCGGGGTCTGGTGCTTCTTCTCCTCGGAAGGAGCGCTGTGGTGCTCCGGACTGGAAGACGACGGAGTCGGTTGGGAGGCCCCCGAGCAGCTACCCGACGCGCTGGCCGCTGTGGAGAGGTGGAGAGTCGCCTACACACCGCACCAGGCCCCGCTTCTGTACGGGTCGTGCGCGGATGGCATCACACTCTGGTATCTCGATGCTCCCCCCTCGCGTGACTCCGCCACCAATGTGCACCGGCACAACATCGGCGTAGGTGCTGACGTGCGAGCCACGGTGACCGGCTTGACGGAAGACGGCGTGGAAATGCTGTGCTTCTCGAAAGAGCCGAATCCGCAGGGGGCTTCCCCGCGTCCTGGACTCCAGGTCTGCCGTGTGACCACGGGCAGGTACGCGTCGTCTTCCCAGGACGACATCGACTTGGGCGTAGGCGTCAAGGAGGTGGTCGCGGCCGAGGTGACGGAGCAGGGCGTGTTCGTCCTCGTTCTCACCGACGACGGCATGCTGCGGAACTGTGTGTTCGCTCTGGACGGGGCTCTGCAGCGGGCCGTCGAGGTCGGCAAGCTGCCTTTCCGTAGCGACGGCGTGCACGTGACGGGTACCACGCAAATGGAAGCGAGCTGGGACCTCTTCGGGATCGACGACGGGGGGATGCTATGGGCCCTGCGCGAGGACCGCGGCAGCACGCGCGGGACGGTCGGCGAGCCCAGGTGGCTTCCCCCGCTGCCCCTCGCACGGGACGTGGTCGACATGGCCGTCAGCCACACCGCCGACGGAGGCACGGCGCTCTTCTCCCGCGGTGAGGAAGGCGGACATCTGCGCTTGGACGAGCAGGACCCCCACACCGGCACATGGCAGGGGACCGAGGTGCGGGTTCCGGGTGTGCGCGTGGCGGGCGAGGAGGCAGCGCTGGTCGGGTCGGCCACCGAGGTGACCCGGCACCGCCTTCAGGCACAGCTGACGGACGACCACGGGACTCCCCTGGCGAAGCGTGCGATCACCTTACGCACCGCCGAGACGTCCGCGGCCTGTCGGGCGACCGTCGGCGGCCGCACGATGATGCTCACCCCTCAACCGCAGCACCTGGAAACGGACGTGCTCGGCCGTATCACCCTTTCCCTGCCGGCCGACGGCCTGGCCGCGCCGGAGATCCTGCTGGAAACCGAGGGGCTGGCGAAACCGGTCTCACTCCAGCCCGGCAAGAGCGTGCACGCCTACCTGGCCGGGTTCAGCGAAACACTGAACCCCACCAATCCTGGGGGTGGGCTCACCCCGTTCGACGCCGAGGGGCGGACGTTGCGCGCCGCCCGGGTGCCCCACGCAGGGGAGCAGGCTGCGCCGCTGGTCCCCGCCGGCGCCTCGGACCAGGACCTTGCCTCGGCCGCCAAGGCCGTGCGGTGCGCGGCAGCCGTCGGTCTGGGCCGGCCGGTCCCCGACGGGAACGCTCCGGCAGGCTTCTTCTTCGGCACCTCCGACGGCGACGGCACCGGGTCCGGCAACGGAAACCCGGGCGGGGCGACGTTCGAGGTGCTGCCCGACGCGGACGCGTTGGCGCGGTGCGCCGAGGGGAGCCCGGGCACGTACTACGGCATCTTCGACAGCGTCGGGAACTGGATCAAGCATCGGGCAGGCGATGCGCTGCACAGTCTGAAGAACGGCTTGAGCACCCTGAAGCACCTGGTGGTCGATGCCGGAAGAAAGGTGGCCAGGTTCGCCCTGCGCGTCGGGAAGACCATTGTCAGCGGGTTCGAGGCCGCCGTCCACGCGCTGGATCACGCGGCCCATCTCGTCATCGCCGCGTTGCGGGCCGTCGAGGTGGCCGTCGAGGACGCCATCCGGTGGCTGCGCGCCTTCTTCGACTTCAGCGCGATATGGAACACCAAGAAGGCGCTCGAAAGCGCCGCGGACCGGTTCCTGTCCCAGCTGGCCGACAACGCGCGTTCCGCCCAACACGCCGCGGACCACTGGCTCAAGCAGCACCGCGCGCAGATGGACGGCGTCCTGACGCAGGTCCGCGAGAAGTGCCAGGGCATGCCCCTGACCAGGCCCGTCCACAGAGCCGAACTCCACACCGGGGGCGCCGGCGCGGTGGCCTCCGTCGCCGGGGACGTGCATCACAACTGGGCGATGGACAAACTCCAGACGTACGCGTCCGGCGTCACCGCAGCCCCCGGCAAGGATCACGACGAGTCCGTCGGGGACCACCTGCGCACGCTCACCGCCGATCTGGAACGCGATCTCGGAAGCGGCGTCGCGGAGTTCGCCTGCGGAATGCAGGAACTTCTGAGTCGCCAGGGCGAGGGCAAGGCCCTCGGTGACCTGGTCGAAGCCTGCCGGCACTTCATGGACGCCGCGTTCGAGGGCGCCCAACTCGCCCTCGACACGGTCGCGGCCCTGGTCGACCACGGCATCGAGGGACTGCGCGCCTTCCTGAGCCAGTCCGTGAGCCTGGGCCCGCTCAACGCCCTGTGGTCCTGGCTGGCCAAGGCCGCCGGGCACCCCGGCGACAAGCTGTCCGTCGGCGGGCTGCTCTCCCTGGTCGCCGCCGTCCCGGTGACCCTCGTCTACAAACTGAGCAACGGCGTCCACACCGAGCCGTTCCCCGGCGGGGTCCTCCCCGGGTCACACCAGCCTGACGCTCGCCGCCGACGCCACGTCCGAGAGCCCGGACGGCAGCAGCGCCGCTCCCTACCCGGCGTTGCTGATGTGCGCCGGCACGCTCCAGGCCGTCTCCCTCCTTCCCGCGGCGGTCGGCGACCTCCTCGGCGAGGACACCCCCGTCGTGGTGACGGGCCTGGGCATCCTGTGCGCCCTGAGCATCGCCGGTCTGTCCCACGCCGAAGGGGAATGGAACGAGATCCAGGCCCTGGGCCCCCGTGGCGTCCTGGAGGTGGTCGCCATCGGCGCGGCCGTGGGCGGTGTGGTGGGCGCGGCCTTCGTCCGCAGCTCGGAACTGAGGCGTCTGGTCGCGGAAGCCACACCGTGGTTGCTCACGCTGTGGGGCGCGGCTGTCACCGGTTACTCCTGTGTGAAGGCGGTTCAGGGCAGCTTCGACGACGAACCCGTGATGCTCGCGGCCTCCCTGCTGTGTGCGGTGCCTTCCCTGACCGCTTTCATGAACGCCTCCCTGGTACGGAAAAGCGTGCCCGAGGTCTCCATTCCGCTGAAGGTGACCGCCGACCTCCTGGGGAACGTCCTCGGCGGCACCTGCATGACCCTGTCCGCGAAAGCTTGAGACACCCCGGCGTGAGGAGTAGGCACGATGACTGAACGCGCACTCGATCTCGACCCTTCAACCGCATCCGCCACACCGCCCACGGGAGCCCTGACGGAGCCCGTCACTGTCGTCGCCCGCATCGTCGGCGCCGGCAACGACACGGACCATCAGGTCTCCGACCTGAAGAAGAAGACAGCGGGCAAGCACATCACCGCCATCGCCACAGCTTGGGAGCACAGTCTGGCACTGACCGCCGACGGCCAGGTCATCGCCGCAGGTTCAGAGAAGACCGGCTCTGACCCCGGAGTGGAGACCGAGACCTCGGGCAAGCGCATCATCGCCATCTCCGCCGGTGAAAGCCACAGCCTGGCGCTGACCGCTGAAGGCGAAGTCATCGGCGTGGGCTATGACGGGAACAAGAAGATCTCCGGTCTCCTCGCCCAGACCGCCGGCAAGCGCTTCACCACCGTTCTGGCCAGCCGGGACAGCAGCTTCGCGCTGACCGACGAGGACCAGCTCATCGCCGCCGGCGTCAGCCCGTACAAGGAGGCTTCCGACCTGGCCGCCAAGACCGCGGGCAAGCGCGTCACCGCCGTCGCCGCCACCTGGTACCACAGTCTGGCTCTGACCGTCGACGGCGAGGTCGTCGGTGCCGGTTGGGACAGCGACAAGCGGGTCTCCGGCCTGATGGCCCAGACCGCGGGCAAGCACATCACCGCCATCGCCGCCGCGCGTCCCACAGCCTGGCCCTGACCGCTGAC
>RHMC01000295.1 GCA_003719395.1 Streptomyces altiplanensis
CTCCCCCCGACCCCTTCGGCCCGCCGTCCCTCCGGCGCTGTCGTCGTCGCCGACGAGCAATCCGGTCGTACGGGCGGGCCTCGCCGTCCTGCTCGGTGGCCGTCGACGACATCGAGGTCGTCGCGGAGGCGGCCGACGGCCGCCAGGCCCTGACGGCAGTCCGGCACCACCGGCCGGACGTGGTGCTGCTGGACGTCCGGATGCCGGGCGTCGACGGCATCTCCGCGTTGCCGTACCTGGTCCAGCTGGCGCCGGTGATGATGCTGACGTACAGCCGCGAGAGCGAGATCGTGCGCGAGGCGTTGCGGCTGGGCGCGGGCGGCTACCTGGTGCACGGCGAGTTCACCGCGGAACAGCTGGTGGGCGCCGTACGCGACATCAAGGAGGGCCGCGCCCACTTCACGGCCTCGGCCCAGGACGCGCTGCTGGCCCACATGCGGGCCGGGGGCGGCGTTCCCCCGGCCGGGGCGGGAGGGCTCCCCGAAGGTCTCGGCGCGGCGTACGCCACGGGCACGCCGTACACGGGCGCGGGCCGGATTCCTGGCCACGCCGTGACCCGCGATGCGACTGCACATGCCGCGTACGGGGCCGATGAGGAGCCAGGTGTCTCGGATTCGGGGCGACTCGGAGAAAGTCCTTCGCAGGTGCAATCGTTCGTGGCACAGTATCCAACGGGGGACCGGCAGCGGCTCCAACGGGGACAGAAGCCCGGCAACAGGCCCGACTTCGGGCTGAGTTCGAGGGAGGTGGAGGTCATGGACCTGATCGCGTCGGGGATGAGCAACCAGCAGATCGCCGCCACCTGCTTCATCAGCGAGAAGACCGTCAAGAACCACATCAACCGCATCTTCGCGAAACTTCACAGCGCGAGCAGGAGCGAAGCGATCGCGCTGTGGCTGGGGTCGGCGAGGGGGACGACGAGCCATGGCTGAACGGACGACGACAGCGCCGAACCGGGCCCGGTCCCGGCTTTGGGCCCAGAGTTGGGCCCACGGACCCTCTGACGTTCCCTCTGTTCCGGCGTATGTTCCCCCTGTCGAAAGCGGCACCGCAGACGAAGAGGCGCACACGACGCCGACTGCCGGTCGGCCGAACCCGGAGGGGTCCCCCATGTCGAAGAACATCACGCTCAAGACCGCCACGAAGACCCGGCTCACGATCAACAACTGGCGGAACACGGTCGTGACGCGCATGCAGCAGCGAGCGGACGAGGGCGCGAGCGTGGTGGAGTACGCCGGCCTGGTCGTCGTGATCGCGCTGATCGTGGTGGCGGTCCGGGGGCTGGGGCTGGACGACACCATCTCGACGGCTATCGGCGACGCGGTGGAGGACATCACCGGCGGCGGCTGATGATCGGTGGGTTTCGGCAGGACCGAGGGCAGACTCTCCCCATGTACGTCGTGGTGGTGGGGGGTCTGCTCTTTCTTGCGTTCGCGTACTTTGCCTTCGCTCAGGCAGCTGTTGCCCGAAACGGTGGTCAGTCGGCCGCTGATGCGGCCGCACTCGCGGGTGCCCAGGAGATACGTGACGAGCTGACTGACGGCTTCATCGATTCTTTCGGTACACCGGACGAGCTGATCGACTGGCTCGACGGTAAGGGGGCCAATGGTGCTGAAGCTGGGGCTGCCGCAGCTCAGCTGGCCAGTGAGAACGATTCAGAGCTCCTGAATTCCTATGTGGACACAGACCGACTGGAGTTCACGGCGGAGATCGAGACGCGCTTCACGGTGGGTGACTCGGTGATCCCGGGCACGGAGAGCATGCATGCCAAGGCCGACGCTACCGCAGCGGTTGAACCTCGTTGTGGTATTACGCCGGGGAGCGATCCGGCGAAACTCATCGAGATCGACTGCGAGGACGGCATTCCCTGGGAGATCGATCCGAAGGATTTCGTTGTGGAGGACCTGCCTGAGCCGCAGGATCTGTTCTCTGTCCATCTGAGTGAGTGACGATGATCGTCCAGAAGAGGAAAACTGCTGATGAGTATGCGGCACGCCATGAAGGCCCGGAGGGCACTGGCCGCGGTGGCAATTACAACTGGATTGGTTCTCACAGCGTCCGGCTGTGGTGGAGGCGGAGAGGAGAAGCCTGATGTGGCCTCCTCTTCGACCTCCACTGACAAGGGTGGGGAAGGAGAGGGGAACTCGAAGGAAGAGGAGCCGCAAGCTCCGCCGGAGAACACCGTGCTGGCTGAAGTGAAGGGTGGCGACAACATCACTCTTATCGTCAACTCTGCAGTACGGGATGAAGGTGGGTTCCTCACCGTCGGCGGAGTTGTGCAGAACGGCAAGGGCGGGTTCTGGAACCCGGCTACTTGGCGAGGGGACGAGCAAGAACTGTCGGACAACGCTGCTTCCATGGCAGGTGCCTCTCTTGTCGACAGGGTAGGGAAAAAGAAGTACCTGATCCTTCGCGATACGGAGGGACGTTGCCTGTGCACCAAATTCACTGGCGGTTTCCGTAAGGACGAAGAGAAGACCTGGTTTGCCCAGTTCCCCGCGCCGCCTGCGAGCACCACCAAGGTCGACTTCCAGATCGCCGACATGCCTCCGGCCACCATCGAGATCTCCGACGGTGAGTGACCCCATGTCCTTCACCCTCTCCCGAAGTCGCCCAGCGCATTTCGCCATGACCACTCTGGCGACGACAGCGCTGCTCACGGGCCTGTCCGTGACGAGTGCTCACGCCGAGCCCGCGCCCAGCGCACCACCCGGCAGTACCACTTCATCGCCACCCCCGGAGGTGGACGGCAACTCGCCCGGCCTCAAGCTGGCGGACGGAGGCACGCTCGCCCCCGCACGCGTCATCGACATCAAGTCCGTCGTCGAAGACCTTGGTGGCGAGGAGCGGCGCGAGGACACCAACTCCGACGTGAAGTTCGCGCTTCAGGCCGAGGTGCTCTTCGGCAAGGACAGCGCGAAGCTCAACGCGGAGGCCGCGTCCCGCATCAAGGCCATCGCCGACGAGATCATCGCCCAGAAGGCGACCAAGATCCGCGTCTTCGGCTTCACCGACGACCTTGGCACGTACGAGCACGGCAAGGTCCTGTCCAAGAAGCGCGCGGACGCCGTGCAGCAGGAACTGAACAAGTCACTCGACTCCACCATCACGTTCGAGATCCGCGGGTACAGCGAGGACTACCCCATCGCGGACAACGGCTCGGAAGAAGGCCGCAAGAAGAACCGCCGTGTCGAGGTCTCGTTCCCGCGCGGTGAAGTACCAAGCGCCGACGCCGGCTCAGGCTCCCAGAGCTGACGGCCGCCACCGGCCGGGCCTTGGGGCACCGCCCCTCTGCGGCCCGGCCGCCAGTCAGGCCGGTACGGCCGGGACCGTGGGCGTCAGAGCAGGTGGTCGGCCTTGCCCGCCTTGATGTCCCGGATCAGGTTCCGCAGGGCGTCCTGGCTGTCGGTGAGGTAACGGTCCTCCTCGCCGCGGACGGCGATGTAGGCGTTGCCGTCGGTATCGGTCCCTATGCGGAAGCAGGAGTTGCCTTCGCCGCAGAACGCGTCTTCCCATTTGATCTCGGCCACCGGTTCATCTCCTCAGAGTTGGCGCGCGATGTTGCGGATGAAGTCCCGCGAACTCTCGGGAGGCAGCGCGATCTCCTCCATCCAGTTCAGATGGGCACGGTACTTCGCCAACTGTGTATCCGCGTAAAGGAAATCCGGGCCGTGCGAGTTGTCGATCTGGACGGTGTCAAGCCGCGGTACTGGCCCTTCCGCATAGAGCACCGTCTGCCCGGCGCCTGGAAACGCGCCCGCCTCGAACGGGAGGACAAGCAGGGATACGTTCTCCTGCTCGGACCTCTTCAGCAGATGGTTGAGCTGGGCTCGTGCCACGCTCGGGCCGCCGAACTGCATGCGTAGAGCCGCTTCGTGGACGATCGCCACGAACCCGGGCGGATTGTCCCCGTCCAGGATCTGCTGGCGCTCCACGCGATGGGCGAGCCGGAGGGCGATCTCGTGCTCGGGCAGGTGAGGGATCACCACACGGAAGACAGCGAGCGCATGGTCCGACGTCTGGAGCAACCCTGGGATGTGCATGGAGTACGCGGCTCGCATGCGGATTGCGTACGCCTCCAACTCGGCGATGTCCAGAAGGCCCTGGGGGAGTGAGCCCCGGTACCTTTCCCACCAGCCGCGTCTGCCCGGCTGGGCCATCTCGACCAGAGCCTCAACGAAGGTCTCGTCCGTGCAGTCGCAGTTGCAGGCCAGCGTGCGCAGGCGATCGGCGCTGATGGGGCGTACGCCTGACTCAATGTTGGAGATTTTGCCCCGGTCGATGCCGAGCAGTCCGGCCGCGAACTCCGCTGAGACGCCCGCTGACGTGCGCATCTTGCGCAGCTCGATGCCCAGCCGCTTCTGGCGTTCCGTTGGCGACGTCCTCGCTGCCATGCCGATCCCTTCCGCGTGCGGTCATGTGCAGTCTGCCGCCTGTGCGTGCGAGCGAGCCACGTATGGGTTCAATTTCCACGAGCAGGGGGGAAATTTACCCTCAGTTCTCTATCTTGGATAACGCACCGCTCACGCAGATGAGTTGGAAGTGCATCGCGCGGTCCTGCCCGCACTCTCCTTCCCTGGGAGGGGTGGTCCCGCGCCAGGGAGACAAGCCACTGCTCATCGCTCATCCGTACGCACCGCCGTGAGCCACCCGTGCGCGCCAACGAGCAGAGAGATCGCACCCGAAAGCCGCTCGCCATTCGCCACTCACCCCCGGGACAAGGAAGTCCGCAATGACGCCGACACCGATCCTCCGCACCGCACTCTGCCCCGTCACCTCCCCCGTTGCCGCGCTCCACCGCCGGCCGCGCCCGCCCCGCCCCTCGACCCTCGCGTACAGCCTGACCCTCCCCGGGGAACCGCACTGCGCGCCATCGCCCGTACCGCGTGCGGTCCGCCCTGCATGCGCACCACCTGGACCCGTACGCCGACCTCGCAGCCCTCGCGGCCGGCGAACTGATCGGCGCGGCAGTGAAGTTGACTCCCGGAGAGGATCTCTACCTCTCCCTCCGGTACCGCGACGCCGCGCTCCGGATCGTTCTGTGGGACCAGCATCCCCGGCACAGGGACCCGGCCGCGCTCGTGCTCTGCGAGGAGCGCCGTACGCGTTCGCTGTGGCTGCTCGCGGCGCTCGTCGACGACTGTGGCGGCGCCTGGGGTTCCGCCGAGGCCCAGGCCCCGCCGCACCGGGGAACCAAGTCCTGGGCCGTCCTGCCCTGCAAGGGGCTCGAAGCCCCCGTGCCGCGTGACTGAATGCCTGAATGACCGTCCCCCCACACGCCGC
>RHMC01000296.1 GCA_003719395.1 Streptomyces altiplanensis
CCGCGGGGGCGGCCGCGATCCTCGGATCGGCCGCCCGGGCGCGGGCGGCGCCGCGGGCGCCTGGGCGGGGGCGGCCGCCTCGGGCTCCTCCACCGAGACGCCGAAGTCCGAGGCGATGCCGGCGAGTCCGTTCGCGTACCCCTGGCCGACCGCGCGCACCTTCCACGCGCCGTTGCGGAGGTAGATCTCGACGACCACCAGCGGCCGTCTCGGAGCCGAGCTGGGGCGGGGTGAACGTGGCGATCACCGCGCCGTCGTCGGCGCCCCGCACGGTGGCGGTGGGCTCGATGCCCTGGAAGGTCTGGCCCGCGGCGTCGGGGCTCGCCGTGACCACGATCTTCTCGATGCCCGGCGGGACCGCCGAGGTGTCCACCACGATCGCGTCGGGGGCGGTGCCGCCTCCGGAGCGGTAGGTGACACCGGGGCCCGTCGGCTGGTTGTAGAAGATGAAGTCGTCGTCGGAGCGCACCTTGCCGTCGGCGGTGAGCAGCAGGCCCGATACGTCGAGCCGCACCGGGGCGGCAACGTCCACGGCCACGCGGGCGGTGGGAAGCGGAATGTTCGAGCCGGGTGTCATTGCGGTCATGACAGGGCTAACGACCGACATGTCTTTGCCGTTCCCTTACCCGTCACCCGTTGCGCGGGTGATTCTTCGCCACCCGCTCGTTGCCGTGCTTGTACGCCCCCGTCCAGCGGGCCATGACCAGCTGGCCGTCGCCCGCCTCCGCCTCGGCCAGGAACTTCTCCGCGCGGGCGCCCGCAGGGTGCCCGCGGGGCGCCCCCGGTGGGTGATGACGACGCGGCCGTCGCCGCACCGCTCGTAACTGAATCCATGAGGTCTGGGCATGGGGACATCGTGCCCGCCGGACGGCCGCGCGGTCGCGTGAGTTTCAGTACGGCCACTGGGGCGGGCTGGTGCAGAAGTGACCGCCCAGGTGCGCGTGGTCGGGGTTGCCGGGGTCGAGTTCGCCCTGGTCCGCGAGGAGCTTCCCGGCATACTGCTCGGAGTCGTCCTGCGGCTCGTAACCGAGGGCCGCGCGGACGACAGGTCCCACCACAGGCGGGTGTTGGCGGAGGACCCGTAGACGACGGTGTGGCCCACGTCCTCGGCGGTGAGCGCGGCGTGGAAGAGGCGGGCGCCGTCACCGGGGCTCATCCAGACCGACAGCATCCGTACCGAGGTGGGCTCCATGAAACAGGAGCCGATCCGCACCGAGACGGTTTCGAGGCCGTGCCGGTCCCAGTAGAGCTGCGCCAGGTCCTCGCCGAAGGCCTTGGAGAGGCCGTAGAAGGTGTCGGGGCGGTGCGGGGTGGCGACCGGGATGAGCGGTGCGTCCCCGGCGGGGACGGGGGTGAAGCCGACCGCGTGGTTCGACGAGGCGAAGACGATCCGGCCGACGCCCTCCTCGCGGGCCGCCTCGTAGAGGTTGTACGTCCCCTCGATGTTGGAGCGCATGATCTTCTCGAAGGACGCCTCCAGCGAGATGCCCGCCAGATGGATGACCGCGTCGACGCCGCGTACGGCCTCGCGCAGCGCCCCCTTGTCCGCCAGATCGGCGGTGATCGCGTCCGGCTCGCCCTCCAGGGGAGTGGCGTCGAAGAGGCGCAGTGCGTAGCCGTACGCCGGAAGGAGTCCGCGCATCAGGGTGCCGAGGCCTCCGGCGGCGCCGGTCAGCAGGACGGTGCGGGGTGCGGGCATCGGCGGGTCTCCTCGGTGCGCGGTGGCCGGCATGGGCCGCGGGGGGCACGGCAAACGGACGCGTCCGTGGACCGTATTCACATGCGTGGACACGCTAAGGAGTGGCGGCGAACCGCGTCAAGTGTCGCGCGGAGGAGCCCGATCCGCCTCTGTCTTGCGGCTTTCCGTCTTGACCGGCTCCGGGCGGCTGCCCTAGCGTGACGGCGTTCAGGGACATAGACGCGGATCATAATTGTGCACGCACAGGGAGCACCCGTGACCTCAGCCCCGCTCGCCGGCCGACTCGACGGCCTGCTCTTCTTTCCCGTCACCGCGTACGGACCGGGCGACGGCCTCGGCCGCCTCGACCTCGACGCGTTCCGCGCACACGTACGCGCCGGTATCGACGCCGGCGCCGCCGCGGTCTTCGACCTGCTGCGGCACCGGGAGTTCCACGCCCTGACGCCGGAGGAATTCCGCGCGTGCGTGGCCGCCGCCGTGGAGGAGGCGGCCGGCCGGGTGCCCGTCGTCGCCGGAGCCGGATACGGCACGGCGCTCGCCGTCCAGTACGCGAAGGCCGCCGAGGAAGCGGCGCCGACGGGCTGCTCGCTATGCCCCCGTACCTCGTGGCCGCCGACCAGCGGGGGCTGCTGCGCCACTACACCGAACTGGCCGCCGCCACCTCCCTCGACGTCATCGTCTACCAGCGCGACAACGCCGTCTTCACCCCCGAGACCGTCGTCGCGCTCGCACGGGTGCCGGGCATCATCGGGCTCAAGGACGGGTACGGCGACCTGGACCTGATGCAGCGCATCGTCGGCGCCGTGCGCCGCGACCTGCCCGGCCACCCCTTCCTCTACTTCAACGGCCTGCCCACCGCCGAACTCACCGGCCTCGCCTACCGGGGCATCGGCGTCACCCTCTACTCCTCCGCCGTCTTCTGCTTCGCCCCCGACATCGCGCTCGCCTTCCACCGGGCCCTGAACACCGGCGACGACGACACGGTCAACCGCCTGCTCGACGGCTTCTACGCCCCGCTCGTCGAACTGCGCAACCTCGGCCGCGGGTACGCCGTCTCGCTCGTCAAGGCGGGTGTGCGGCTCGGCGGCCTGGAGGTCGGCACCGTGCGGCCGCCGCTCAGCGAACCCGACCCCGTACACGTCAAGATGCTGGCCGAGCTGATCGAGCGCGGCCGGACCCTGATCGGAGAACGCGCGTGAAGACCGCGGCCTTCCTCTACCCGTGGGACGTCGTCGGCGACCCGGACGCCGCCGCGCGCATCGCGGACCTCGGCGTCCAGCAGGTCACCCTCGCCTCCGCCTACCACTCGACCCGCGCCCTGACCCCGCGTCACCCCCGCCACCGGATCGTCACCGCCGCACACGCCGCCGTACCTCTACCCCGTCGACGAGGACCGCTGGTCGGGGCGGAGCCTGCGGCCGTACGCCGCCGGGAACTGGGCGCCCACCGCCGATCCGTACGGCGAGGCGGCCGAAGCACTCGCGGCCGCCGGGCTCGACGTGCACTCCTGGGCCGTCCTCGCCCACAACTCCCGCCTCGGCGCCGACCACCCGGACACCTCCGTCGTCAACGCGTACGGCGACCGCTACCCCTGGGCGCCCTGCATCGCCCAGCCGGCCGTCCGCGCGTACCTGACCGATCTGGCGGCGGAGGCGGCCGTACGCCCCGGCGCGCGCGGCACCGAGCTGGAGTCCTGCGGCTGGTACGGGCTCGCCCATCTGCACGCCCACGACAAGATCTCCGGGGTGACGCTCGGGGACGCGGCCCAGTACCTGATGTCGCTCTGCTTCTGCCCGGACTGTCGCACGGGGTACGCGGAGGCCGGGGCGGACGCGGACGAGCTGGGGGAAACCGTACGCCGCGCCCTGGAGCCCACGTGGTCCGCCGGGGCCTCCGGCGCCGGATGGCCCGCCGTCGAGAAGCTCATCGGCGCCGGACCCGCCGCCGCGACCCTCGCGTGGCGCACCCGGGCCGCCCGTACGCTCCAGGAATCGGCCGTCGCGGCGGTACGGGCCGCCGCGCCCCCCGGTTTCCTGGTGCTGCTGCACGCCGATCCGTCGGCGTACCACTGCGGGGCGAACGCGGGCGTCGACCCCCGGCACGTCCTCGGGGTCGCGGACGGCGTGGTCGTGCCGTGCACGGGCGGCCCGGAGCTGCTCGCCCCCTTCGCGGAGCACCGCGCCGGCCCCTGAAGACCGTCGTCGCCGCCAACCTCACGGTCGTCTCCGGGATGGGCGGCAGCCCCGGCACGCTCGCCCGGGACGCGGCCCGCGCGGCCGAAGCGGGGGCGACCGAACTGCGCCTGTACCACGCCGGGCTGGCCTCCGACGCCGATCTCGGGCTCGTACGCGCGCCCTGCGGCCGTGAGGGCGGGGGCCACCGCGTTCGCCGCTGCCGGATCCGCCGTCCGCCGTTCTCGCCGGCAGGAGCGGTCGGCGTGGCACCCGAGAGGGGGCGGGGGGCCGGGCGGATGCCGTAACGGGCGCGGTGTCTGGGCGGGGCCGATGGGGGCCCTGCGGGGTCTCCCCTGCCCGCCCCTTCCCCGTGTTCCACAGTGCGTGTTCTCGCAGGGGCGCCCCGTCCGGCGCCACGGCGGGCCGACGAGCACACCCGCCCTCCGGACCCGCCGTCCTGGTCCCTCTGCCCTGCAATGAAATCCAGCGACTGTTCGTCACCCTCGTCGTCCAGCCCGAGCACGAACCGGCCATTACCGGCGACAAACCGCATCCCGGACTGTGACTGAGCGCTTCATCTGGCGTCGATCGCCGGATGAAGCGCTCCACAGCATCCGGGCCTTCATGCCGGCGCGGGAGAGGCAGCCATCCGGCGCCGGTAGTAGTGCACCGTGACCGCGCCCAGCAGCGGACCCCAGAAGAGCAACGGTGCGTAGACGATGTTGAGCAGCCAGATGCCCCAGGTGGCGGCTTCCATCTCTGCGTTGAGCGACGTGTAGACGAACAGCGCGCCAAAGACACTCGTGGCCAGCGCGCCGAGTCCCGCCACGCCGGTCCCCAGCATGACCGGGACTCGGCGCCCGCGTAGATATGGGATCCAACGTGGCCATGCCTCACCCCAGCTCTGCACCAGCCCAAGGGTGAGGAACGCGAAAACCTCGGAGATCAGACTGAGGCCGACGAGGACCAACGATCCCGGGCCAGGAGCCCCCATCTGATCGTATTCGGATTGCGCCAGCCCGACGGGGACACCGACGGCAATGGCCACCCGCCAAAGCGCCGAGGGCACGTTGGTCAGTGCGGCGCCCACCGCAGCGAGCCGGGCCCAGCGCGGCACATGGGGCAATACATTCATTTTCGGCATGTGAGCCACGCTCGTCGATGGGGCGCTTGCACACATCGGCCTGCGGTTCCATCCCTTCTCACCCGCGAGGCGTAACTGCACGTACGACCGGCGAGCGCGGACTGAAGACAACCGCTGCACCCGACTCTGACGCGCAGCCCCGCCAACTGAAGTACGCATCCGCCAGGTGAAGCGCTCCGTCACACAGGCGTGAAGATCACGATCTGCAACTGGAGTATTGGCTCGGGACAGCCGGGAAGCAGGGCAAGGGGGGGAGCCGGG
>RHMC01000297.1 GCA_003719395.1 Streptomyces altiplanensis
TGCGCCGCGGCCGGACGGCGGGCCGGCCGCCGCCGCGGCGCGCGCCCGGACCACCGCCAGGGCGGCGGCCAGCTCCTCGGGGGTCGGGTTGCCCCGTACGACCTTGATCATCGTCAACGGCCCTTTCCGGAGCTCCTAGAGGGGGATGTTGCCGTGCTTCTTCGGGGGGAGGGATTCCCGCTTCGTGCGCAGCTGACGCAGCCCGCGCACGATGTGGCGGCGGGTGTCCGACGGCATGATCACCGCGTCCACGTAACCGCGCTCGGCGGCGACGTAGGGATTCAGCAGCGTGTCCTCGTAGTCGGAGATCAGCTCCGCCCGGACCGCCTCCGGGTCCTCGGCGGCGGCGATGGTGCGCCGGTGCAGGATGTTGACCGCGCCCTCCGCGCCCATCACCGCGATCTGCGCGGTCGGCCAGGCCAGGTTCAGGTCCGCGCCCAGGTGCTTGGAGCCCATGACGTCGTACGCGCCGCCGAACGCCTTGCGCGTGATGACCGTGATCAGCGGGACGGTCGCCTCCGCGTACGCGTAGATCAGCTTGGCGCCGCGCCGGATGATGCCGCCGTACTCCTGGTCCACACCCGGCAGGAAGCCCGGCACGTCCACGAAGGTGAGCACCGGCACGTTGAACGCGTCGCAGGTGCGGACGAAGCGCGCGGCCTTCTCGGACGCGTTGATGTCCAGGCAGCCGGCGAACTGCATCGGCTGGTTGGCGACGATGCCCACCGGCCGGCCCTCGACCCGGCCGAAGCCGGTGATGATGTTGGGTGCGAAGAGCGCCTGCGTCTCCAGGAACTCGCCGTCGTCCAGGACGTGCTCGATGGCCGTGTGCATGTCGTACGGCTGGTTGGCGCTGTCCGGGATGAGCGTGTCCAGCTCGCGGTCCTCGTCGGACGTCTCCAGGTCCGCCTCCTCCGGGAAGGCAGGCGGCTCGCTGAGGTTGTTCGAAGGCAGGTACGAGAGCAGGGACTTGACGTACTCGATCGCGTCCTTCTCGTCGCCCGCCATGTGGTGCGCCACACCCGACGTGGTGTTGTGCGTGCGCGCGCCGCCGAGCTCCTCGAAGCCGACGTCCTCACCGGTCACCGTCTTGATGACGTCGGGGCCGGTGATGAACATGTGCGAGGTCTGGTCGACCATCACCGTGAAGTCGGTGATCGCGGGCGAGTAGACCGCGCCGCCGGCGCACGGGCCGACGATCAGCGAGATCTGCGGCACGACCCCCGACGCGTGGACGTTGCGGCGGAAGATCTCGGCGAACAGGCCGAGTGCGACGACGCCCTCCTGGATGCGCGCGCCGCCGCCGTCGTTGATGCCGACGACCGGGCAGCCGGTCTTCAGCGCGAAGTCCATGACCTTGACGATCTTCTCGCCGTAGACCTCGCCGAGCGACCCGCCGAAGATCGTGAAGTCCTGCGAATAGACGCAGACGGGGCGGCCGTCGACCGTGCCGTAGCCGGTCACCACGCCGTCGCCGTACGGACGGTTCTTCTCGATGCCGAAGTTCGTCGAGCGGTGCCGGGCGAACTCGTCGAGCTCCACGAACGACCCCTCGTCCATGAGCAGGTCGATCCGCTCACGGGCCGTCAACTTGCCCTTGGCGTGCTGCTTTTCGACCGCGCGCGCGGAGCCCGCATGCGTCGCCTCGTCGATGCGGCGCTGCAGATCCGCGATTTTGCCCGCGGTGGTGTGAATGTCTGTCTCGGGCTCGGACATCGGGATGCGGCTCCCTGCCTGGTCAGCGGACGGCTACTGGCACGTAGCGTAGCGGCGCGTGTGCCGCTCGGCAGTGCGTCGTTTGCCACACCTACGCTGGGTTGCATGACGCCTCCCGATGCTTCAGACAGCCGTTGGTCCGATCTCGGCCGGCCGCCGCTCAACGCCGACGCGCTGCGCCGCGCACTGGTGCGGGAGGGCGGCCTGTGGACGTCCCTGGACGTCGTGCCCTCCACCGGTTCCACCAACACCGACCTGGCCGCGCGGGCCCAAGAGCTGCCCGAAGGCGCGGTGCTCGTCGCCGAGGAGCAGACCGGGGGCCGCGGACGCCTCGACCGGCGCTGGTCGGCGCCCGCGCGCTCCGGGCTCTTCTTCTCCGTACTGCTCAAGCCCACCGGGATCCCCGTCGAAAAGTGGGGCTGGCTGCCGCTGCTCGCCGGTGTCGCGGTGGCGACCGGGCTGTCCCGGTCCGCGGGCGTCGACACGGCACTCAAGTGGCCCAACGACCTCCTGGTGACTGTCGGGGGCGAGGAACGCAAGGCCGGCGGCATCCTCGCCGAGCGGGCGGCGGACGGTGTCGTCGTCGGCATCGGCATCAACGTCACCCTGACGGAGGAGGAACTGCCGATCCCCGGCGCGGGGTCGCTCGCGCTCGCCGGAGCGGTCTCGACGGACCGCGATCCGCTGCTGCGTTCCGTCCTGCGTTCGCTCGGACAGTGGTACGGCGAATGGCGGGCGGCAGGCGGTGATCCGGCGGCCTGCCGGCTCCAGGAGGCGTACGCGGCGGGGTGCGCGACGCTCGGCCGCACGGTGCGGGCGGAACTGCCCGGCGGCCGGTCGGTGACCGGCGAAGCGGTGGCCGTCGAACGGTCAGGGGCGGGCTGGTGCTGGCGACGGAGGAGGGGGTCCAGCAGCCGGTGGGGGCCGGTGACGTCGTCCACCTCAGGCCGGGGCCGGGTGCGGAGCGGACGCACGGGACGGGGGAGTGAGGTAGGGCACACCTGCCGTATCGTTGAGGCGATCCGCGACGGATCGCGCGACAGACGATCGGCAGGACACAGGGCAGTGCGCAGGGAACGGGCAGGAGGCGGTACGTGACCGTCGACGACACGGGGTCCCCTGCGGGCGAGCGGCGGGACCGGGACACGGACCCGGAGTCCGGCACGTCCGCGCCCGCCGGCGCGGGCAAGGAGCCCTCCGCGGGTGCGGCGGCCCCGTCCGGCCCCGGCGCGGGCCCGGTCCACGGTGTCGTCCGGGCGGACGGGTCCGGGAGCGGGGTGCCCGCCGCCGTGGAGCCGTCGCCGTACCCCACGCCCCACCACGCCGTCGACCACACCGCGGAGCCGACCGACGATCCGCTCGCCATCCGCCTGGAGCAGCTGCTCCTCGGCGCCGAGCGCCGCTACACCCCCTTCCAGGCCGCCCGTACCGCCGGTGTCTCCATGGACCTCGCCTCCCGGTTCTGGCGGGCCATGGGCTTCGCCGACATCGGGCAGGCCAAGGCCCTGACCGAGGCGGACGTCCTGGCCCTGCGGCGGCTCGCCGGTCTCGTCGAGGCGGGGCTGCTCAGCGAGCCGATGGCGGTGCAGGTCGCCCGGTCCACCGGGCAGACCACCGCCCGGCTGGCGGAATGGCAGATCGATTCCTTCCTGGAGGGGCTGACCGAGCCGCCCGAGCCCGGCATGACCCGTACCGAGGTCACGTATCCGCTCGTCGAGCTGCTCCTGCCCGAGCTGGAGGAGTTCCTGCGCTACGTCTGGCGGCGCCAGCTCGCCGCCGCCACCGGGCGGGTCGTCCAGGCCGCCGACGACGAGGAGATGGTCGACCGGCGGCTCGCGGTCGGCTTCGCGGACCTCGTCGGGTTCACGCGGCTGACGCGGCGCCTGGAGGAGGAGCAGCTGGGCGAGCTGGTCGAGGCGTTCGAGACGACCTGCGCGGACCTCGTCGCGGCCCACGGCGGCCGGCTCATCAAGACACTCGGCGACGAAGTCCTCTACGCGGCGGACGACGCGGGCACGGCGGCGGAGATCGCGCTGCGGCTCATCGAGACCATGGAGGCCGACCAGACAATGCCGGCCCTGCGCGTCGGCATCGCCTTCGGCACGGTCACCACGCGCATGGGCGACGTCTTCGGTACGACCGTGAACCTGGCCAGCCGGCTCACCTCGATAGCGCCGAAGAACGCGCTCCTCGTCGACGGGGCGTTCGCCGAGGAACTGTCGCGGACCGGTGACGCGCCGGTCTCCGAGGCGCAGGCGTCGGCCGAGGCGGAGAAGGCGGAGCAGGAGGGCGTCACCCCGCCCTCGTACCGGTTCGCGCTCCAGCCGATGTGGCAGCGGCCGGTGCGCGGACTCGGCACGGTCGAACCATGGCTTCTGACGAGGCGCCCCACCTAGGATCCTTCCGGTAACGATCGTTAACCGGGAGGGTGTGCGGCATGAGCGGGGAACAGGAACGCTTCGGAGAGTTCGTCGGCGTACGCAGGCACGGGTACGTCGCCGAGCTGGTCCTCGACCGGCCCAAGGCGATGAATGCGGTGTCCACGGACATGGCCCGTTCCATCGGGGCGGCGTGCGACGCACTGGGCGCCGATCCGCGGGTGCGGGTGACGGTGGTGACGTCCAGCAACGAGCGGGCCTTCTGCGTCGGGGCGGACCTCAAGGAGCGCAACTCCTTCACGGACGCCGAGCTGGTACGTCAGCGCCCGGTCTCCCGGGGCGCGTACACCGGCGTGCTGGAGCTGCCCATGCCGACGATCGCCGCCGTGCACGGCTTCGCGCTGGGCGGGGGCTTCGAGCTGGCGCTGGCCTGCGACCTGATCGTGGCGGACCGCACGGCGGTGGTCGGGCTGCCCGAGGTGTCGGTGGGCGTCATCCCGGGCGGCGGCGGTACGCAGCTGCTGCCCCGGCGGGTCGGGGCGGCGCGGGCGGCGGAGCTGGTGTTCACGGCGCGGCGGGTGGAGGCGGCGGAGGCGGCCGGGCTCGGTCTGGTGGACCAGCTGGTGGACGCCGGCCAGGACCGCGAGGAGGCGCTGGCGCTGGCGGCGCGGATCGCCGGGAACTCGCCGGTGGGGCTGCGGGCGGCGAAGCGGGCGATGCGGCTCGGGCACGGGCTCGACCTGCGGGCCGGCCTGGAGGTCGAGGACGCGGCGTGGCGGTCGGTGGCCTTCTCGGGCGACCGGGCGGAGGGCGTGGCGGCGTTCAACGAGAAGCGCGCGCCCCGGTGGCCGGGCGAGTGGGGCGGGGAAGGCGAGTAAGGATCGCATCAATACAAATCTCCTCAAAATACCTAAGCTGAGGAGATGGGTGAGGATGCGCGGTTGCGGGCCGTGGTGACGCTGGCGCAGGCCATGGCGGCGGCGCGCACCCCGCGCGAGTCCTGGCGGGCGGCCGCGCTGGGGGCGAAGGAGGCGCTGGGGGGCAGCTTCGCGGCGATCTCGGTGTGGGAGCGCGAGCTGGGGCGGCTGCGGGTGCTCGTCAACGCGGGCGTCAACGCGGG
>RHMC01000298.1 GCA_003719395.1 Streptomyces altiplanensis
GGCTGGCCCTGCTGCTGCGGCTGGCCGCCGTAGGGCTGCTGCTGACCGGGGCCGGGCTGGCCCGGCTGGCCGCCGTAGGGCTGCTGCTGGGCGCCGGGGTAGCCGTAGCCGCCGGGGCCCGGCTGACCGGGGTGACCGCCGTACGGCTGCGCGACCTGCGGCTTCGGGGCACCCATGAGCGGGGCCTTGAGGGCCGGGACGAGCGGGGCCGCGGACGGCGGCAGCGGCGAGCACGAGGGTGGCCAGCAGACCGAGGATCATGCCGGCGCCCGCGTCACCGGTCATGTCGATGAGCGTCCAGAAGGCCGTCCACAGCGCGAAGACGGCCAAGGCCACCCCGAACTGCCCGAGGTCCAGGCCGGCGACCTTGCGTCCCGGCATGGCGCGGCTGAGGACGATCAGCGCCGCGGCGATGACACCGGCGAGGAACATGCTCATCAGCAGGCCCAGCGAGTCCCACGCACTGGGCGACGAGGACGAGCTGGGGCAGAACTCGCCACTGCATTCGGGCACGGAGACAAGGCTGAGGAACGAGGCGATGAACAGCACCACCGCTGCTCCGATCACCACGCCGTCGCCTCGAGTGAGGGAGCGGATGTTCACTTTGAAGGTCCTTAGTGGGTCGACTCGTCGGGGCGGCACAGTGCGAAGCTCGGGGGAAGCTCCTCATCGTACGGATGAATGTATCGTCCCCCCGGCAGGGTCGGCCGCCGGGTATCGGACCTACCCCTTGAGGTAGCTGCCGATGCCGTCGGAGATTCCCCGCGCCGCCTTCTGACGCCAGCCGCCGCTTGCCAGCAGGGCCGCGTCCTTCGGGTCACGCATATTGCCGCATTCGACGAACACTTTCGGCACAGTCGTCAGATTGAGACCACCGAGGTCCTTGCGCACGTCCAACGCCGTACCGTCGCCCACGTAGTTGGAGGGCGCCATGCCGGTCGCCTGTACGAACTTCCCCGCGATGCGCGTGCCGAGTTCGTGCGAGGGGCCGACGATCTTCGCGGTGTCCGCGGCGCCGGCCTTCACCGCGGCGGGCAGGATCACATGGAAGCCGCGGTTGCCGACCGCCGAACCGTCGGCGTGGACGGAGACGACGGCGTCGGCTTTCGCCTCGTTGCCGATACGGGCGCGCTCGTCGACGCAGGGGCCGTACGGACGGTCGTCGTTCTGCACCAGCGTGACCGTCGCGCCCTGCTCTTCCAGGAGAGCGCGCAGGCGGCGCGAGACGTCGAGGGTGAACGCGGCCTCGGTGTAACCGTCGTCGGTGGACGTGCCGGTGGTGTCGCACTCCTTGCGGTGCGTTCCGACGTCGACGACTTTGTTGATTTCTTCCGTATGACGGAAGTTGCCGGGGTTGTGGCCGGGGTCGATCACCACGACCTTGCCGGTGAGCGGCCCGGCCCGGTCCGGCTTGTCGTCCTTCGACCCGGACGGCGTGGGCGTGGAGGTCGGCGTCGGCGTGGGTGTCGGCTTCGCAGCGGTCGCCGTCGCTGTCGCCGTCGCGGACTGGCTCTTGTCGGGCAGCGGCATCACCGTCGGCCAGCTTGTCGCCGGGGCCGCTCGTCGTCTGCCACACGAGCCAGCCCGCCAGGGCGGTCGGTACGAGCACCGCGACCGCCACGGCGAGGGTCCTGGGACCGAAGCGGCGAGGAGGAGTGGGGGAAGCGGGTGAAGTGGGGGGCTGGCTGTCGTACGACACGCGGCGATGCTATCCGGGCCGGTCAGATCCCCGAGGATGTACGACGCAGGACGCGCAGCGAGTCGGTCACGGAGATCTCGGTGAAGGCGCCGGACGCGAGGGCGCGCTGATGCACGCGGTACGGGGCCTGACCGCCGTCCGCCGGGTCCGGGAAGACGTCGTGGATGACGAGCAGCCCGCCGGCCGCGACGTGGGGGGCCCAGCCCTCGTAGTCGCCGTTCGCGTGCTCGTCGGTGTGTCCGCCGTCGATGAAGACGAGGCCGACCTCGCCGCCCCAGACGGCCGAGACCTGCGGCGAACGCCCGACGATCGCCACCACGTGGTCTTCGAGGCCCGCCTTGTGGAGGGTCCGGCGGAAGGTGGGCAGGGTGTCCATCAGGCCGACCTCCGGGTCCACGACCGTCGGGTCGTGGTACTCCCAGCCCGGCTGCTGCTCCTCGCTGCCCCGGTGGTGGTCGACGGTCACGGCGACGGTGCCGGCCTCGCGGGCGGCATCGGCGAGGAGGATCGTGGAGCGTCCGCAGTACGTGCCGACCTCCAGCAGCGGCAGCCCGAGCGCGGCGGCCTCGGTGGCGGCGGCGTACAGGGCGAGCCCCTCGCGTACCGGCATGAAGCCCTTGGCGGCGGCGAAGGCGGCGAGCGTCTCCGGCTTGGGCGCAGCGGCGGCGGCCATGGGGTTTCCTCCGGTCATGCGTGCACGTATCCGTACTGAGCAGTCACATAGTAGGCAAGGCCGAGCCGGGCTTCGCGTCGCACTCGAACCAGACCGTCTTGCCGCCCGGCATCGGCACCGTGCCCCAGCGGTCGGTCACGGCCTCGACCAGCAGCAGCCCCCGCCCGCCCTCGGTGAGCTCGTCGCCTCCGCCGCCCATTTTGCGCACCGGGCGGGGGTACCTGTCTGTGACCTCCACTCGTAGTCCGCCCGGTCGGCGCAGGATGAGGAGGCTGCAGTGCCGGTCGGGCACATGGCGTACGACATTGGCGACGAGCTCGGTGAGGGCGAGTTCGGCGGGGTCGGTCAGCTCGGCCATGTCCCAGCGGGCCAGAAACGTCCGTACGATGCGCCGCATGTGCCGCGCCGAGTGCTCACCGACGGTGAAGCCCATGCGGTAGCCGACGTCAATGTGCGCTGGTGGGCGGCCAGTTGCGTGATTCATGCCACCAGAATGCGACGGCATGATTACGCTCGGCTACTGACCGAAAAGAACGCCTCACGGCGTTGAACCTGGGGGTGGCCGCCGATCATGGTCAACATCCGCGATCTCGACCCCCAGCGCATCGCCGCTGGACTACTACGGCTCCGAACTGCGCCGCCTGAGAGAGGCGGCCGGACTCAAGCAGGGGCAGCTCGGCGACGTCGTTTTCTGTACGGGCTCACTGATCGGCCAGATCGAAACGGCCCGGAAGGTGCCGACCCGCGACTTCTCGGAACGGATGGACGCGGCGCTGGGGACGGGCGGGACGTTTTCGCGGTTGGTGGGGCTGGTACTGCGGAGCCAGTTGCCGCACTGGTTCCAGCCGTATGCGGAGATGGAGGCGAAGGCGACATACATCTCCACGTACCAGGCACAGTTGGTGTACGGCTTGCTTCAGACGGAGGCGTACGCCCGGGCGGTGCTGGCCACGGGCCTGCCGGACAGCCTGAATGAGCTGGTGGCGGCTCGCATGGAGCGGCATCGGATCCTGCATCGCGAACGTCCACCCATGGTCTGGGTGGTGCTGGACGAGGCCGCACTGTATCGGCCGATCGGCGGTCCAGAGGCCATGCGGAAGCAACTCGCTCACTTGTTGAGCTTCCGCAACCAGCGCTGGGTGAGGATCCAGGTACTTCCCTTCGCCGCTGGTGAACACGCCAGCCTGATCGGTTCGTTCAATACGCTGCGGTTTAACGACGACCCCGACCTCGTCTACACCGAGGACCTGATCTCGGGGCACATGACGGCCAACCCGGAGACTGTCAAGGAAGCCGCCCTTCGTTACGCTCACTTGCAGGCCGCTGCCCTCTCTGTAGAGGACTCAGCGGCATTGATCATCCGCGTAATGGAGGAACGCTATGGGCACCAGCCGGAACCTGACCAACGCGCGGTGGCGTAAGTCCAGCTACAGCGGTAACACCGGCGGCGACTGCATCGAGTGCGCCCCCCTCGGTGCCGCCGCCTGGCGCAAGTCGTCGTACAGCGGGACCACCGGCGGTGACTGCGTCGAGGTCGCCACCCAGCCCTGCCGCATCGCCGTCCGCGACTCCAAGAACCCCGGGAGCCCCGCCTTCACTGTCGCGCCCTCCGCCTTCGCCGCCTTCGTGGCGGCGGCGGTCGACGGCGCGGTCTAGGAAGTACCGCACCGGCCGGCGAGTGTCGGTTCGTGGAAGAGCGCCTACAACCCGTGACTGCGGAAGTAGGCGCTCGACGGCCGCCCGCGGGCGGCGGAACACCGTTGAACGTTGCATCAACTGCCGGGCGCGGCGCTGAGTTGCGCGATGCGTTGAGCGGGCGAAGAGTTGTTCTCGTAGTGCCAGTGCACCGTTGAGCCATGGAGCTCCGGTGATCTTGGGCTGCCTCAAGGGCCGAGCCCACAAGAGCAAAGTGGAACATCACAAGAGCACCTGGAACCGTCATGGCCAAAACTGCTCGGCGACGAATCTCCCGCATAGTTGGTGCGTCCTGCTTGACCGCCGCGCTCGCGCTGCCGGTAGGCATGGGCACTGCTGTGGCAGCGCCTGATGTCCTCACTCAACTCACGGTGGAGGGACAGCCCACTCCTCCAGTCCCACCGCCGGATCCGGACCAGCAGGATCCGGACCAGCAACAGGACCCGGACCAGCAACAGCCGGATCGGCAGCAGGACCCGGACCAGCAACAGGACCCGGACCAGCAACAGGACCCGGACCAGCAACAACCGGATCGGCAAGAGGAGCAACAGCAGCAACCGAAGCAGTTCATGAATCCGCAGGATCAGAAGAAAGTGCAGGAACAGGCAGAGAACGCGCCGGAGCAGGTGAAGGCGCAGCTGAACCAGGTGCTGGCCGACACGCTGAGGCTGATCAATAGCGAGGCAACGTCGCCTCAGGAAAAACAGGATTACAAAACTATCGTGGACCAGATCAGCGTAACGCTGAACAAGCTCGACAACCCGGCTACCTCGGCGCCGGACAAGGCCACGTACGCGAAGAGCGTGGCGGGAATGGCTGCAGGGTTGAAGTTGGCCCAGGACCCGAGTAGGTCGGCGAAGGAACGAAAGGAATACAGGGACACCGCGCTGAACATCGCATTTGCCGCGTACGTTGTGGGGGAGCCCGCAAATGAGCAGACCAAGGAGGAATACAGGGCGGCCGCGGAATCGCTCAGTGATGCTCTGGTGGCACTTGCGAAGCCGAAGCCGGAGGAGAAGCCGAAGCCAGGGGAGAAGCCGAAGCCGGAGGAG
>RHMC01000299.1 GCA_003719395.1 Streptomyces altiplanensis
CCCGACCGCCGCGCCGCGCCCGGCGCGCCCGGTGGGCGCCACCGCCTCGCCGTCGGCGTCCGCCCCGGCCGGATCGGCCGCCGTGCTCTTGCTCTCCAGTTCCAGGAAGGCGTCCGTGGACGCCCGCCGTGCCCGCCGTCCGGCCCCGTCCGTGGGCGCCGACCTGCTGCGCAGGCACCGGCACCGGATCGGGAGTGGCCACGGCCGCCTTGCCCTGCGCCGGGACCGCCGCCGCCCCCGCACCCGCGCCGAGCGGCACTTCCAGTACGTACGCGCTTCCGCCCATACCGGGCACTTCATGCGTCTGCAGCACACCGTCGTGCGCCGCCACGATGCCGCGCACGATCGGCTCGTGCACCGGGTCGCCCCCGGCGTACGGGCCGCGCACCTCGATGCGTACGACCTCGCCGCGCTGCGCCGCTCGACCACGATCGTCGAGTCCGTGTGCCCGCCGCCGGGCGCCGCCGCCGGGGCGTTGCCCGTCGAGTCGATCCCGGCCACGTCGGCGACCAGGTGCGCGAGCGCCGTCGCCAGCCGCCCGGCGTCCACCTCGGCCTCGATCGGCGGCGCGTGCACCGCGAACTGCGCGCGTCCGGGCCCGATCAGCTCGATCGCCCGCTCGCACCGGCCGCCACGACGCCGTCGAGCAGGACCTTCTTCTTGTCCAGCTGCTCCGTGCCCGCCGCCAGGCGCTGGAAGCCCAGCACGTTGTCGACGAGGGTCGTCATCCGGGCGTAACCGGCGGCCAGGTGATGCAGGATCTGGTTCGCCTCGGGCCACAGCTGCCCGGCGGGGTCGGACGCCAGCGTCCCCAGCTCGCCCCGCAGCTCCTCCAGCGGCCCGCGCAGCGAGTCGCCCAGTACGGCGGTCAGCTGGGCGTGGCGCGCGGCCATCTCCTCGTACCGCCGGTTCTCGCGGTCGAGCACCTCGGCCTGCTTCTCGACCAGTTCGTCGTACGGCCGGCGGTCGGTGAAGGTCATCACCGCGCCGACCAGCTGGTCGCCGTCCCGCACGGGGGCGGTCGTCAGGTCGACCGACACCGGCTTGCCGCTCTTCGCCCACAGGACCTGCCCGCGCACCCGGTGCTTGCGCCCGGACTTGAGCGTGTCCGCGAGCGGCGACTCGTCGTACGGGAAGGGGCTGCCGTCGGCGCGCGAGTGGATCGCGAGGGTGTGCAGCTCCTTGCCGCCGAGATCGCTCGCGCGGTAGCCGAGCATCTGCGCGGCGGCCGGGTTGACCAGCACTACGCGCCCGTCGGTGTCGGTCCCGACGACGCCCTCGGACGCGGCCCGCAGGATCATCTCGGTCTGGCGCTGCGAACGCGCCAGCTCCGCCTCGGTGTCGACGGTCCCCGACAGATCGCGCACGACGAGCATCAGCAGCTCGTCGCCGGTGTAGCCGGGGCGCTCGGTGTGGGAGGCGTACGCGTCCCGGCCGTCCTCCAGGTTCGCGCTGGTCACCTCGACCGGGAACTCCGTCCCGTCCGTGCGCCGCGCGACCATCCGGGTCGGTTTCGTACGTCCCCGGTCGTCCGCGCCGTCGGCCCGCCGCATCGATCCCGGGATCAGCTTCGAGTCGAAGGAGGGCAGCAGGTCCAGCAGCCCGCGCCCGACGAGCCCGGTGCCCGGCGACTCGAACATCTCCAGGGCGATGGTGTTGGCATTGACGACGGTGCCGTTGCAGTTGACGAGCAACAGCCCGTCAGGGAGGGCGTCGAGTATCGCTGCGAGGCGAGCAGCGCCTCGGGATGGCCTGCTGCTCACGTCGACGGTTCCTCCCTGAACTACTGCACCTTGCCGACAACCGGCCTCATTTTGACCCTCGGGCCGCAAGCTGTCACTGGAGGGAGTCTAAAGGCAGGCGGTGGGCGCGCGACGGCGGATGAGGGGGAGCTCTCACCAAGGTTGTGTGCGCTTGCGGGCACATCGGACGTCGTGGCGTACGCCCTGACCAGGTGCGAGCGCCCCGTGGCACTGCTGGAGACGGGGCGGGGGCGGACTAGGAACGCACGCTGGGAAGCACCGGCTCCATGTCGCGCCAGCGGGCGATTTCGCAGCCATTGCCCTGATTGAAGCTCGCGTCGACGCGCCGCCCGTCCCACGTTCCGGTGATCCGTGCCGTGGCGGGTCCGCCGTGCTGGTGGGTGCACATCCGGTCCTGCGGCACGGGCGCGAAGGGATCGCCCTGCCTGGCCAGCTCGTCGAGCCGGTCGCAGGCGGAACGCGCGTCGGGGTGCGTGCCGCCGGCGGGCCCGCACCGCAGTTCGTACGTCCCGTTGGCGGCCCGGTTGCCCGTCCCGGCCGTCGTCACGGTGAGCCGGTCCTGCGGGTCCCGCGGAGCGTCCGTCACCGGGATCACGTCCTGGAGCGACGGCAGCGGGAGCACGGCCGCGGCGGAGGCGCCGGGGAGGGCGGCGGACAGTACGGCGGCGGACGCGGCGGCGGTGAGGACGAGGCGACGCAGCATGGAGACTCCTGGAGCGAGGAAAAGCGGGGCCGGGTGCCCCGCACTCTCTAACGCTCCGCGGCCCGCGGCGTTGCGCAACCGCTAAGACTTTGCCCTGCGGCCCACCGGCCTAGTACCGTGGGCAGCGATTGGTGGCACCCCGCAAGGCTGTGTCATCATCTGCACGCACCCACTCGCGCAGGCGAGAGTGTGCTGGAGGCGTCGCCTAGTCCGGTCTATGGCGCCGCACTGCTAATGCGGTTTGGGTCTTAAAGCCCATCGAGGGTTCAAATCCCTCCGCCTCCGCGCTTGATCACCGAAGCCCCGGTCCCCAGGACCGGGGCTTCGGTCGTTCCAAGGCTGTTCGAGGGCTGTTTTCGCAGCTCAGCAGGGCTGTGGGGAATGGATTTCGCGTCACGGCGCAGGTCATGTAATGTTGTTCTCGCAACGCCGACGGGGCAGAAAAGCCCAGGACGCCAAGCACTCGTAGCTTAACGGATAGAGCATCTGACTACGGATCAGAAGGTTGCAGGTTCGAATCCTGCCGAGTGCACAACAGGCCGGAGGCCCTGACGAGAAATCGTCAGGGCCTCGGTTTTTGCGTTCCGGAGGACGCCATTAGCCTCCGGGTATGAGCTGGCTGTGCGGTGGGTTGCGGTGGACAGCGGGGCGGCCGGCGCTCGCCTGGTACGCGTACGGGCACGGGCCGGGCGGGAGCGGGGGCCGGGGGCGGGCCGAACGGGTCAGTGAGCCGGCGTACGGGAGTGACATCGCGTTCCGGGTGACGGGTACGGAGCGCCTGTGCGTCGGGGCGCGCCGGGGCGGTTGCCCGCTGCGCGCCGTGGTGCCGGGGCGGAGCAGCGGCGGGCAGTGCCCCGAGTGCGCGCGGCTGGACCGGTCGCGGTCGGTGGCGGCGGCGCGATGGCGGACGATCCGCGGCCGTACGCCGTCTACCTGGCCTGGTTCGGCCCCGGGATGGTCAAGGTCGGGATCACGGCGGACGAGCGCGGGTCCGCGCGGCTGCTGGAGCAGGGGGCGGTGGCGTTCAGTTGGCTGGGGCGCGGGCCGCTGATGGCGGCGCGGCGGACCGAGGAGCTGCTGCGGCGGCGCTGGGGGTGCCGGACCGGATTCCGTACAAGGAGAAGCGGGCCGTGCGGACCTCGTTGCCCGGGAGGGCGGAGCGGGCGCGGGAGATCGAGGAACTGCACCGGCGGGCCGGGGCGCTCGCGGGCCGGCCGGAGTCGCTGGAGCGGGCGCCGTTCGAGGTGGTGGACCATGCCGGGGTCTTCGGGCTGGAGGGACTGCGGCCGATGACCGGCGTGGTGACCGAACTGACCCCGGGCGGGGTGGTCGCGGGGAGGCTGCTGGCCGCGGCCGGGCCCGATCTGCATCTGGGGACGGCGGACGGCGGGGTGGTGGTCCTGGACACCCGGCTGATGAGTGGGTGGGAGCTGGCCGGCGACCGGAGCGGGGCGGCGGGTGTGAGCGTGCCGGTCAAAAGCGTGGAGCGGGGTGTGCAGGGCGGGCTCTTCTGACCGGGAGGGCGATGCGCGGATCTCCTCCCGGATCCCTTGCTCCGGGAGGGTGGACCGCGGGGGCGTCCGCGGTGGAGGGTGACCGGCATGGACGAGAGGTACGGGGAAGAACCGCGTCGTGTGCGCAGTGGGGACGTGCCCGGGGGCGAGGGGGAGGCCGCGGGTGTACGGCGGTTCTGGGAGCGGCTCGGGCTGCCGGGGATCGTCGACGTGCACACGCACTTCATGCCGGAACGGGTGCTCAGGAAGGTGTGGGCGTACTTCGACGCCGTCGGGCCGCTGACCGGGACGAAGTGGCCCATCGCCTACCGGTACGAGGAGGAGGAACGGGCCGCGCTGCTGCGGGAGTTCGGGGTGCGGCGCTTCACCTCGATGCTCTATCCGCACAAGGCGGGGATGGCGGTCTGGCTCAACGGCTGGGCGGCGGATTTCGCGGCCCGGACCCCCGAGTGCCTGCGTACGGCGACGTTCTTTCCGGAGGAGGGGGCGGCGGCGTACGTGCGGCAGGCCGTGGAGAGCGGGGCGCGGGTCTTCAAGTCCCACCTCCAGGTCGGGGCGTACGACGCGAACGACGCGCTGCTCGACCCCGTGTGGGGGCTCCTGGCGGAGGCCGGGATCCCGGTGGTGACGCACTGCGGCTCGGGGCCCGTGCCCGGCAAGCACACCGGACCCGAGCCGGTCGGGCGGCTGCTGGCGCGGCATCCGCGGCTGCGGCTCGTGGTGGCGCACATGGGGATGCCCGAGTACGGGGACTTCCTCGCCCTGGCGGAGCGGTACGGGGAGGTCCGGCTCGACACGACCATGGCGTTCACCGACTTCTCCGAGCGGCTGATGCCCTTTCCCGGGAGGGAGCTGGGGCGGCTTGCGGATCTGGGCGACCGGATCCTGCTGGGGACGGACTTCCCCAACATCCCGTACGGCTACGGGCACCAGCTGGAGGCCCTGGAGCGGCTGGAGCTGGGGGACGACTGGCTGCGGGCCGTCTGCCACGGGAACGCGGAGCGGCTCTTCGGGCTCTGACGGCGGCGGGTGCGCGGGTGCGCGGGTGCGCGGGTGCGCGGGTGCGCGGGTGCGCGGGTGCGCGGGC
>RHMC01000029.1 GCA_003719395.1 Streptomyces altiplanensis
GTCCCGGCCGGGGGCCCGCGTCCGTCCCGGGCCCCACGCCCGCCCCGGCGCCGCGCGGCGCCGGGGCCGGACGCGTTCAGCCCAACGCCCCGAGCTGCTTGGCCAGTTCGAGCCCGTCCAGGGAGAACCAGCTCTCCACGATCAGCCCGTCCCGGAACTCGTCGATGACGATGCCGCTGACGGCGAACTCCCGGCCGATGGGCGGCACGCCCTCGTACGGCTCCCCGGTGTGGGTGCCCCGGGCGGTGAACCGGCTGACGACCTTGTCGCCCTCCAGGATCCAGTCGTCGACCGTCACGTGGAGGTCGGGGAAGGACGCGCGCTGGAGCCGCACCCACTCCTTGAGGTGTTCCACGCCCTCCTTGCCGTTCGGGGCCGTGCCGTGGCTGATGTGGGAATCGTCGGCGCCCTCGTAGATCACATCGAGATTTCCCTTGTTGAGGCACTCCTCGTAATAGCGTTCCAGCACCGCTTTGTTTTCGGCAAGCGTCGTCATGATTGCATCGTCCTCTCTCCGATTGGCCCCGGAAGCCCTGAAACTGTCATCACGGGCGTCCCTGAGGTCATGCTTTTTACTTTCCAGACCCCGAGTGAAGGGTCCCCTTCGACGAGGGAATTCCCGTACTCGTGGGAATGGAGTGCGATACGTCCGACGGTCAGCGGGTCGACCGCGACCGACAGCCCGTTCCCCTGTGTCGCACACGCCCTCAACACGTTTTCCAACGCGGACACCGAAAGCGCGGTGCGCGGCGCGTGGAGCGCCGCCCACAGGTCATTGGGCGCGCACGGTCGCACCTCGGCGACCCGACGGCCGTCCGGCCCGTGGGACCAGGCGGCGGCCGGCACCACCGAGGACCGCCAGCGCAGCAGCGGCGGACCCGAGCGCCAGGTGGTCGTCCGTGTCACGTCGGGGCGGGGCGGGGCGGGCGAGCGCCCGTCCCCCGGCTCGTGGACCACGCGCACGCTCGCCTCCGGCCCGTCCGCGCCGTCCCCCGGCCGCCTGAAGCGCACCTCGGTCACCCAGGTGTCCCCCTCGTGGGCCCCGCGGACCTCCCGCTCCCACACGGTCGGGCCGGCGTCGAGCCGCAGCAGGTCCAGCGGTACGACCACCTCCTCCAGGCAGCTGACCCGCAGCGCCGGGTAGTCCTCCGGGACGATCCACTCCGCGCCCCGCACCGCGCTCTCCAGCAGGACGCTCACCGGGACCGCCTCGACGCCGTCCACCAGGAAATCCGTGAGGACCGGCGCCGTGTCGCGGTCGAACGTCACCCGCGACACCATCCGGGCGTGCGGCTGGTACGTGGTCACCTCCCCCAGGTGGAAGATCCTCGGATAGGTGCCGGTGAACCCGGGCAGGCCGGGCACGACCGGATAGTCCGTGGCCTGGCCGGGGCTCATCGCCCTGCCCAGCGGTCCCACGAAGGTGACCTCGCCGTCGGAGCCCGCCCGCAGCTCGTCCCGCCACTTGGCGAGGCCGTCGGTGATGTCGACGGCGGCCATGTAGCGCAGCGTCGCCGAGAAGTTGGAGATGAGCCCGATACGGTCCCAGGTCGGCCAGGCGAGCGTCATCACGGGGAAATCCGCGTGGCGGCTCGCCCACCGCCCCAGGCGCGCCAGCCCCTCGTTGGCGGCGGCGTACTCGAGCTGGCCGACCATGCCGCCGAGCCGACCGGTCAGGGAGCCCACGTTGCAGAAGAACTTGAGCCGGTGGCCCCGCAGTTCCTCGAAGAGGTGGACGAAACCCCCGATCTTGGTCCGGACGGTGCGCAGGATCTCCTCGTCCGTCTTCTTGGGCAGCCGCGCCGCGGTGTCCACTCCGGCGTTGTGCACGACGCCGGTCAGCGCGGCGCCTTCGCGGTCCAGCAGGGCGCGCACCTGCTCCCGGTCGGTGAAGTCGCACCGGGCGTAGTCGACACGCAGCCCGCGGGCCCTGGCGTCGGTGATGTTGGTGGAGAGTTCCCACAGGCGGCGGGTGCGGGCGATGTCCCGGCGGATCTCGACGGGAGACCGCCCCTGACGGCGATCGGCCCACAACCGCGCCTCCAGCTCCTTGAGCCGGCCTTCGTCCGCGCCGAACCACGGCTCGTCCCCCGTGGGGAAGTCCTCCCGGCCGGTCACCACGACGCGCATGCCGTAGGTGTCCGCGAGGGAGCGGGCCAGTTCCCAGCCGATGCCCCGGCCGCCGCCCGAGATCAGTACGCAGTCGTCGGCGCCGAGGGCGACGGCCGCGCCGGCGGGGCGCGTGACCGGGGTGAGGGTCAGGCGCTGCCCGTCGCGGTAGCCGATCTCCAGCGCGCCGGGCCGGCCCAGCTCGGCGGCGACGATCCCCGGCAGGTCGCGGACCGACGCGAGACCGGTGTCGACGACACGCGCGTTGCAGTTGGGCAGTTCACGGTGCAGCGTCTTCACCAGCCCCGCCCAGATGCCGCCCAGCGGCTGGGCCAGGTCGTCCTGCGGGTGCTGGCCCATCCCGCCGCCCAGGTAGGTGACGGCCAGGTAGAACAACCGCCGCGCCGAGGTCTCCGACGCCCAGTCCTCGTAGTGCTCGCGCAGTGCGGTGACGGTCTCCAGCAGCGGCCCGCGCCAGGCGTCCGCCGGCCGTCGGCGCCGGGCGCGGGGGCACGGCCCAGGGTGAGGTCGACGATCGCGTCCACGGCGCCGCCGTCGGCGCCGGGGCAGGTGCCACGGCGCCGGGGGCGTACCGGCGTACCCGCGCTCCGTGCGCGGTCAGTTCACGCTCCACGCCGGCGGCGCTCTCCTGGTCGCCCCCGAGGAGGAGGACCCGCATCCCCACCAGCCGGGAAGGGTCCCCGGCGCTCGCCGGCAAGCTGGTGAGCTCCCATTCCATGCGGCTCACCGCCTGGACCGGAGCGTTGTCGTCCGCGCCCCGGGCGCGTGCCGGCGGGTACCGGCACCGGCGCCGGCGGCCTTTCCCGTACGGAAGCCACGGTCCGTACACCTCCCTCGTCAGTCACGGTCGGCGTCGATGGCGACGGCGACGCCGGTCCGGGCGTCGACGTAACCGATCAGGGTCGCCCGCATGTCCTTCATCTGCAGGAGCATCCGGCCGTCGGGGCGGGCGGCGACGAACCGGTTGTCGACCGGGACGGCGGCCAGGTCGAAGCCGGGGGGCGTCGCGTACAGGTCGATCCGGTCCGCCGCCCCGGCCAGGGACAGGTCGCTCGTCTCCTCGTAGAGGTCGATGCGGCGGATGGACAGCGGGGCCGCGACGGGTACGAGGTGGCCGTCGACCAGGTCCAGTACGCCGACCCTGGCCAGCCCGTCCAGCAGCACGCAGGGGACGGTGAAGCGTTCCCACGTCGGGTCGTCCGCCGGGAGCGAGGGGGCGTAGCGCGCCCGCTTGCCCTTGGGGTGGATGCGGGTGTCGGTGGTGGACACGAACGGGCCGGTGAGCCGCACCGGCGAGCCGGGCTGGTGGTAGGGGTCGGGGACCGGGGTGTCGTCCGCGGTGTCCCAGGGCTCCCACCGGGGAGCCGCCGGGAAGGCGTCGGCGAGCAGCACGCGGGCCGTGAAGTGCACACGGTCCTCGACGAGTACGACGCCGGCCGGTGACACCACGTCCTCGGTGATCCGGACCTCGACGACGGTCGTGTCACCCGGTGCTCCGACGACCTTCGCGTAGATCCGCCTGGGCGCCGGGGGCAGGTCGCGGTAGACGCGCAGGAAGTGCTCGAACCGCAGGTCCTCGAAGGCTGTGACGTGCCGGTCCGGCACCAGGTGCCGCGCGGCCTCGGCTGCCAGTTCGGTGACGAACGTGCCGGGCAGCGTCGGCTCACCGCGCACGGTGTGGTGCTCCAGGTAGCCGTCGGTCTCCAGGTCGAAGCGGCACTCGAACACCGCGGAGGTGCCGTCCGACCCGACCGTCCGGCGCAGGAAGAAGCCGCCGGGCGCGGGGGCGGGACCCGGCGCGTCGGTGTCGGTGTCCGCCGCCGTCAGGTAGCCGGGGTAGAAGTGCTCCACCGTGGCGCGCTCGGCATCTCCCAGGTGCACGAGGGAGGGCCGGCGGACCGGCGCGTGCAGTTCCTGCACGAAGTGGTGCACGCCCTCGGCCACCGGCATGCTGCTGTAGGAGCCGGCCCGCTCGTAGTACGCCTTGGTCAGTTCGTCGGCCCCCATGCCGACGCCGGCCCACAGCGTCCAGCCGACGGTGAATTCGCGGGGGTCGTCCGAGGTGGCCGCCGCGTAGGTGGCCGCACTGCCCAGGAAGTCGTTGGCCGAGGCGTAGTCGGACTCGCCGAGCTGCCCGAAGTAGCCCAGCAGCGAACCGAAGTTGCACCACAGCCGGGGAGGTGTGTCGCGCAGCGCGTACTTGAGGTTGAGGTAGGAGTCGACCTTGAGGTCGCGGATGGAGGTGAACTCGGCGAAGTCCTTGTCCTTGATGAGCGCCGACCGCTGGAGCCCGGCCGCGTTGACGAGCAGGTCGATCCGCCCCTGCTCGTGGAGCACCCGGCCGATGGACTTCTCCACCTGGGCGCTGTCCCGCATGTCGCACGGCAGGTACGTGACCCGGCCGGCACCGCAGTGCTCCTCCATCGCGTCGAGGTTCTGCCGGGCGGCGCGGGCGTTGAGCATCCGGTCGAAGGACTTGTTGATGTCCGCGACGGTCCGCTTCCCGCGCCTGGCGAGTTCGGACGAGATGTACGCCGCCCGGCCCGCCGCGAACTCCTCGTCGCTCCCGGCGAAGGTCGCGGGAGGGTAGCTGTCGAGCGCGTTGCTGCCGAACACGTAGACGCGGGGGGCGAAGTGCTCCGCGACTGCCTTGAGGACCTCGGCGGTGATGCCCCGGGCGCCTCCTGCGACCACGACCACGGAGTCCCGGTCCAGCGCCGCGGGCGTCGAGGCGTCCAGGACGTTCGGCTCCTCCCGCAGCCGGTGGACCCGGCGTACGCCGTCGGCGTCGACGACACGGGGAAGTCGCGGTGGGCCCGGCTCTCCTCCTCCGCGAGCCGGACCGCGGCGGCCGGGTCGGTGCCGGAGGTGAGCAGCGCGAAGCTGGTGCTGTCCGGGAGTTCCCTGCCCGCGCTCTTGAGCAGGCCGGTGAACAGGCCGGAGAAGGGGTGCGGGGTGCCGCCGGGCACCGCGTCGAGGAAGAGCATGAGGAGGGACGACCCGGCGGTGGACAGGCCGTCGTAGGCGTGCTGGACGGCCAGGTAGGCGGCGTCGTGCAGGGCGCGCAGGGGCGCGGATCCCTCGGTGAGGGCCCGGGACGGGGGCGCCGTACGGCCCAGGTCGCTCAGTACCCGCAGGTGGGTGACCGGCCGGCGGCCGCGCGCCAGGACCTCGGCGACCGCCTCCGGGGTGATGTCCGGCAGGTGGTGCCAGCCGGGGCGGGGGGTGTCCAGCGGTGTGGTGGACAGGACGGTCAGCGCGGCCTCCGGGCCCGCCGCACGGGCGAGCAGCGCGGGGGGCGTCGGTGACGACGGCGGCGCCGTCCGGCAGGAACGGTACGGGCTCCCGTACGCGCCGCGGCGGCGTGTCCTGGAGCACCGGGACCTGGCGGCGTACCCGCAAGGGGTCCTGTGCGCCGGTGCGGGTCGTGGACAGGAAGCTCCCGGGAACCGTGCCGGTGACGGCGGGCCGGTCCGTCCCGCTCTTCGCCGGGGCGGGTCCGGCGGGGCCCGGGACGGTCATCAGCAGCCTGGTCCCGGAGCCCTCCCCGCTGTCGTCGCAGGCGACCTCCACCGTGCCCGCGGGGCCGTGCAGGGCCTTGAGGACGGCCAGCCCTCCTGCCGCGCCCAGGTAACGGGCGTGCTCGGGCGTCGTGCACCGTACGGATTCCTGCTCGGGCACGGCACCGGCCTGCGCGGCCGCGCTGCCGAGCGCTTCGTCGACGTACGCGAGGACCGGCAGGCCCGCGCTCTTCGCCCGCTCCTCGGTGGTCAGGGCGAACAGGAAGGCGCCCTCGGCCAGGTGCTGTTCGTGCTCCGGGAGCAGCTCGCCGATCAGGGCGCGGTACTCCGGGAGGCTGTTGCCGTTGATGCCGCCGGCGAGGGCGAAGTCCAGCTCGCCGGTGCGCAGGTAGCGGCCGGCCGAGGTGATCGACGACAGCGCGGAGGCGAAGCCGGAGTCCATCGTCATGTTCGGGCCGTTGAGGTCGAAGTAGTTCGACACCCGCGCGGAGATGATGTTGGGCATCTGGCCGGGGAACGCGTCCTCGTTGGACGCCGGGATCATCCCCCGGACCCGCTCACGCAGCCGGTCGAGGACCTGCGCCGCCGCGGGGGACCCGGCCAGCGGCGAATCGGCGAGCGCCCGGCCGACGTCGTCGAGGTAACACCGGTTCGCGTACAGCATCGCGGCCCGGGTCGGGCCCATGTGGCCGACGAAGACACCGGTCTTGCGGGCCTGCTCGTCCCAGAAATCGGGCAGGCGGTCCCGGAGCTGGTGCGCGCACTGCAGGATCATCAGCTGGCACCGGTCCAGGGCCCGGATCGTCTTGGGCGGCAGCCGGACCTCGCTGAACGGCGGCGACGGGTAGTCGCCGCCGAAGCTGTCGAGCGGCTGCTTCCCGCCGGCCAGCCAGCTCGACACCTCTTCGTGTCCCGTCAGGCCGGGCAGGTGGGCCGACCAGCCGACGACGGCCACCCGGCTGTCGGTGTCCGGTTTCCGGGTGGCGGGGATGGTTCCCGCCGGGGCCGCTCCTGCCGGGGTCTTCGCTGCCGACGCCTCGGTGCGGGGCCGGTTCTCGGAGACGATGAGGCGGGCGTTGGTGCCGCCGAAGCCGAACCCGGAGACGGCCGCGAGCCGGGGACGGTCGCTGTGCCGGGGCCACGGCGCCGCCTCGGCGGAGATCTCCAGTGCGGTCTCGGCGAGGCGGAAGTCCTCGCGGGGGTTGGTGAAGCGGTACTGACCGGGGACGGTCTGCTGCTCCATGCCCATCAGGTTCTCGATGAGCGAGACGACTCCCGCGGCCCAGCCGGTGTGGCCGATCAGGGACTTGTTGGAGGTGACGGCGGTCGGACGCGTCGTGCCGAAGTGCTCGCGCAAGGTGGTGAACTCCGCGAGGTCACCGGCGGGCGTTCCGGTCGCGTGTGCGTTGATCCAGTCCACGTCGGCGCCGTCGACGGCGCCGTTCTCCAGCGCACGCCGCACCGCCAGGCTCTGGCCGGCCGAGTTCGGGGCGTAGATCGCCTTGCCCTTGCCGTCGGAGGAGGAGCCGAACGCCCGCAGTACGCCGAGCACGTGGTCGCCGTCCTCCTGGGCCTTGCTCAGCCGCTTGAGGACGACCAGGGCCGCACCGTCGGCGAAGATCACGCCGTCGGCGGCCTCGTCCAGGGCGTGCACCTTGCCGCTCTTGGACAGCCCCTGGAGCTTGGAGAAGAGCACGGTGCCGCGCGGTGCCAGAGCGAAGGCCCCGCCGCAGACGGCGATGTCCTGCTTGCCCATCAGCAGGCCCTTGGCGGCGATGTCGATGGCGTAGAGCGACGAGGAGCACGCGGTGTCGACCATGTGGAGTTCGGTGGACGACGGCAGGATGCCCTTCATGGCCAGCTCGCCGACCCGGTGCGGCAGGAAGCGTGACGGGTTCCGTTCTCCGCGCCAGTACCGGCGGGTGAGCGACTCGTCGATGCCCTCACGCAGCGCGGCCCGCTCCCCGTCGGACATCGCCAGGTCGTCGACGATGCCGTGGACCGTCCGGGTCATGCCGGCGAGGACGCCGGCCTCCTCCAGGTGCTGGCTGCCGTCCGGGGTGTAGCCGACCACGAAGGAGCAGTTGTCGCTGTCGCTGTAGTGGACTCCGTCGAGTGCCTGGACCAGGCTGTGGCGCAGCCACTTGGTGGTCAGCTCCTGCTCTTCGGAACCCCCTTCCATCCCGTCCAGGGCACCCGGGACGGGTGTGAAGTCGGTGATGAACACACAGTGGTCGGCGTACGCCTTGTCCTCGGCCGCCGTGTCCACGGCGTGGAAACTCTCGTGCTGCCAGCGGTCCTGGGGGACCTTGACGAACAGCTCGTCGCCCGTCATGCGGAGCTTCCAGAACTCCTCCGGGCTGTTCGCCCCCGCGACGGCCAGCCCCATGCCCACGACGGCGATCGAGTCGTCACCGAACTCCGCCACGGACTCCGCCCCGGGCCCAGGCTCGGGACCGGGCTCCGCCCCGGGCTCAAGCTCGGGCTCGGGCTCGGTCCGCCGTCCAGCGGGGTCCTCTGCGGTGTGCTCTTCGAGGACTTCTTCGGTGTCCTCTTCGGTGTCCTTCTCCGTGACCGGCTCCGCGTCACGCCCCTCCGTCCCGGGAGGTGAGAGCAGGGCCGCGCCGAGCGTGAGCCCGCCGTCGGCGAGGACGACCTGACCGGTGATCCAGCGCGCGTCGTCGGAGGCGAGGAAGGCCACGACGGTGGCGAACTCCTCCGGCGTGCCGAGCCGCCCCCAGGGTGTGGCCCGCGCGATGACGTCCTGCATCTCCGCTGCCCGGGGGAACTTGTCCGCCACCTCACTGCTGAGCATGGCCGCGGACGCCGTGTTGACCCGGATGCCCAGCGGGGCCAGCTCCACGGCGAGGTACCGTGACGCGGCCTCGGCCGCGGCCTTCGCCGGAGCGCAGGCCAGGTAGTTCGCCATCACCATCTGCGAGCCGCCGAGCGCGGAGACGGTGACGACCGATCCACCACCGCCCCTGGCCATCAGCGGCGCGGCGGCGCGCGCACAGCGCAGCCCGCCCTTGTAGTTGGTTTCGAGTGCCTTGTCGAGGTGGTCGTCGGTGATCTCCTCCAACGGCAGCAGCGCGCCGTCCGCCGCGTTGTTGACGAGGATGTCGAGCCGGCCGTGCAGCCGGTCGATCTCCGCGAACATCCGGTCGACCTGTTCCTGCCGCGCCACCGAGGCGCGGACGAGGTCGACGCGGAAGCCTTCCGCGACCAGTTCGTCGCGGGTCCGCTTGGCCTGGTCGTGCGAGTGGAAATAGTTGAGGACGATGGAGGCGCCGCGCGCGGCGAGTTCCCGCGCGACGGCTTTCCCCACCCCCTTCGATCCGCCGGTGACCAGGGCCACCTTGCCGGTGAGGTCTGTCATGGAACACGTGCCCTTCTGGGACGGGAGAACGAGCGGGAGCGGTCCGGGCCTCGTCAGCCGGTGGTGACGGGCTTCTGGCCGGACAGCTCCGCGAGCACGAATTCGACGACCTTGCCCATCGTGTTGTAGTTGTCGATGCGGAAGCCCGACTGCCGCGTCGGCAGGCCGTAGCGCTTGGAGACGCGGGAGAGCAGCTCGACCTGCTTGACCGAGTCGACGCCGAGTTCGGCCTCCAGCTGCACCTCGTCCTCGAAGACCTCTTCGGGGTACTCCAGGGCCTCGGCGTACAGGGCCCGCAGCTCGGCGGCGACCTCCGCACGGGTCAAAACCCCCGCGGGGGCACCGGTCTCCTCAGCCGCGGACGAGGGCTCCGCGGACGAGGGCTCCGCGGGCGGCCTCGGCGGCTGCCTGCGCCCGCTGATAGGCGACGAGGTCGCCGGTGACGCGCCGGACGACCTCGTCGCCGTGCTCGTTCCAGTACGCCTCGAAGACGTCGACGGGCACCGACGGAGCCAGCAGCCCGGCGAGCCCCGGGGCCCGGCCGGCGTCGGCCAGACCCGCCTCCGACAGGGCCCGCACGGTGGCCTCGAGAGCGAGCCCTCCGTCTCCGTCGACCGCCAGCGAGGCCAGGACCCGTACGTCCGATCCCTTGGTCAGACGGGTGACCAGCTTGGACAACGCGGCCCGGCCGCCCGCCTCCACGAACGTGGTGACACCGGCCTCCCGCAGGTGGCGCACGGCGGCGGCGAACCGGACCGGGGTGACGAAGTGCTCCGCCAGGCGGTCGGCCAGGGCGTCGTCGGGCTCGTAGTAGCGCTGAAGGATCGGCGAGTACACCAGGTTCCGCAGCGGGTACTGGTCCAGCTTGCCCACATAGGCGGCGAAGTCGGGGACCGCGGGCGCCAGGGCCGGGGTGTGGAAGGGGAAGGGCGCGTCGATCTCGATGGCGCCGATGCCCAGCTGTCCGGCGATCGCCACCACCCGGTCCAGGACCTCGCCCGGGCCGCTCACCACGGTCTGCTCGTCGTGGTTCTCGGTGGCGACGGCCAGCATCGGGTCGTCCAGCAGTTCCAGGAGCCGGCGGGCCCGGTCGGCGTTCGCCGACAGGGCCACCATGCGGCCCTCGATGCCGTCCTGCCGCTGGATCACCGCCACGCGCTGGGCGACGATGCGTACGCCGTCCTCGACCGAGAAGGCGCCGGCGGCCACCAGGGCGGTGATCTCACCGAGGCTGTGGCCGACGAGGACGTCCGGCCGCGCTCCCTGGGCGGTCAGCACCTCGCAGGCGGCCAGGCCCGCGCCGTAGATGGCCACCTGCGAGGCCCACGGGTCGCCGTCGAGGAGCTCGCGCAGATCCGTCTTCTCCGGACCGAAGAGCATGTCGGTTATTCGGCGCGAGAACAGGTTCAGGGTCTCCGTGTCAATGCGTTCGAAGACGCGCCGGACCTGCGGGTACTTGTCCTTCGCCATGCGGAGGGCTTCGCCGTCGAAACCCCCTTGGCCGGGGAAGAGGAAGGTGGTGCGCAGGTCCCTGGAAGTGTGGTCGGACATGGTGGTGCCTCCATGGTGGTGCCGGTGACGGGATATGCGGGGATCACGAATTCGGTGATCGGTAATCGGTGATCGGTAAGCGGTAAGCGGGAATTCGGGGATTGCGGGCTCAGGTCAGGTACTGGCCCATGGGCCCGAGGTTCTCGGCGATCAGTCGGTCGGCGACACGGGTGGCCGCGGGAATGTGCCGGGGGGCTCCGCGTACGAGCCAGCGCACCATCCGCAATTTCCAGCCCGGCCCGCCGCCCGGCTCCAGATGGTCGAGCAGGGCGTGGATGTTGGCCGCCGAGTAGAACTCCGAAGGGCTGACCATGGTGGCGAACATTCCGACCATCTCCCGGCCGTGGGTGGGGCTGCGGCTCATCGCGCGAATGAATTCGATCTCCTCGCGCGTGTGGTTCGCGATCGTCGCGTGGTCGCGGGTGTAGCGGTAGTGGCCGGTGACCAGGTCGTCACGCTCCCGGCCGAAGCGGGCGAGCGCCGCGGGCAGCGGCTCACTCCCGGAAAGGCCCGCGTCGAGGGCCTGCGCGAGGAGTTCGGCCCCGCGCAGCGCGTCGGCTATCCCCGCGGCGGTGATCGGGTCCCGGGTGTATCCGGCGTCCCCGACCAGGGCCCAGCCGGGGCCGTGGGCGCGGCGCAGGAAGTTGGGTACCGCCCCCGTCATCCACCGGTCGACGCGGCTGGTCCGGCGCAGCAGTTCGGCCCGTTGCGGGTCCACTTCCTCGAACGCGGAGATGACCGTACGGTCCCGTTCCTCCTCGCTCGTCGCCTTGAAGTCGCCGACCGGCAGCGCCACTCCGACGATGGTCAGGCCGTCGTGGGTCGGCCAGGTGAAGGCGTGCTTGCCGGCGTGGCGGTAAGTGCGTACCCGCCCGTCGTGCGGCAGCCCCTCCCAGTAGGACCAGTGGCTCTTGTTGAGGACCGGGTGGGCGTCGTACTTCTCGGCACCGACCAGGCGGGCGAGCGTGGAATTGGAGCCGTCCGCCCCCACCACGACGCGGGCGCGCTCGACCACCGGGGTACGGTCCTCCGTCTCCCCCCGCACGCCGGTCACGGTGCCGTCGTCGTCCGTGACGAGCCCGCGCAGCGAGACACCCGCGCGCAGTTCCGCCCCGGCCTTGACCGCGGCGTCCAGCAGGATCCGGTCCAGCTTGCCGCGGTCCGGGGAGTACGCCTCGCCCACCCCGTCGACGTCGGCAGACGGGCCATCAGTTCCACCGGGCCGCTGCGCAGACCGTACTCGTGAATGGGCGGACAGCCGGTGGCCGTCAGCTCGTCGAGCAGCCCCCAGCGTTTCAGCCGGAGAATGCCCGGCGGGTGGACCAGATTGGTCGCCGCCGCTTTTCCGCCCGGGAACACGGCACGGTCGAGCAACAGCACTTTGTAGCCCGCTTTTGACAGCAGCAGCGCCGTGGAGGCTCCGCTGACCCGTGCACCCACAACAACAACGTCGTACATCTCGACTCCCGGGCCAATCGACTGGTGGGCGGATTCGTGACGTCCGGTGGACCTACTGGTGCGAGGGCTCCAGCCGGCCGGCGTCCGGGGACTCTTCGGCGTCCCGGCTCCCGCTTTCCTGCCATGCGCCCTGTTTCTCCTTGGAGCGGCGGGGGGCGGCGAGAATGGAGAGGCAGCCGAGGGCCGCGATTCCGGCGCCGATCCACGAGGCGGGAACCAGACCGTCCACGAATTCCTGCGGGGAGCCGTATCCGCCCTGTGCGGTGAAGACCGAGGTCAGTACCGCCACCCCGAGTACGCCGCCGAGTTCGCGGAAGGTGTTGTTGGCTCCGGAGGCGACTCCCTGGTCGCGCCGGGAGACGATGTTCATGGCCATCTCGGCGACGGGTGCGAAGAACAGCCCGAGTCCGATGCCGCCGAGCACCAGGCCGGGGACCTGGTCCGCGTAGTCGGTGTGCACGCGGGTCACCGAGGCGAGCCAGCCGAGGCCGACGGCTTCGAACAGCAGCCCCACGGCCACCACCAGCCGGTTGCCGAACCGTGCGGTCAGCAGGGCGGCGAGCGGAGCGACCAGGACGGGCATCGCGGTCCACGGCAGCATCCGCACACCCGCCTCCAGCGGCGAGAACCCCTGGATGTTCTGCATGAACTGGGTCAGCAGGAAGACCAGTCCGAACATGGCGGCGAACATCAGCAGGCTGGCGGCGTTGACCGCGCTGAACGAGCGGTTGCGGAACAGCCGCATCGGCAGCATCGGGTGGGGGGTGCGCACCTCCCAGGCGACGAAGGCCACGAGGAACACCACCCCGCCGATCAGGTAGGTCAGCACCTCGCCGCTGGCCCAGCCGTGCTCGGTGGTCCGTACGAGGGCGTAGACCACGCCGAACATGCCGACACTCACCAGGACGGTGCCGACCGGGTCGAGCGGGCTCTCGGGGAGCTTGCTCTCGGCCAGCTTCCACAGGCTCAGCGCCAGCACCACGACACCGATCGGCACGTTCACCCAGAAGATCCACTCCCATGAGATCTTCTCGACGACGGCGCCGCCGATCAGCGGGCCGAGCGCGACCGCGAGACCGCTCAGCGCGCCCCAGATGCCGAGGGCGAGGCCGCGCCGGCGGGCAGGGACCGCGACGGTCAGCAGCGTCAGAGTCAGCGGCATGACGATGGCCGCGCCGAAGCCCTGCACCGCGCGGGCGACGATCAGCTGCTCCGAGGTGTCGGCCATCGCGCACGCCGCGGACGCGGCGGTGAACACCACGAGCCCCACCACGAACATCCGACGGCGGCCGAAGCGGTCACCGGCCGCCGCACCGGCCATGAGGAAGACCGCGAAGGCCAGGGTGTAGGCGTTCACCGTCCATTCCAGGTCCTGCAGGCTCGTGTCGAGGGACTCCTGGATCGCGGGCAGAGCCGTGATGACGACGAGGTTGTCCAACGCCGCCATGAAGACCGCGAGGCCGGTCACGAGGAGCGTCCATACGGAATGTCCGCGTGAACTGGACCTGCTTGACATGAAAGATCCTCCGTGGGGGTGGGTGGCACGGGTGCGCCGGAGAGGGCGGAGCGGGGCCGTGGCGGTGGCGGGTCAGTACGTGAACAGCTGGTCCGGAGCGGCCGGTGTGTTCAGTGCGGCCGGTGCGTCCAGCGCGTCCAGCGCGTCCAGCGCGTCCAGTGCTTCGCGCCACAGGGCCGCCAGCCGTTGCGCTCCCGGAAGCCTGCGGTCGTACAGGAAGCTCACCTGGACCCGGGAGCCGCAGGACAGCAGCGTCACGGACAGGGCATTGCCCGGCAGGAGCACACCGAGCGGAATCGCGTCCATCACGGGATCGCCCTTGAAGCAAAGGTTCTTCGGCACGCTGTAGTTGGAGGCGTACAGCGGCGCCGAGCGGGGGCTGAGCAGGCGCCTGACGGTCCACCGGGTCACGGCGGACGGCAGCAGGGCGACGAAGGCCCTGCTGGCCGGCCGCAGACCGCTGGAGCGCATCCGGTGGGTGCTCTCGACGAGCTGGGCGAAAGCCTCGGCGGGCGGCAGTTCCCGACCGGGGAGCACTACGGTCGCTGTGGTGAGGTGGTTGCCGACGGCCGCCTCCTCGCCCGTGTGGCGGGTGCTCAGTGGCATGCGCACCGGCACGGGGGCGGACCGGAACGCCGACCGTACGTCGTTGCCCTTCCCCGACGCGCTCCAGGCGGCCAGCGCACCCCACAGCGCCATGAGGAAGGCGTCGTTGACGGTGCCGCCGTGCTTCCTGCCCAGTCTGCTCAGTTCGTGCCAGGTGGCGCCGGTGCTGCACACGGCGAGGTGTCCGGGGCCGGGCCGGGGCGCCCTCGGCCACAACCGGGCGGGCACCAGAGCGCGTACCAGCCCCGCACCCACGCTGAGCGGTCCGCGCAGCAGCTCCACGGGCCCCGCGGTGAACAGCGGACCGTTCCGCTGCTCGTCCCGTCGCGCCCGCCCCGGCTGCCGGGGGTCACCGAACAGGACGGCGGCGACGTGGGCCGCGCCCATTCCGTCCTCCAGGCCGTGGTGGACCCGGTAGCACACGGCGTACTCCCCGACGGCGTACCCGTGGACGAGGTGGACCGACCACAGGGGGCCGGACGCGGGCACCGGCTGACGGACCAGGACGCCGAGCGCCTCGTCCAGCGTGGTCCCGGCCGGGAGCTTCACCTCCCGGACGTGGTCGCGCAGGTCGAAGCCGGGACTGGGAGCGCGGAACGTCCTTCGCCCTTCGCTCCCCGCCCGGTGGGTCAGCCGGGAGAGCCGGGGCAGCCGGTCCGCCAGGTGGTCGTGCAGCACGTCCAGCGAAGGAGCGTCCCCGTCGAACCGCAGGAACTGGCCCTGGACCATGCCGATGTTCCGGTCCATGGCGAGGAAGACCTCGTCGATCGGGTTGAGTGGGTGTTCCACGATCCGCTCCCAGTCGAATGCGTCGGAGAAGGCCGGCGGGAGAACAGGGGCGAGGCCGGGAGGTGCGCGTTCGGGGCGAACGGGCGCGGCTCCCCGGTCCTCGCGGGGCGCGGTCATGACGAGGGCCGGCCCGGTGCGGTCCGGCCCGGTGCGAGCCGTACCGGTGCGGGCGGTCCCGGCCGCGTACGGCCCCAGGAGCGCCAGGATCCGGCTGGGCGCGACCGGTGGCCGTCACCGCCCCAAGCCGCCCTCGCCGGACCCGGCGGACCCGGCGCCACGGACGGACCGGTGCCGGGACGCCCGGCCACGGTGCTCAGCACCGCGATGACGGCGGCCAGTTCGACGTCGTCCGGGCAGCCCCGGACCACCTGGAGACAGGTGCTCACGGCGCCCGTCACGTCGGCGGGTTGCCGTGCTTGCGCGACGGCAGGTCGGCGTCCTTGGCACGCAGCACACGCAGCGCCTCGATGAGCGCGGAGCGCGTGTGCGACGGGTCGATGACATCGTCGACGAGGCCGCGCTCGGCGGCGTAGTACGGATGCATCAGATCCGTCTTGTACTCCTTGACCAGCCGGGCACGGGCCGCCTCCGGGTCGTCGGAGGCGGCGATCTCCCGGCGGAAGATGACGTTCGCCGCGCCTTCGGCGCCCATGACCGCGATCTCGTTCGTCGGCCAGGCGTAGGTCAGGTCGGCGCCGATGGACTGCGAGTCCATGACGATGTACGCGCCGCCGTACGCCTTGCGCAGCACCAGCGAGATGCGCGGCACGGTGGCGTTGCAGTACGCGTACAGCAGCTTGGCGCCGTGCCGGATGATGCCGTTGTGCTCCTGGTCCACGCCGGGCAGGAAGCCGGGCACGTCGACCAGGGTGATCAGGGGGATGTTGAAGGCGTCGCAGGTGGAGATGTGCCGGGCGGCCTTCTCGGAGGCGTGGATGTCCAGTACGCCGGCCAGCACGGCGGGCTGGTTCGCCACGATGCCGACGGGCCGGCCGTCCATCCGGGCCAGCGCACAGATGATGTTGCCCGCCCAGCTCGCGTGCACCTCCAGCAGCTCGCCGTCGTCGACGATCTCCTGGATCACCGCGCGCATGTCGTACGGGCGGTTGCCCTCGGCGGGCACCAGGTCGACGAGCGCGTCGGTCCGCCGGGCGGCGGGATCGCCCGTGTCGAGCACGGGTGGCAGCTCCCGGTTGTTGGAGGGCAGCAAGGACAGGAGGTGGCGGACCTCCTCCAGGCACTCCTCCTCGTCGTCGTAGACGAATCCGGCGACGCCGGAGACCGTGCCGTGGACGTCCGCGCCGCCCAGGCCGTTCTGCGTGATCTCCTCACCCGTCACGGCCTGGACCACGTCCGGCCCGGTGATGAACATCTGCGAGGTCTCGCGGACCATGAACACGAAGTCCGTCAGGGCGGGGGAGTAGGCGGCGCCGCCCGCGCACGGGCCGAGCATCACCGATATCTGCGGGATCACCCCCGACGCCCGGGTGTTGCGCCGGAAGATCCCGCCGTAACCGGCCAGCGCCGAGACGCCTTCCTGGATACGGGCGCCCGCTCCGTCGTTGAGCGACACGAGCGGCGCGCCGGCCTTCACGGCCATGTCCATGACCTTGTGGATCTTCGCCGCGTGCGCCTCGCCGAGCGAGCCGCCGAAGATCCGGAAGTCGTGGGCGTACGCGAAGACGGTGCGGCCGTGGACCGTACCCCAGCCCGTGACGACGCCGTCGGTGTACGGCCGGCGGTTCTCCAGGCCGAAGCCGGTGGCCCGGTGCCGGCGCAACTGCTCGATCTCGGTGAACGAGTCCTCGTCGAAGAGGAGGTCCAGGCGTTCCCGCGCGGTCAGCTTGCCCCGCGCGTGCTGCTGCTCGGTGGCGCGCGAGCCGGGTCCCCGCTCGGCGTCCAGAACGCGTGGCGTGCAGGTTGCCGACGCTGCCGCGCATGTCCGGCGGCGCGGCCTCGGGGGTGTGAGGAGGGGGTGGGGTGGGTGAGGGTGCCGGACTCCCGGTGAGAGCGGCGGGGCGGGCCGTCATGGGCGTGACCTTTCTCCGTCACCGTGGAGTGACGAGCGGAGGATTCATCGGAGCTGAATCCTCCGCAGGGTGCGTCCCGGAAAATTCCTGGTGAATTTGGCCGGATCTCCGGCCGCTGTTTTCAGGAAAATCCTATCGAGCGCCCATTCGGTCGGGAACTGTACCTTGGTACAGGTGACGATAGGTGTGGGCGACGAGGCCGGCTTGTAACCTGGATTCAACACGCAATTTACTCAGTATCTGAGCCACGTGGAACTTGACGGTCCGCTCGGTGATGTCGAGGTATTGGGCGATGCTGCGGTTGGAATATCCCCTTCCGAGGAGCCCGAAAACTTCCGCCTCGCGCCGGGACAGCAGCGCCGCCCGGTCCGACGCCTGCTGCCAGGGCGGCAGTCCGGCATCGTCTTCGGCGGTCTGACATGCGGCGCAGAGCGCCGGCCCGGCCTCCCCCTTTTTCTCCTGCGCGTACGAACAGGTGACTACGGTGCGGGTCAATTCAGCTCCCTCTGACAGCAGACCGAAGCTCTCGGCGCTCCGGCTCTCCGGCTCTCCGCCGTTCGAGTATCAACTACCCGCAGTGGGGACTGTCAAGAAAGACAATTATTTCCCGCAGGGTGAGAATGTGCAGGGTCCGGCTCTCCCGGCAGGCGAGAAACAGGCATCGTCTTTCGCCTGCCGAGAAAGCGGTATTTCCCGCTCCGTGAGAAAAGCGACTGTTCGGTCGAGGTAATGTGACAGCCAGGTTTCGCTGTTATTGCGTGACCGGTCGGCAGGGCCGCGGCCGTCGCACGCGGTTCAGTAGGAGCTGGGGGTCTCGGACGACCAGGCGCCGCAGCCGCCCGCCTCGGTGAACGCGGCGGCGGCCCTCCTGATGGGCTCGACGAGGCTGTCGGACCACTGCGGCACATCGGCCATGGGCTTGAGCACCAAGATGGACCCCATGATCAGCCCGTCCCAGAGGACCGGGGCCGCGCAGCCGCTCCAGCCCGCCGCGCACTCCTCGATCCCGATGGCGATCCCCTGCTCCCGCACGGTCTTGAGGGAGGCGAGCAGAGCCCCCTCGTCGCGGTACGCGCCCGGCCCGGCCTCCGCGGGGAACGGCTCGGCGAGGACGCCCTCCTGGATCACCTCCGGGAGGTGGGCGAGGATCGCCCGGCCGGAGGCACCCGTACGCAACGACTGGAAGATCACCAGCAGCGCGCGATGGCTGAGGTTGAGTTCGGACAGGTCGGAGTTGCCGACAGCCATGTCCAGGCACTGCTTCCTGGCGCCACCGAAGGGAGCCACGGCGAAGAGGAACACGAGCCCCCCGCCGGTGTCCGCGCGCAGCTTCTCCAGCACGCCGTGCGCGACCTCGGCGTTGGGCGCGTGTGTGAGCGCCTTCAGGCCGAGACGCGCGGCGCCGGAACCGAGCCGGTAGAGACCACGGCTCTCACGGAAGAAGATGCCGTCGTGGACGCCGGACTGCAGGATGCGGTGCACCGTGGAGTCGTCCAGCCCGGTCGCCTCGGCGAGTTCTCCGGGACCGTGCACCTGCCCCAGGAGCTCGGTGAAGGCCCGTTGGACCCGGAAGACCCGGTTGGCGTGATTGCTTCCCCCTGTACTGCCACCCTTTGCCATGTTCCCCGTTCCCCGTTGAGTACTACCTGGCACCATGGCCGGCCGTGCCCGATGCCGCGATCAGTGTCAACTACCGACCATAGCCAGCCATTCCGACATGCCGGCCTGGAGCGCCGGTCGTGTCCGGTCATGGACGCGGCGTCCTCGCCGTCGACGCCGTCAGCAGTCATGCGCGACAGCGCTTCGAGGCCCCGCCGGCTTCCCGCGGTGGCGCGGAAACACCGGTGCGCGCACGCCCTGGTCGCGGCGAGGGGAACGGAGACGGGCCACACACCGGACACCCGCGCCCGACCCGCGCCCGACCCGCGTCCGGCCGGTGGCATCGCGGCGTCGACGCGCCTGCAAACACACGTTTGCAGGCGCGTCCGGCACCGCACTAGGGTGACGTGCGCTCGTCAATCGAGCACCAGAATCTACGATTTCAACGGGGGTTGAAGCGTGCAGCTTCGCCATGTCCGCGCTGTCGCCGTTTTCGGTATCGCCGTCTTCGCACTGACCGGGGCCCGGGGCTCCGGCGGTGGCGGCTGCGACAACAGCGGCAGCGGCAGCAGCAGTTCGAGCAGTAGCAGTAGCAGCAGCGGCGGTTCGAGCTACGACGACGACTACTCCACGTCGGGCAGCTCCACCACGACCGGTTCCACCACTTCGGGGTCCGGCTCCAGCAGCAGAAGCAGGGACGTCAGGGACGTACGGATCGACTCCTGCGTGTACGACGTCTCCCGCGGCATGGTCGCCACCGTCAGCGCCACCAACAGCAGCTCGTCCCAGAACTACACCTACACCTTCACGGTCTCGTTCACCGACCCGAGCGGCACGAGCCTCGGCGACCGCTACACCACCATGCCGACGGTGCTCGCGGGAGCGACCGACAAGCTCGACGTCGCCACCCCGTACGTCCCCAAGGAGGGCGAGACCTCCGGCGGCAGGTGCACCCTGTCCAACGTCGAGCGCGTCGTCTCCTGACGCCCGCACACCCGGCGCGCAAGCCCGCAGCCGTCCGGCGGATGCGCGATGGCCTGCCGGTGGGGTGGGCGGAGTGCGGCTGCCCCGGACGGCCTGGAGCAGGGCTGCCCATGCGATGAGGGGGGTGGTGAGGACGGCACCGGGGGGTCCTTCCGGGCATGGAGCACGGGTGCGGGCCGCGGTGACGACCTCGCGGACAACGCGGCGCTGCCCACGTCGGAGGCCGTGACGAACACGGTCAATGCGTGTGCGGGCACGGGCTGTTCGGCTGCCGCCGCGGGGCCGGCTGCGGCGGCGCCACAGGGAGGCCCGGTCATGACGGCCGCCGGACATGCGGCGCCCCGGTGGCCCCCCTCCCGCGCCACCGCGGCCGTTCCCCGTCAGGAAGGTCCTTGTTACGCAGGCTCGCTCGTGGCGTGGTTGTCCTGCGGGGTAGCAGCACCGTCACCCGTGCCTGTGGCGTGGTTGTCCATGGTGGTGATGGCGTCGTCACCCGTGCCTGTGGCGTGGTTGTCCTGCGGCTTGAGGACGGGCTCGGTCTTCTTCGTCTCACTCATGATTGTCTGCTCCCCTGTGTGACTGGCTCTGCTCGATGGATCGGCGACGCCCGCCCGGCTGTTCCCCCGTGGACTGCCGGACGGGCGTCTCAGGGCCGCTCACCTTAGTGCGCGGCCTTCTCCGGTGATCCGCATGCCCCCCGACGCGACGGATCGACAGGTACGAGCATGCCGGGCGGTGATAAACGTTCAATGAACGCCCTGTACGGGGCGTCAGGCGGTTGCCACCGGCGCCAGGAGCGACCGGACGTCGGCTGCTTCCGGAGAGCTCAATTCCTCGTAGATGGCCACGGCTTCGCGCCAGCAGACCTGGGCCCGGCCGATCTGTCCGATCTGATGAAGAGCGCGACCGAGGACGGTGAGTACATTGCCGCGCCGCCACTCTCCGCCGATACCTCGGAGGATGGCGAGTGCCTGCTCCGCCCTGGCGGCCGCCGCTGCCGGCCGGCACGCCGCCAGGTCGACTTCCGCGATTCGGAACAGTGTCATCCCCTCCCACAGGCGCTGACGACTGTCGCGGAACACTTCCAGTGCCTCCATGAGCCTGTCCGTGGCATCGGAGAACTGTCCGGACTGAGTCAGCGCCAGGCCGAGGGCGTACCGGCCGTTCGCGCCCCGGAGGGAGTGCCCCATGGAGTCGTAGATATCGATGCCCTGCTGGGCGAGGGCGACGGCGCTGGCTGTTTGACCCATTGCGAGGTGGACACGTGACAGGTTGCACAGTGCACTGGCCTCGCCGGGGCGGTTCTTACCGAGGCGGAAATTTGCGATCGCCTGGTTCAGGTACCCCTCGCCGTCGGCGTGCCGGTTCTGATAGATCGCGATGATGCCCCTGTCGTTGGGGGCCCAACAGCTGGGGAGCGGGTCTCTTGCGTTCTCGGCAAGCAGCATCGCGCGTTGTGCGTCCTGATCGGCCTGGTCGAATCGGCCGGCGACGAGGTGGACATTGGTCAGCGCGGTGAGCGCGCGCCCCTCGGCACGCGCGTCGTCGCATGCCAGTGCTTTCTCGCGTACGGCCGTGGCCGCTGCCTCGTACTGTTTGGCGTTGGCGCCTGACTCGGCCAGGTCCTTGGCCGCCCACAGCAGGTCTACGGCCCGGCGGAGCATGCCTGGTTCGGAGGACTGCTGTACGCACGCCAGCAGGGAGTTGGCTTCGGAGTACAGCCAGTCCTGCGCGGTGTGACGGTCCGGAAACACGAGGCCCGGAAACTCGGTGGGTTCAAGATGGTCGGCCAGCCGGTCCCCCGGCCGCTCCAGCGCGTACACCGCCGCCGCCGTAGCCAGGTAGAAGTCCAGCAGCCGCGACAGCGCCCGCTCGCGCTCCGCCGGGGGCTGTTCGTCGCGTTCCGCGCAGGCACGCGCGTAGAGGCGGACCAGGTCGTGGTAGCGGTAGCGGCCGGGGGCCGCCGATTCGAGGAGGGACGCGTCGACCAGGGACTCCAGCAGGTCCTCCGTGGCCTGGAGGGGCTGGTCCAGTACGGCCGCCGCCGCCGCCAGGGAGATGTCCGGGCCGTCCGCCAGGCCCAGGAGGCGGAAGGCGCGGGCCTGCTGCGGTTCCAGCTGGCCGTAGCCGAGCTCGAAGGTGGCTTTCACGGCCAGGTCGCCGGCCTGGAGTTCGTCGAGGCGGCGGCGTTCGTCCGCCAGCTTCGCCGCCAGGACCGAGACCGTCCAGGTGCGGCGGGCCGCCAGGCGGGCGGCCGCGATGCGGATCGCCAGGGGGAGGAAGCCGCAGGCGCCCACGACGTCCAGGGCCGCCTTGCGCTCGGAGGCGACGCGTTCCTCCCCCACTATCTTCGTGAAGAGCTGGAGGGCCTCCTCGGGGGACATGACGTCCAGGTCGATCAGGTGCGCCCCCGCCAGGTCCACCATCCGCGCCCGGCTCGTCACCAGCGCCGCGCTCCCCGTCGTGCCGGGGAGCAGGGGGCGGATCTGCGAGGCGTCCCGGGCGTTGTCCAGGAGGACCAGGACGCGGCGGCCGTCGAGGGTCGAGCGGTAGAGGGCGGCGCGTTCGTCCAGGGTGTCGGGGATGGCGGTGTCGGGGGTGCCCAGGGCGCGCAGGAACGAGCCCAGGACCGTCTCCGGTTCCGCCGTGCGTGAGCCCGCGCCCTGGAGGTCGACGTACAGCTGGCCGTCCGGGAAGTGCGGGCGGGCCGCGTGGGCCACGTGCACCGCGAGGGTCGTCTTGCCCACGCCGCCGATGCCGGCCAGCGCCGACACCGCCATGACGCTGCTCTCGGCCGCGGCCAGACGGTCGCCCAGTTCGCGTACGAAGGACGAGCGGCCGGTGAAGTCGGGCACGGTGGCCGGCAGCTGCGCGGGGCGTACGACCGTCGGAGTGGCCGACGCCGGCGGTTCCACCGGGCGGGCCAGGTCCGCGTCGGCCGCCAGGATGCGCTGCTGGAGGTGGGAGAGCTCGGGGCGCGGGTCCACGCCCAGCTCGTCGGCGAGCAGGCGGCGGGTGTCGGCGTACACCGCCAGAGCCTCCGCCTGGCGGCCGCTGCGGTAGAGGGCGAGCATCAGCAGCTCGCGCAGGCGCTCGCGCAAGGGGTGCGCGGCCGTCAGCGCGGTCAGTTCCGAGATGGCCTCCGCGTGGCAGCCGACCTCCAGGTCCAGGTCGAGGCGGGTCTCGGTGAGCTGGAGCCGCCACTCCTCCAGCCGGGCGCGCTGGTTCTCGGCGTACGGGCCCGGGACCGAGGCCAGCGGTTCGCCGTCCCACAGGCCGAGCGCCTTGTTGATCAGGTTCCGGGCCTGGCAGCGGTCGCCGGAGGCGCGGCTCTTCTCGGCGTCGGCGGCCAGCTCCTGCGCGACGGCCAGGTCGAGGGTGTCGGCGCCCGCCCTTATCGCGTACCCGCCGGCCTCGCTGACCAGGACCCCCGGGTCCAGCGCCTTGCGCAGCCTGGAGGCGTACGTCCGTACCGCCGCCAGCGCCTGCGACGGAGGTTCCTCGCCCCAGATGCCGTCGATCAGCTCGGACGCGGTCGCGGTCCGGCCGTCGCGGAGCAGGAGGGCGGCCAGCAGGGCGCGCTGCTGCGGCGACCCGGTGCTGAGGGGTTCGCCGCCGCGCCAGGCACGGACGGGCCCGAGCACGCTGAAGCGCACGGCGTCCTGCCGGGTGCCCTCGTCGGGACGTGGACCGGGAGCCGGGGTCCGCTGCTCCGGTACCCGAGGTACGCCGTCCATCGCACTCCCCCTGCCTCTGCTGCCGCCGACGGTCTGCCCCACCGCCCAGTCGCAACAGTCAGTTTGCCTTGTCCGTGGCGAATGCGGCAGCACCGGAAGACGCCTCCCCATTACCTCCCCACCACCGGTCGCCCGCACCGGACGAGCCCTCTGGAAACGCGTACGGGAAACTTTCGAATCGGGCAAAATGGACAGTGTTGCGGTTTCCGCACCTCGGAAGTTCCTTTGATGGCCTACAAATGTTCACCTTCTGCTCTTCATGGCCTTTGATCCGCAACCAATAGGCCGCTCAACGCCGCAAGAAGCAAGGATCTTTGGAGTGGAGCCAAGTGCTCCGGATATGGAAAACGCACCGGTTAACGTCCCGCTTATGACTCAGGTAGGTATGCGGCCCCAGGTCGGAGACACGGTAAGCGGCGCCCCCGCGGTGGAGAGCGATGTGCGCGACAAGGGTCTCAGCAGTAAATCTGTCGGGCTCATGGGCAGCGCCGTCATCGGCATCTCCACGGTCGCCCCCGTGTACTGCCTCACCTCGACCCTCGGTTCGACCGCGGGCGAGGTCGGTCTGCAGATGCCGGCCATCTTCCTGGCCGGCTTCCTGCCGATGCTGCTGGTCGCCTTCGCGTACCGCGAGCTCAACCGCGCCATGCCGGACTGCGGCACCTCCTTCACCTGGACGGTGAAGGCGTTCGGGCCGCGCGTCGGCTGGATGTGCGGCTGGGGCCTGGTGATCGCGACGATCATCGTCCTCTCGAACCTCGCGGGCGTCGCGACCACGTACTTCTGGCTGCTCGCCGGCCAGCTCACGGGCAACGACGCGATCAGCGCCCTGGACGACAACAAGGCCGTTCACATCCTCACGTGCCTCATCCTCATCGCCGTCGCCACGGCCATCAGCTACCGGGGCATGACCGCCACCAAGGGTGTGCAGTACGCCCTGGTCGGCCTCCAGCTCGTCGTGCTCGCCATCTTCGTGACGATGGCCTTCCAGAAGGCCGGCAGCGGCACCTTCGACACGGGCCTGGACTTCTCCTGGTCCTGGATGAACCCGTTCGCCGTCCAGTCCTTCGCCGCCTTCACGGCCGGCCTCTCCCTGTCGATCTTCATGTACTGGGGCTGGGACGCCTGCCTGACCGCGAACGAGGAGACCACCGGCAGCGCCAAGACGCCCGGCCGCGCCGCCCTCATCGCGATGCTCGTCCTGGTCGCCTCCTACCTGGCCACCGGCATCGCCGCCCAGATGGCCGTCGGGTCCGGCGACAAGGGCCTCGGACTCGCCAACCCGGACAACTCCGACAACGTCTTCGCCGTTCTCGGTGAGCCCGTCATGGGGCTGGTCCTCGGCATCTTCCTCTCGCTCGCGGTGTTCGCCTCCGCCGCCGCCAGCCTCCAGACGACCTTCATCCCGGTCGCCCGCACGGTCCTGGCCATGTCCGCGTACGAGGCGCTCCCGGCGTCCTTCGCCAAGGTCCACCCGCGCTTCAAGTCCCCGGGCCGCGCGACAGTCGTCGCGGGCGTCAGCACCGGTGTCTTCTACTCGGTGATGACCCTGCTCAGCGAGAACGTCCTGATCGACACGATCTACGCCCTCGGCCTGATGATCTGCTTCTACTACTCGATCACCGCGTTCGCCTGCGCCTGGTACTTCCGTCGCGAGCTGCTGGGTTCCGCCCGCGACTTCGTCTACAAGGGCCTGTGCCCGGTCCTCGGCGGCGTCCTGCTGACCGGAGTCTTCGGCAAGACCCTGTACGACATGTGGGACCCGGCGTACGGCAGTGGCTCCGCGGTCGGCGGCGTCGGCTCGGTCTTCGTCATCGCCGTCGGACTGCTGCTGCTCGGTGTCGTACTGATGGTGGTCATGCAGCGCCGCAGCCCGGCGTTCTTCCGTGGCGAGGTGCTGACGAAGGAGACCCCGGCGCTGGTTGTCGAGGACTGACCCCGCGGAGTCCGCCCGGCCGGGCAGCGCACCGACGACGTACCGAGTCATGACAGGCCCGGGGAGCCGGACACGGCTCCCCGGGCCTGTTCTCGTGTGCGGTGCGGGGTGCCGTGTCACACGCCTCCTGGTCGCATCAGGTCCATGCGTGAGAGCGAGCCGCTGACCGGCGAGTTCCTGGCCCCGGACCTCGTCAACACCCGCCCGGCCGGCCAGAGGGCCGCGCGGACCTGATCGGCCACCCCGCAGCGGCCGGCCGCATGGCCGGCGCGGGAGGCGGCCGGCTGCCCGCCGGCATCCGCGATGACGTGCCGACGCCGGCCGACCTCGCGGCGGTCCATGCGGTGCGGGACCACACCGAAGCCGCCGTCCGTGCGCTGCCGGCCGGGGGTGCGCCGCCCCGGCCGCCCTGCGGGGGCCGGCCGAGGCCCAGCGCCGCGCGCGTCCACGCGCGAGCCGGCCTGGGACGGCGCCGCCGTCACGGCTTCCCCCCCGCCGCGTCGGCCCGCTGGGCACGCGTCTGGCCGCTCTCCTGCGCGGAGGCCGCGGCCGCTCTCCTCGCCGGCCCCGCGGCCGGGAAGGCCGGGGAGTGCGAGGCCGACGACTGCGCGATGCTGTTCCTGCCGACGCACCCGCGCCGCCGGTGGTGCTCGCCGTCCCGCTGCGGCAACCGCGCCCGCGTCGCGCGCTACTACCAGCGTCACAAATCCGCTGGTACCGCCGGAGAATGAGCGCACCCGGCCGACGGCACGGAATCGGCTCCGGCCGGTCGCAGGACGACGACGAGGAGCTCCCGCATGCGGATCGCCACCACGATCTTTCTGACCGACGAGACGATCGCCCCGGTACGGCTCGCACGCGAGCTGGAGCAGCGGGGGTTCGCCGGCCTGTACCTGCCCGAGCACACCCACATCCCGGTGTCCCGCGAGTCCCCGTACCCGGCGGGCGGTGAGCTCCCGCGCGAGTACGGCCGTACGCTCGACCCCTTCGTCGCCCTCGGCCAGGCCGCCGCGGTCACCGAACGGCTCGGCCTGGGCACCGGCATCACCCTGGTCGCCCAGCACGACCCGATCGACCTGGCCAAGCAGATCGCGACCCTGGACCACCTCTCCGGCGGCCGTTTCACGCTCGGCATCGGCTACGGATGGAACCGGGAGGAGGCCGCGGACCACGGCGTCGAGTGGCGCACGCGCGCGAGCGGACGCGGGACCGGATGGCGCTGATGCGGGCGCTGTGGGCGGCGGAGCCGACGGCGTACACGGGCGGAACGGCGTCCGTACGGGCGTCCTGCGCCTACCCGAAGCCGGCCGGCGCCGCACCCCGCACGCTGATCGGCGGCGGCGCCGGCCCCCAGCTGTTCGCGCACATCGCCGAGTACGCGGACGGGTGGCTTCCGGTCGGCGGCCGGGGTCTGACGGAAACGGTGCCGGTGCTGCGCGAGGTGTGGGAGAAGGCGGGCAGGCCCCCGGAGGACCTCCAGGTGGTTCCGTACGCGGTGATCCCCAGTCCGGGCAAGCTGGCGCACTACGCGGACCTGGGCGTCACGGAGGTGGTGCTGCAACTGCCGCCCGCGGCCGAGCCGGAGATTCTTCGCGTACTTGATGAGTACGCCGCGTTTATCTGAGCGGCGGCACGCTTTTCGCCGCAGCCCCCTGTGCCCGGCGGCCGGGCGCCGCTACCTTGGCCTCTTCGGCATGGACCGCGCCCGGCCGCACGGCCGGACCTCGGGGGAGAGGCAACGCACATGCAGAGAAGCCCGTTCAGCATCGTCGCGATCGTTTTCGGTGCGGTGGCACTGTTCTTCTGCCCGCCGCTGTTCGGCGTCCTCGGCCTGGTCTTCGGCGGGATAGCCAAGTCCAAGGACGAGCCGCTCGCTGTGACGGGTCTGATCGTCGCGGCGATCGGACTGGTCGTCGGCATGGTCCTGGGATTCGTCGTCTTCAGCTCGATGTCGGCCCCCTGACCGGCGCTCCCGGCACCGCCGCCGGGCCCGGGCGCAACGGCCCGTGGCGGTGCGCGCTCGTATGCTCGGACGCATGACGACGAGCGCACCGGCAGGGAAACGGGAACGGCCACCAGGACGGGAACGGCCCCGGGAACGGTCGCGGTGCCGGAGCAGGGCCCACCGCCAACAGCATGCGGCGCGCGCTCAGGCGTGCGCGGGAGGGGGGGGTCTCGACGTCGCCGAGGCCGCCGTACTGCTCCAGGCGCGCGGCGGTGACCTCGAGGACCTCGCCGCCTCCGCCGCGCGGGTGCGCGACGCGGGGCTGGAGGCCGTCGGCCGGGCCGGGGTCGTCACGTACTCGCGCAAGGTGTTCATCCCGCTGACGCGGCTGTGCCGGGACAAGTGCCACTACTGCACCTTCGTGACCGTTCCCGGGAAGCTGCGGCGCGCGGGGCACGGGATGTTCCTGTCGCCCGACGAGGTGCTGGACATCGCGCGCCGCGGCGCCGAAACGGGCTGCAAGGAAGCCCTGTTCACCCTCGGCGACCGGCCTGAGGAGCGGTGGCCCGAGGCGCGGGAGTGGCTGGAGGCCGAAGGGTACGACGACACCCTCGCGTACGTACGGGCCATGGCGATCCGGGTGCTCGAGGAGACGGGGCTGCTGCCCCACCTCAACCCCGGTGTCATGTCGTGGACCGACCTCCAGCGGCTCAAGCCCGTCGCCCCCTCCATGGGCATGATGCTGGAGACGACCGCCACCCGCCTGTGGGCGGAGCCCGGCGGGCCGCACCACGGCTCCCCCGACAAGGAGCCCGCCGTGCGGCTGCGCGTGCTGGAGGACGCCGGCCGCTCCAACGTCCCCTTCACGACCGGGCTCCTGATCGGGATCGGCGAGACGTACGAAGAGCGGGCCGACGCGCTCTTCGCGCTCCGCAAGACCGCACGCGCCTACCACGGCATCCAGGAAGTCATCGTCCAGAACTTCCGCGCCAAGCCGGACACCGCCATGCGCGGCATGCCCGACGCCGAGCTGGAGGAGCTGGCCGCCGCCATCGCCGTGGCCCGCCACATCCTGGGGCCGGGCGCCCGCATCCAGGCACCGCCCAACCTCGTCGACGCCGAGTACGCGCTCCTCATCGGCGCCGGCATCGACGACTGGGGCGGCGTCTCGCCGCTCACCCCCGACCACGTCAACCCCGAGCGCCCCTGGCGCTCATCGACGAGCTGGCCGCCAGGACCGCCGCCGCCGGTTTCGAGCTGCGCGAACGGCTCACCATCTACCCGGAGTTCGTCCGGCGCGGCGAGCCCTGGCTCGACCCCCGGCTGGTCCCGCACGTACGGGCGCTCGCCGACCCGGAGACCGGGCTGGCGCGCGAGGGCGTGCGCCCGCGGGGGCTGCCGTGGCAGGAGCCCGACGAGGGCTTCACCGCGACCGGCCGCACCGACCTGCACCGCAGCATCGACACCGACGGGCGCTCCTTCGACCGCCGCGACGACTTCGACGAGGTGTACGGCGACTGGGACGCGCTGCGCGAGGCCGCAGCCCCCGGCATGGTGGCGCAGCGCATCGACACCGACGTGCGGCAGGCGCTGCGGCGGGCCGCGGACGATCCGACGAAGCTGAGCGACGACGAGGCGCTGGCGCTGCTGCACGCGGACGGCCCGGCGCTGGACGCCCTGACCCGGATCGCCGACGAGCTGCGCCGCGACGTCGTGGGCGAGGACGTCACGTACATCGTCACGCGCAACATCAACTTCACCAACGTCTGCTACACCGGCTGCCGTTTCTGCGCCTTCGCCCAGCGGCGCACGGACGCCGACGCCTACACGCTGTCGCTGGACCAGGTCGCCGACCGGGCCCAGCAGGCGTGGGAGGTCGGCGCGGTCGAGGTGTGCATGCAGGGCGGCATCCACCCCGACCTGCCGGGCACGGCGTACTTCGACATCGCGCGCGCCGTGAAGGAACGCGTCCCGGACCTGCACGTGCACGCCTTCTCGCCGATGGAGGTCGTCAACGGCGCCACCCGCACCGGCATGTCCATCCGGGACTGGCTGACGGCGGCGAAAGAGGCCGGCCTCGATTCGATCCCCGGGACCGCCGCCGAGATCCTCGACGACGAGGTGCGCTGGGTCCTCACCAAGGGCAAGCTGCCGACCGCCACGTGGACCGAGGTAGTGAAGACCGCGCACGAACTGGGCATCAGGTCCTCGTCGACCATGATGTACGGGCATGTCGACCAGCCGCGCCACTGGCTCGGCCACCTGCGCACCCTGGCCGCCATCCAGCAGGATGCGCTGTCCAAAAACGTCGGCGGCTTCACGGAGTTCGTGACGCTGCCCTTCATCCACACCAACGCACCCGTCTACCTGGCCGGCATCGCCCGGCCCGGCCCGACCGGCCGCGACAACCGCGCCGTCACCGCCATGGCCCGCCTCCTCCTCCACCCCCACATCACCAACATCCAGACGAGCTGGGTGAAGCTGGGTGCGGAGGGCGCGGCCGAGATGCTGCACTCCGGCGCCAACGACCTCGGCGGGACGCTGATGGAGGAGACCATCTCCCGGATGGCGGGCTCCAGTTACGGTTCGTACCGCTCCGTCCAGGACCTCGTCGCGATCGCGGACGCCGCGGGCCGCCCCTCGAAGCCGCGCACGACGCTGTACGGCGACGTACCGCAGGAGCGGCAGCGGGCGGCGGCCGCGTCGGACGGACACCTTCCGGAGTTGCTTCCGGTGCTGGAGTGAAGCGGCATTAAGGGAGCGTAAAGATTGCCGGAACCCGGCAATGTTTTCTTCCGGTCACGCATGAGACGATCCCTTCTGTTCAACAGATCGGCGCGCACGGGGGAGGGCGGCGGATGACTGTTTTTCTTGGTCTCGGCATTGCGGGGATCGTGCTGCTGGCTCTCTCGCTGATCTTCGACGGGATTCTTGAAGGGCTGTTCGGGGGAGTCCTCGACGGCCTCTTCGACGGCCTGCTCTCGCTGCCCGTGATCGCCGGGTTCATCTCGATGCTCGGCTTCGGCGGCGCCATCATGCTCGGCACCACGGGGCTCGGGGCCGGCGCGGCCACGGGGGTCGGGGTGGCGGCGGGGATCGCGGCGGGCTGGCTCGCCTGGAAGTTCAGCCGTGCGCTGATGCGCGACCAGACCGACGCCACCCCGCGCGGCACCGACCTCGTCGGCACCGCCGGATCCGTCGTGACCGCGATTCCCGCCGACGGGTACGGCGAGGTGATGCTGCGGCTCGGCGGGCAGCCGGTCAAACTCGCGGCCCGGAGCGAGGTGCCCGTCGCGCGGGGTGCCGAGATCTGGGTGGAGGCGTCCCTGTCGAGCACCTCGGTCGCGGTGCGCCCCGTCGAACGCTGACACCGCCGCGCGCCGCCCCACAGTCCTGCGTACCACTCCAACTGCTGCCGTCCCCTGGGAAGGCAGGGGGGAATTCCTCATGAGCCCAGTCATCGTCGCTGTCGTGGGAGTCGTCGTACTCCTCGTCCTGCTGGCCCTTGTCGTCATCACGCGCTACAAGGTCGCCGGCCCCAGCGAGGCCTTCATCATCACCGGCCGCCGTGGGAAGACGTCCACCGACCCGGTCACCGGCCAGACCTCCACCGACAACAGCGGCCAGAAGGTCGTCGTCGGCGGCGGCGTCTTCGTCGTGCCGTTCGTCCAGCAGAAGTTCACCCTGGACCTGTCCAGCCGGCACATCCCGATCTCCGTGCGCGGCGCCGTCACCCTGCGCGGCGTGAAGGCCAACCTCGAAGGCGTCGCGATCGTCAAGGTCGGCGGCAGCGAGGACGCCATCCGGGCCGCGGCCCAGCGTTTCCTCCAGCAGCAGGACGGCATCGTCGGCTTCACGCAGGAAGTGCTGTCCGGCGCGCTGCGCGCCATCGTGGGCCGCATGTCGGTCGAGGACATCATCCGCGACCGCGCCGCCTTCGCCGGTCAGGTCGCCGAGGAGGCCGAGGCGAGCCTCTCCGGGCAGGGGCTGATCCTCGACGCCTTCCAGATCCAGGACATCACCACCGAGGGCTCCTACCTGGAGGACCTGGGCCGCCCCGAGGCCGCCCGCGCCCGCCAGGAGGCCGACATCGCCGAGGCCATCGCCAAGCGGGCCTCGGAGCAGGCCCGGCTGAAGGCGGCCGAGGAGATCGCCATCGCGGAGCGGACCTTCTACCTCAAGCAGGCCGAGATCCGCGTCGAGACCGAGGCCGCGGCCGCCAAGGCCAACGCCGCCGGCCCGCTCGCCGACGCCGCGCGTCAGCAGGAAGTCCTCGCCGAGCAGGAGAAGGTCGCCGAGCGCCAGGCGGCCCTGACCGACCGCGAGCTCGACACGAAGGTCCGCAAGCCCGCCGACGCCGCCCGTTACCAGGCCGAGCAGGAGGCCGAGGCCCGCCGTATCGCGCAGGTCAAGGAGGCCGAGGCGGACGCCGAGCGCGCACGCCTCACCGGTGAGGGCGAGAAACTGCACCGCGCGGCGCTCGCCGAGGCCGTACGGATCGAGGGCGAGTCGGAGGCCGCCGCCATCGCCGCGAAGGGCTCGGCGGAGGCCGAGGCGATGCGCAAGAAGGCCGACGCGTTCGCGCAGTACGGCGACGCGGCCGTCCTCCAGATGCTCGTCGAGGTGCTGCCGCAGGTCGTCGCCAAGGCGGCCGAGCCGATGAGCGCCATCGACAAGCTGACCGTGATCTCCACGGACGGCGCGAGCCAGCTGTCCCGTACGGTCACCGACAACGTCGCCCAGGGCATGGAGCTGCTCAGCTCCGCCACCGGGGTCGACCTCGCCGAGCTGCTCAAGGGCGCCACGCAGCGGGGAGCGAAGCCGGCCGCCACCGAGCAGGCCGGGGCGAACGGCAAGATCCAGATCACGGACTGATCCGCGCGGCACGGCCTCCCTCGCCGGAAGGGCTGGAACCGAGCCCTCGCGAGGGGGCCATGCCGCGGAGCCGCGGGACACCTGCCCCCTGAACACCTTCTTCCCCTTCGGTTACAGTGCTGCGCCGGACGCCGGACGCCGGACGCCGGACGGCAGGTGTCGGCCACAGGGAAGGGCAGAAGCGGTGAGCGCACCAGTCACATCCGTATGGGGCCGTGCCGAGCAGCAGGACTTCCGCAGCCGGGTACGCGGCTGTCTGCTCGGCGGCGCCGTGGGCGACGCGCTCGGCGCCGGCGTGAGCGCCCTGAGCCTGGACGGGATACGCGCGGCCCACGGCGTCGACGCCGTCACCGACCTCGTCCCCGCCTACGGCAGACGCGGCGCCGTCACCGCCGGCACCCAGCTGACGCTCTTCACGGTCGACGGCCTCATACGGGCCCAGGTACGCCGCGACACCGGCGCCTGGCACCCGCCCACCGACATCCACCGCGCACACCTGCGGTGGGCCGTCACCCAGCGCGACTGGGGCCCGGACGAACGACGCGAGGACAGCGGCTGGCTCGCCCGTGAGGAGTGGCTGTACGCCCGCCGCGACCCCTCCCGCGCGTGCCTGACCGGCCTCGCCGACGAGACCATGGGGACCCTCGAACGTCCCAGGAACCCCACGGCCCGCGACTTCGGCGCCGTCACCCGCTCCGCGCCCTTCGGGCTCCTCGTCGGGTGGGATCCCCAGCTCGTACTCCAGCTCGCCGTCGAGTGTGCCGCCCAGACCCACGGCCACCCCGCCGCGTACCTCTCGGCCGGGGCGTTCGCCGTCATCGTGCACGGCCTGGCGCGCGGCGAGAGCCTCGACGCGGCCGTCCAGCGGGCCCTCGCCCTGCTCGCCGCACGCCCGGGGCACCAGCCCGTCACCGACGCCCTCAAGCACGCCCTCGGCGCCGTACGCCAGGGGATCCCCTCCCCGGCGCGCGTGGAGTCCCTCGGCGAGGGCCGCACCGCCGAGGACGTCCTGGGCATCGCCGTCTACTGCGCCCTCGTCGGCGAGGACGTCCGCCACGGCCTGTGCCTCGCCGTCAACCACGGCGGAGCCTCCGAGGCGGCCGGCGCGCTGTGCGGCAGCCTGCTCGGCGCCCTGCACGGCGAGACCGCGCTGCCGCCGGGGTGGCTCGCCGAGCTGGAGGGGCGCGGCACGGTCCTCGAACTCGCCGACGACTTCGCGATGGAGATGACCCAGGGCCCCGCCCTGCACGGCCCCGCGGTCAGCGCCCCCGGCTGGCTGATCCGCTACCCGAGGGCCTGAGCACGTCCGTACTCCGGCCCCCGGGCCCCGGGCCCGCCCCTGCTCCCGGCCTCAGTCGGCCGCGCCTTCGCGTGCCTTCGCCGTCCCCGGCGGCCGCCGGAGCCGGGACCGCCGCGCCCGCGACCGGACCGTCGCCGTCGCCGTCCGAGTTGATGCGCGCGAGCACCGCGTCGCGCTCGGGGGTGTCCTCCGGCTTGACGAAGCCGATCAGGATGTACAGCACCAGGGAGACCGCCAGGGGCACCGACACCTGGTACTGCGTCGCGACACCGTCCATCCCGTAGTTCAGCAGCCAGAAGGCGAACAGCCCGCACGCCCAGGAGACCAGCGCCGCCGTCGGCCCGGACCTGCGGAACCGGGGCAGCAGCCCCAGCATGAACGGGATCGCGATGGGCCCCATCAGTCCCGCGACCCACTTGATGACGACCGTGATGATGTCCTTGAACGCCGGCGAGTTCACCTGCGTCGCGATCGCCATCGACAGTGCCAGGAACGCCACGGTCGACAGCCGCGCGGCCACCAGACCGGTCCGCTGCGACCAGCCGCGCGCCTTCTTCGACAGGGCGGGCGCGATGTCGCGGGTGAAGACCGCCGCGATGGCGTTGGCGTCCGAGGAGCACATGGCCATGGTGTGGGAGAAGAACCCGACGATGACCAGGCCCAGCAGGCCGTGCGGGAGCAGCTGCTCGGTCATCAGGGCGTACGAGTCGACGCGTCCGGCTTCTGCGCCTCGACCAGCAGCGGCGCGCACCACATGGGGAAGAAGAGGACCAGCGGCCACACCAGCCACAGGATCGCGGAGAGCCGGGCGGAGCGGGTGGCCTCACGGGCGGTCGCCGTGGCCATGTAGCGCTGGGCCTGGTTCCACATGCCGCCCGAGTACTCGAAGGTCTTGATGAAGAGATAGGCCAGCAGGAACATCAGGGTGAAGTCGCCGGTCAGCGGGTCGTTGTGGCTCTCGGGGAGCTTGTCCCACACCGTCCACAGCGAGCTGAACCCGCCGAGCTCGGCCATCACCGCGAACAGCATCGCGAGACCCGCGAAGAGCTGGATGACGAACTGCCCGAGCTCGGTGAGGGCGTCGGCCCACAGCCCGCCCACGGTGCAGTAGATACCGGTGACGACGCCGGTGATGAGGATGCCCTGGTTGAGCGAGAGGCCGGTGAAGACCGACAGGAGGGTGGCGATCGCCGCCCACTTGGCGCCCACGTCGACGATCTTCAGCAGGACCCCGGACCAGGCGAGAGCCTGCTGGGTCGAGATGTTGTAACGGGTCTTGAGGTACTCCAGCGGCGAGGCGACATGCAGCTTCGACCTGAGACGGTTGAGCCGGGGAGCGAACAGGCTCGCCCCGATCGCGATGCCGATCGCGATGGGGAACGACCACGTCACGAAGGACGTGACGCCGTACTTGTACGCGATGCCCGCGTAGCCGGTGAACATGACCGCGCTGTAGCCGGACATGTGGTGCGAGATGCCGGAGAGCCACCACGGCATCTTTCCGCCGGCGGTGAAGAAGTCGCTGACGGTCTCCACGCGTTTGTGGGACCAGACGCCGATCGCGACCATGACGCCGAAGTAGCCGATGAGCACGGCCCAGTCGAGACTGTTCATGCCCCCTCCAGGGGTCCGCCTTATGCTGCCTGCTGCGTTCAACTGAATGAACCGGATCGTGCTTCGTCAGTACGTTCCATTGGCGGAGTCCCCGTGCGGGAGCGGGGACTTCGGGGATTGAACCGCTCGCCGCAGGGGCCGGTCAAGACTTTCTTCGGTCAGGAATGTGAACGCAGGACACAAAGCAGAACGTCTTTACCTTCCTTTGACCCTCCGGGCCGTTGTCGTGAACGCGGCGGCGGCCACACCATGGGCGGGCGCTTCGTCAGGCGCCGTACACAGAGCCCGGATACGCGAACGACCGCACGGGATGCGGGTCCCGTGCGGTCGGAAGAGGGAGGAGAGGGAGGAGCGGGAGGAGCGGGAGAAGAGGGAGGAGGCGCACGACTGCTGCTTCGGCGTGCCCGGGGGCGAGCGGGTACGCCAGAGCCCCCTCGGCCAGGACGGCGAACCGGTCGAGAGGGCTCACTGCGGTCTTGCTCCGCGCGCCTTGACGGCGCGTCTTGATCGGCGCGGGCCGGTCAGCCGAGGTCGAACGTCCCCTGGCCGACGCCGCCCACGAACGTGGTCCAGGACCCGGGGGCGAAGGTGATCGAAGGGCCCTCGGGCACCTTCGAGTCCCGCACCGCGACGGCGTGCGTGACGGGGGACTTGACCTCTACGCACGCGCCGTTGCCCCCGGAGTACGAGGACTTCGTCCAGGTGTCCGTAGCGCCCTGATGGATTGCCATGTTCGCTCCGATTTTGCTGGTCGTGGAGTGAGACACCGGCGTTCTTGCCGGCGGGAGCGACGCTACTCGCGAACGCCCCCGCCCGAAGCGGCCGTTCACTCGACCGGATGGCATATCCCATGAGGCCTTCCGCTGCGGGACGGCCAAGGTGTACCGTTCCGATTCCTCCGGCGGGCCCCTGGTTCAGCGGGCGTACTCCTTCGCGATGTCCGCGATGAACTGCCGCGAGGCCTCGACGTTCAGCGCCTGGGCGCGCAGATGCTCGTACATCACGCTGTACTTCTGGACGTCGTTCGCCTTCTCCAGGTAGAGGTCGCTCGTGACCCCCTCGATGTAGACCACGCTGGAGTCCGCCGCGTCCGGGAACTCCAGGATCGCGTAATGACCGCTGATGCCGGGGTGCGCGCCCATGTCGAACGGGAGTATCTGGACCGTCACGTGGGGGAACTGGGACTGCTCCACCAGGTGCTCCAGCTGCTCCCGCATCAGCTGCCTGTCCCCGACGACGCGGCGCAGCGCGGCCTCGTCGATGACGGCCCACAGGCGCAGCGGCTGCTCGGCGGAGAGGACGCGCTCCTGCCGGCGCAGTCTGACGTTGACCCGCTTCTCGACGTCGCCGGCCGCCGTCTCGGGCAGCGCGCCGGTGATGAGCGCCTCGGCGTACCGGGGGGTCTGGAGCAGGCCGGGGACGATCTGGGGGTCGTACACGCGCAGTGAGGCGGCGTCCGTCTCCAGGCCGATGTAGACGCTGTACGGGATGTCGCCGAAGGCGTGCCACCAGCCCTGCTGGCGGGAGTCCTTGGCCATCTGCATCAGCGAGTCGACGATCCGGTGGTCCTCGACCTCGTACACCCCGCACAGGTCGCGCACGTCGCGCTGGCTGATGGAGCGGCGGCCGTTCTCGAGGCGGCTGATCTTCGACTGGGAGACCAGCAGGCGCTCCGCGACCTCCTCGGCCGTCATGCCCTTGAGCTCGCGGAGCCGGCGGAGCTCCTGGCCCAATCGGCGTCGCCTGACGGTGGGATTGACGTTGGACGCCACGGGAACTGCACCTCCGGCTGAGTGCGTTGTGCGTATGTACGGCTGTACCGCTTGCACGCTCTACTGCTCAGCAGACTGCCACCATTGCTCGCCGCCGCGCTGGGAAACGACCACAAGCGGTGCCGACGCGAACGCGCGGGGTGGCGACCCGGTCCGGTCCAGGAAGCCTGGACGGCCGGTCCACCACCCCGCGCGCTTCGGTGCGGCTCCCGAACCGGGTCTTGGGGACGTCGGTGCGGCATCGGTGCTGGTCTTGCGGGTGCTGTCCGGGCGGTGCTGGTACTGCGGCCCGGCTCAGTGCGCCGCGAGGCGCGTCATGCCGTCGCGGCGCGACGGCGCATGCGGCGGAGATTGCGATTGCATCGGTACGGACGGCTGTGGCCGGCCCCCCGCTGCGGGTGCTCGGCGGGGCTGTGCGGCCACACCGTTCTGGACGTCCATCACGGCGTGCGCCACGAGTCCGCCCATGGGGTCGTGCCTGATCAGATCCCGGAGGCGGGAGCGTGATGAGCGCCCCTCGTTGCCGGGGTAGAGGTGCTTGCCGAGTCCCACTGCGTGAGCGAGCGCGGCGAGCGCCGCGGTCCGCGGGTCCGGCGGTACGCCGGTGCGGATCGCGTTGTCCAGCCGGGTCCTGATCTCCCGGCAGATCACCGATTCCGTCGCCTGGTAGCGAGTCGTCGGCAGCACCCCGCACATCTGCCCCGCCACGGCATGCACCATGCCGCACCGTTCCAGGTGCGAGAGATACGTCTGGCGGAGCCCCAGCCGGGGCCCGCCTATCCAGTGGACCGCCCGGACCGGGCTGCCGCGCCTGCGCAGCAGTTCCAGTGCGGAGTCCAGTGTCGGATCTCCTGTCGGCCGTGCCATCACCACGGCGATACGATCCCCGTCTGGGGCTATCCGTCCTGCCAGAGCCAGCTCTACTAGCTGTGCCCCGGCCAGGCCGAGGTCGAGCGACTGCGGCTGCGCTGTGGTACCCGTGGTCGGGTCCAGAGCGAGCAGCAGAAGCTCCTCCGGAAGTGTTCTGCGGCTCCTGCCCATCCATGCCTCCCCGCGTGGATGAATGACAGGGTGACCCCTCTCACATTCATCTGTCGAGAGCGCCTGGGTGCTATGTGCGGGAACCGGCAGGTATGTCGTTCTCGTCTAGCGAGGAAGTTCGGGTCTCAGACAGGACACTGGTACATGGTTCGGACATCGGACAGCGGGCGTATGCGCAGGCGCGTATGAAGGAGGCATCGGTGGCGGGCGAGTCCCCCGGCAAGTCGGAGCAGCGGAAGTCGTCGGTGGGGACGGCCCCGGGCGAGCGTGATCCGCGGCTCGCCGTTTTCCAGGAATCGGCCGGTTCGGCCGAACGGCTGCGAAGCCGGAGCCGGAAGGCCGCGGCCGCGTGGACCAGCCGACGGCGGTCTTCAGGATGCCCACGAAAACGGAACCGGAGGAGCCGAAGGTTCCCGAGGAGGCCGGAAAGGTTCCCGCAGAGGTCGAGGAGGCCTCCGAGGGGGCCCCGGGCAAGGCCCTGAAGGGGTCGGAGAGCGCGTCGGACGCACCGGGCGACCCGGAGGTGCCGGACGCCTCGCCGAGCGCGCCGGAGGGCGACGCACGCCTTCGGGCGGCGGTGGCGGCGTGGGTGGCGACCGAGGACGCGGACGGCAAGGACCCGTCGGGTGCGGCCCCGGCCGCCGACGGGGACGAGGCCGAGGCCGAGGGTGGAGCCAAGGCTGAGGACGGAGCCAAGGCCCGGGGTGAGGGCGAGACCGAGGTCCACGGTGACGAGGCTGCCGACGCGGACGAAGCGGTCGCGGCAGCAGGCGGCGACGAGCCGTCGCGGGGCGAGGGCGACGCCGACGCCGATGAACCCACGGCCGACTCTTCCGAATCCGACACGCCCGACAAGTCCGTTAAGTCCGGAGAGGTCGAGCGGGACCGGGCGCCGGAAGGAGCCGAGGGCGGCTCCGGCGACGGGGCGGACCAGGCGACGGCGGTGTTCAAGGCAGTGCGGCCGCGCCAGGCCGTGGACCAGCCGACCACCGCGCTGAAGACCGTGAGCAGGCCCGAGTCCGCCGCCGAGCGCACCAGCAAGTTCGTGCCGCTGAAGCCGGACACCGTCCGCCGCCGGCCGGACGGCCGCGCAGCACCCCGGCCGCGCCGGCTGCCTCCGCCGTGCCCGCCGCGCCCGCGCCCCTTCCGGAGGCCGAGCGCACCCGGCAGCAGCCGTTGCCGCCCAGGCCGCCGCTCGACCTGCTCGCCGAGCTGACGAACACCCCGCCACCGCCGGAGACGCCGGTCAGGGTCGCCGTGCGGCGGGTCAAGATCTGGACGCCGCTGGTCCTCCTGCTGGTGGTCGTCTTCGCCGTCGTGCAGGCCGTGCGCCCGCTGCCGGACCCGCAGCTGACCATGACCGCGGAGCAGACGTACACGTTCGACGGCGAGAAGCCCACGCTGCCGTGGCCCGAGAAGGGCCAGGCGTTCATGGCGGCGTCGGGGGCGGGCTCCCTGGGCTCGTCCGGCGAGCAGACGCCCGTACCGATCGCCAGTGTGACGAAGGCCATGACGGCGTACGTCATCCTCAAGGAGCACCCGCTGAAGAGGGGCGAGAACGGCCCGTCGATCGAGATCGACGCGAAGGGCGAGGCCGAGGGGCAGCTGGACAAGACGGACAACGAGTCCACGCTCAACACCGTCAAGGAGGGTGACAAGCTCACCCTGCGCGACGCGCTCGCGGCCATCATGATTCCGTCCGCGAACAACATCGCGCGCCAGCTCGCGCGCTGGGACGCGGGTTCCGAGGAGGCGTTCGTCGAGAAGATGAACGACACCGCCAAGGACCTCAAGATGACGAACACCACGTACACCGACCCGTCCGGTCTCGACGCGACGACGGTGAGCACGGCCGAGGACCAGGTGAAGCTCGGCCTGAAGCTGGTGGAGATCCCGGCGTTCATGGACATCACCAAGCTGCCGTCCTGGACGGACCCCTCGGGCAAGAACCACCCCAACTGGAACGGTCTCGTTCCGTACAACGGGGCGCTCGGCATCAAGACCGGCAGCACGACGAAGGCCGGCGGCAACCTGCTGTTCGCCGCGCACAAGATGGTCGGCGAGACCGACCAGCTGATCGTCGGAGCGGTCCTCGCCCAGCACACCCCGTCGATCCTCGACACCGCCATCGCGGCGAGCAAGGAACTGATGCTCGCCACGCAGGACGCGCTGACCTCCCGCACGCTCGTGAAGAAGGGTGATGTGGTCGGCACGGTCGACGACGGGCTGGGCGGTACGACGCCGGTCGTCGCGACCAAGGACGTCAAGGCGGTCGGCTGGGCGGGCCTGAAGGTGAAGCTCGAACTGTCCGACGGCGGCGCGGCCGTTCCGCACTCGGCCGCGGCCGGGACCGAGGTCGGCATGCTGACCGTGGGCGAGGGGGCCAGCCAGGTGAAGGTCCCGGTCGAGCTCCGGAAGGACCTGGCCGAGCCGGACTTCGGCGCCAGGCTGACCCGCGTCGGCTGACGCCCGGACCGTGAGTGAAGCGCTGCCGCCGGTCGCGGGAACCGGCGGCAGCGCCACGTACGGCTCCGTGTTAGCGTCCGGGCAACTGCGGGACGCGGGGACGGCGTCCTTGTGCATGACGGGGGTTCGTCGGTACCGGGGGAAGACGGGGAGAGCAGTAATGACCACCGCTGAGCCCACGCGCGCCATGGGCGAGGACGAGGACAGCAGGAACTTCGGTACACGCGACTCCGGTACACGGAGCGGCGGCACACGGAGCGGCGCACCGGACGGTGCGGCGCCACGTCGCACACCGGTCTCCACGCCCCGGAGCGCCGGACCCGGACCCGCGTCCCCCGCCCGGGGCGGGGCCCGGGACGGCGACCGGCTCCGCCACGTCCTCCGGCACCCCGTGACGGTCGCGACGGCAGCCGCCGCGGTGGCCCACGTCGTCTGGTTCTTCTTCTTCGCGAACAGCGGCGGCGACCTCGCCGCGCAGGACGCCTGGGCCGAGTTCGTCGGCCGTCACCCCGACTCCGCGTACAACCTCGCCTGGTACGGCGGGATGCACCCCGTGTCGTACAGCGTGGTCTCGCCGTACCTGATGTCGGTCCTCGGCGTCCGTACGACGATGATGATCGTCGGCACCGTGTCGGCCGCCCTGACCGCGCTGATCCTGGTGCGCGTCAAGGCGGTCCGCAACCCCCTGTGGTGCTCGCTCGCCGGGGTCTTCGCCTTCCTCTGCAACGCCCTGTCGGGGCGCGTCACCTTCGGCCTCGGCATGATGTTCGCGCTCGGCGCGGTCGCCGCGGTGTTCTGCTGGCCGCGCCGCTGGGCCGCGAACCGGTGGGCGAAGGCGGCCGTCGCCGCGCCGCTGGCCGGTCTCGCGACGGCGAGCAGCCCGGTCGCTGGCCTGTTCCTCGGCGTCGTCGCGGCGGCGCTGTTCCTCAACAAGCGGCGCCCCGGTGCCTACGCGCTCGGCCTCGCGCGCCGGTCGCCGTCGTCGCCCTGTCGTCCTGGCTGTTCCCGTTCTCCGGTACGCAGCCGATGTCCTTCGGGACGGCTTCGCTGCCGTTCCTGTGCGGCGTACTGGTCCTCGTGCTCGTGCCCGAGGACTGGAAGACGGTACGGACGGGAGCCGCCGTCTACTCCGTCGGGGTGCTCCTGACCTGGCTGATCGACTCGCAGATCGGCAGCAACGTGTCGCGCCTGGCGATGGTGTTCGCGGGCGTCGTCCTGCTGGCGGCGCTGCCGTTCGCCGTGCCCCGCACCGCCAAGTGGTACGCCCTCGTGGTCGCCTTCGCCGGCTTCAACGCCTGGATCGGCTTCAAGAGCGTCGACGACATCGTCCGTACCGCCCCGACGGCGTCCTGGACGCGGGAACTGGCGCCGCTGGTCAACCAGTTGCAGGAGGTCGGCGCGGAGAAGGGCCGGGTCGAGGTGGTCCCGGCCAGCAGCCACCGGGAGGCCTCGGCGCTCGCCCCGTACGTCAACCTCGCACGCGGCTGGAACCGGCAGGCCGACATGGAGCGCAATCCCCTCTTCTACGACGACACGCTCCGCTCCGACACCTACCGGGAGTGGCTGTACCGCTGGGCCGTGCACTACGTCGTACTGCCCGAGGGCGCCCCGGACCGGAGCGGAGCCACCCAGGAGTACGAGCTCGTGCGCTCCGGCCTGCCCTACCTGAAGCAGGTCTGGGGCGACGCCAACTGGCGGCTCTTCCGGGTCGAGGACCCGACGCCGCTGGCCGACCCGCCCGCGACGGTGGACCGCGCGGGCGCGGGCGAGCTGACGATCCGGGTGAAGAGCGCGGGCCGGGTGCTGATCCGCATCCCGTACTCGCCGTGGCTGGGCCTGGTCGACGCCGAGGGCGAGCGCGTCGAACCGCCGGCCGAGACCCCGGAGTCGAAGGCCCGGGGAGAGGCGGCGGACCGGACGTTCACCAACCCGAACGGCTGCCTGATGAAGGCGGACGAGGACGCGGCGGGGGACGAGTGGACACAACTCCTCGCCCCCGCTCCCGGCGTGTACCGGCTGGCGGCCCCCTACGGCCTGACACGGGGCACGGCCTGTCCGGAGGAGCTGCGCTGAGCGCCGCCGGAGGAGCCGCGCCGGACGCGGACCGGTCCCGCCCCTAGACGCGCTTCGCGCTGCGCAGCGTGCTCGCGTAGTAGCCGTTGCCGTCCAGGCGCGACGTGCCGCCCTTGTCGCCGATGGTCGGCCCGTTGACCTCTTCGCGGCTCGACACGAAGATCTTGTGCCCGTCGGTGTCGTGGCCCATGAAGATGCCGACGTGGTCGAGCCGGTCCTTGGTGCGCTCGTCGAGCTTGAAGAAGACCAGGTCGCCCGGTTGCAGGACGTCGATGGACTTCGGCCGGGACCCGGCGTCCACACCCTTCAGTGCGATGACGTCCGAGCCCAGCTGGGAACGGGCCATGCCGTTGGCGGTGCGCGGCAGGCCGTCGCCGAGCTTGTCGGTGGCCATCAGCGGGAAACGGCCCCGGTAGCCGAAGACGGTACGGATGAAGCCCGAGCAGTCCATGGAACGGGCGCGCATCGCTTCGGGCTGCATCGTGGTGCCGTTGCGGAAGGTGTACGGGATACCGAGGTAGTCGTAGAAGTCGGACTCCTCCAGGCGGTAGTCGTTGCCCGGGGTGCCTTCGGGGTTGATCGGGCCGAAGCTGGCGTCACCGGCGTACGAGATGCCCTCGGAGTCCTTCTTCACGGGGGCCTGGTCGACGTACTGGAAGGCGATCGCGAAGAGGTCGTCCTCCTTGCTGCCGAAGAACTCCTTGAACCAGTCCTTGAACCACTGCTCCTTCTCGGCGCCCTTGTGCCACGGCTCCGGCATCAGCCGCACCCAGTCCTCGGTGACGATCCGGGACTTGGTGGTCGTGGGCTCGGTGAAGGTGCGGCTGGGGCCGGTGAGCGTGGCGGTGCGGGCATCGTCGGTGAAGGTGGCCAGGACCGCGCCGGCCTCCCCGCGCAGGACCGTGCGCGCGGGGCTCTGCAGCCGTTCCCAGGTCTGCTTGCCCGACGACGTCAGGCCCGCGCCCGACGACTTCAGCGCCGGTGTGTCGGTGATCGCCTGGACGGCGGGGGCCTTGGCCTGCTCCTCCTTGCGGAGCTCCACGGTGAGGTACGCGCTGCCGGCGAGCAGCGCGATCACGGTGGCGGCGTGCAGCACCCGACGGGGGCCGCGCTTGGTCTTGGCACTCATGAGGTTCAGCTCCGAAGGGGGGCGGGGGCGGCGGTCAGACGGACGGCAGCGCGCCGAGGAGGATTCCGGCGGTGAGGACGACGTACGCCATGAGCGTCACCGAACCGGTGGCGAGCAGGGTCGCGCCCTTGGGCTGGCGGACGAGCTGATAGGCGATCAGGCCGGGGACGATGAAGCCGAGCGTCTGATTGGTGTACATCAGCGGGAATTCCATCGACAGGATGATCATCAAGGTGCCCTGGAAGAGGACGCCGGTGAGGACGACGGTGGAGAACAGCCGCTTTCCGTAGAGGATGACGACGCGCTGGACTCCGAGGGTGGCGACGTACGTCAGGACGGTGACACCGACGACCATGGCCGCGCGCTGGAGGTCCTCGACGAGCGTCAGGGCCAGCCAGCCCGGGGTGATCATGCCGCCGGGGGAGAGGTTGGTCGTCAGGTAGCAGACCAGCGAGAACATCAGGCCCAGCGCGATGCCGATCGCGGCGATCTCAGGCGTGAGTACGGACGGGATCAACGGGGTTCTCCTGGGTTCTGCTGCTGGGCCTCGGTCACCGGCCGGACCGGCTCGAACATGCCGCGCTGGGGTTGTGGCCGCGGTGTGGTGGGTGGTGCGGTGGGCGCGGGGAGGCCCGGCGTGCCGTCGTCGCCGCCGGAGCGACGCTGCTGCGGTACGGGCCGCTCGTGCGTGGGCTCCGGCGGTGCGGACTGGTACAGGGCGGACTGCCGCGGCTCGGACGGGTGCGACCCGCCCGACGGGTACTGCTCCGACGGGTACTGCTCCGGCGGATACGGCTCGGACGGGTACTGCTCCGACGGGTACTGCTCCGGCGGATACGGCTCGGACGGGTACGGCTCGGACGGGTACGGGACGGGCGGCAGCTGCTGCTGCTGGTAGCGCGCCTCGTACGCCTCCGGGTAGGGCTGGTAGGGGTCGATGTACGGCTGGTACTGCTGGAGGGCCAGCGTCTCGTCGTCCCGGACCGGGTGCTGCCGCGCGGGCGTCCGAGCGGCGGCGGGCGTGCCGGCGGAAGGGTCGGCCGGCGTCTCGTCCGCCGGGAGCTCGGCCAGGTGCTCCAGGAGCACCTCGCCCTGCCCGTGGATGTTGCCGATCGCGACCAGCGAAGAATCCGGGCCGAGCTCACCGAGCAACTGGCCCATGAACTCGTCCGCCGCACGCCGGTCGCCGCCGAGGTCGACCGCCCGGTCGCGCCACTGGGCGGGGATCGCGTCGATGGCGCTCTTCGCCGGGTGGCCGATCACGAAGACCTTGTCCGGCTGGAGGTCCGGGATGATCGCGCCCATCTGGCCGTTGCGCTCGACCCGGTCGGGCCGGCAGTTGATGACCACGTTCAGCGGCCGGCTGATGGCGTCGAGGTCCAGCAGCTGGTTGATGTTCATCAGCGTCGACTCGGGGTCGTTCGCCGCGAAGACGTTCGCGAACCGCAGCCGCTTGCCGTCGGGGGTGACGTACCGCTCGACGGAGAGGACACCCGGGTCCGGCGGCGCGTCGTACATGCCCTTGAGCGCCGTCTCGCGCTCCACGCCCAGCAGCTCGGCGACGGTCAGCGCGATCGCGACGTTCTCCTTGAAGGTGAACCAGCTGAAGCCGCGCAGCTCCTCGTCGGAGACCGTCTCCGGGTCGGCGTAGACCAGCTTGCAGTCACGCGCGTCCGCCTCCTCCTGGAGGATGTGGAAGCGGTCCTGCTCGGCCGTGACGCAGATGCCGCCCTCCGGCATGGAGCGCGACAGCGAGCGCGCCACGTCGTCGAGGGTGGGGCCCATCTCGGCCAGGTGGTCCTCACGGACGTTGCACAGCACGCCGATGGTGGACCGGATCAGCTTGGACTGGTTGATCTCCTGGAGGGCCGGCATGACGGCCATGCACTCGATCACCAGGGCGTCCGGGTTGTACGCCGCGGCGCGCCGCACGATGCCGATCTGCTCCACCACGTTCGCGATCCCGAACTTGCGGTAGACGGGCTCCTCGGTGGCGTCCGGGTGGATGAACCGGGCCGCGGTGCCGGTGGTCTTGGCGACGGTGACGAGGTCACCGCCGCGCAGCGCGCCCGCGCACAGGCGGGTGATGGAGCTCTTGCCGCGGATGCCGTTGACCAGCACCCGGGACGGTATGCGCTCCAGGTTGATGAAGTGGCGCCGCTGCTCGACGATGCCGGCGACCAGCAGGACGCCGCAGCACACCAGCAGAACGGTGTAGAGGAAGAGCACGCCGATCAGTTCCTTCCGGCGGTGGTAGTCGCGGTCGCCGTGGTGGCGGCGCCGTCCCGCTTGCGCTGCTCCTGGAGCTGCTGGCGCAGGAGTTCCAGGCTGCGGACGACCGCGCCCACCTCGTCGTGGTGGCGCGGGTAGAGGACGGTGCGGCGGTCCCCGTCGGCGAGTGCCTCGGACTGCCGGGCGAGCTCCCGCAGCGGCCGTACGACCACGATGTGCAGCCAGCCCAGGCAGGCCGCGGCCGCGGTGAGGCCGAGCAGTCCGGCCAGGACGGTGCGGTTCTGGAGGCTGTACTCGGGGATGGCCAGGCCGGAGGCGGGCTGCCAGCTGACGACGGTCCAGCCGAGCGACTTCGCCGCTCCGCCGCCCACGAACGGCGCGGCCGCGGCGATCTGCACGCCGTCACCGCCGCCGTCGCGGAAGAGGACACCGCTGGCGCGGGCGCTCAGGCCGATCTTCTGGTTGGCAGCCCGCCACGAACGATTCGAGCCGCTCCTCGGGGAGCTCGTCGAAGGCGCGGTACCCGGTGTTGCCACCGATGATCCGCCGCTTCTCGTCGACGACCCGGACCTGGCCGAGACCGGGCCGCTTGAGCAGGGAGTTGATGAAGTCGATACGGAACTCGCCGACCACGCGCGCACCGTCACGGCCCGGGATCTCGGCCTGTCCGGCGACGACGGGTTCTTTGCCCGAATCGTTGAGGAGGCCGAGCTGCTTCTCGGCGAGGCCCTTGGTGGACTCCTCCCGCGGCTCCTCGCCGGCGCTGGTGAGGATCTTGCCGTCGGCGGACAGGACGTACAGCGACTCGTAACGGAGGTGCTCGGTGCGGGTGCGCTCCAGGACCTTCTTCATGTCCTCGGGCGAGGTGCGGTCACCGATCAGGGACGCCACGGACACGAGGTCTGCGTGGCCCTCGTTGAGCGCGCGCCGCACCCGGTCGGTCAGGGTTTCGGTGCGCTCGCGCTGGTCGCTGATCATCTGCTCGGGTACGACGACGGTGGAGCCGGCGCGGTTGAGCAGCAGCAGCATCGGGCCGGACCAGACCAGCAGCAGCACGGCGCAGACGGCGATGAGCGCCCGGCTGCCGAACCGGCCGCGCCTGCCCGGGCGCTGGTCGGCGGTGGAGTCGGCGGTCTCGCCGAGGAGCTGGCGCCGTATCCGCTCCAGGGAGTGGCCGATGCGGGAGGCCTCGCCGTGCGACGGGACGGTCACCGGCCGGGTCAGGTCGCCGCGCGTCAGGCGGCGGCTCTCCAGGAACAGCCGGATCAGGGGCCGCTGGACCGTACCGAGGAGAAGGGCCACCGCCAGGGCGCCGATCACGAACAGCGCGCCGGCGGCGAGCAGACCGAACAGCGGTCCGGCGGAACGGGTCGGGTCCTCGGCCACCTGGACCATGGCGACGACGGTGAGACCGAGGCTGGTGGCGACGGTGCTCTCACCGGCCTCGGGTCCGGCGAGCGTGGCGTACCCCGCCACGGCGCGTTCGCCCTGGAAGGACGAGCCGCTCATGCTGCCGCTGACACCGAGGAAGCCTCCGGAACCGGGCTCCTTGGCCTTGAGCGGGTGCTGTGTCGCCTTGACCGCCGCGGTCTTCGCGAAGGACGTCAGCTGTTTGCTGGACCGCTGGACGACGCCGCGCTGGAACTCGCTCTCGACCTGCTCGGGTGCCCGGATGCCGTCACTGCTGAGAATCCGGCCGTCGGTGTCGACGACGGCGATGGCGCGGAACTGGCCCAGTGCGATGCCGGGGAAGCGGAGGCTGTTGGAGGCGATCAGCAGTTGCTGGGGCTTGCCCTCCCAGGACAGCAGCGCGAAGGAGAGCAGCCGCGTCTCGCCGTTGCGCAGCCGGATCATGCGGGGGCTGAGCCCGTCCTTCTCGCGGAGCTTGGACGTGTCGATCGCGGTGACCGGCACGTTCTCGCCGCGGGCGGCGAGGAGCTTGCCGGACTTGATCTCCAGTACGGCCGTGCCCGTCCACTTCTGGTAGACGCTGCCGATCCTGTCGAGCACGGCGTCCGGCGAGACCGGCTCCGAGGCGCTGAAGAGCCCCGCCGTCCGGTTGAGGTCCGTGACGCTCTCGTCGATCGAGGCACGCAGCGCGACAGCGCCGTCCTCGGCGAAGTGCTTCTGGGACGTCAGTACGGCCTGGGGCACGCGGTCCTGGTCGGTGTTGCCGAGTCCCAGGGCGGTGATGCCCGCCAAGGTGAGCAGCAGGGCCGAGAGGGCCGCGATGGGCGGGCGTATGCCTCCCAGGAGCGACATGTCGGCCCGGCGACGGACCTTGCGCCGCCGCGTCGCGGGCGAAGCGGCCATGAGTGTTCACCTTCAGATTCTGGGCAACAGCGGGTAAGGGGGTGAGCTGGGTGTGCTGGGCGCGACACGTGGGTCAGGCGTGACGCCGTACAGTCCCAGCCGAAGCGTCATGACTCATGAGGCCATGCGGATGGTTGTACGAAATCCGCCCAGTGTGACGCGCGTTACGTCTGTGTTTCGTCAGCCGGGCAGGTCCTGGATCGGCTTCAGGCCGTCCTTCGAGGCTCCCCGGTTGAGCATGGTTCCCTGTGTGCGTTCGAACGCGAGCCGGTAGCGGGCGCGCTCCTCGTCCGACAGCTCCTTGCCGTCGCGCAGCGCCTCGGCGACATCCACGAGGCGGTGGTCCTCCACCCCGGACGTCTCGCCGCTGTCGTCCGGGTCCGTGCCCGCCTCGGGCGGTGCCGCCTCGGCGGCACGGCCGGAATGGTGACGAGTGTCGGCACGTAGCGCGCCTGTACGTCCCAGCCGTCGCCCTTCTTCCGGAACTCGAACCAGCCGATGATGCCTTCCTCGGTGAGACCGCTGGGCACGTCGTGGCGGGCCAGCTGGTTGCCGAGGCCGTACGCGACCCAGGTGCCGTCGATCTTCTCCATCGGCTGCACCACATGCGCGTGGTGACCGACGACCAGGTCGATGCCGGTGTCCTCGGCGAGCCTGCGGGCCAGCTTGAGCTGCGGAGTGCTCGGGTCCGGGTGGTGCTCACGGCCCCAGTGGATGCTCAGGATCACCACCTCGGCCCCGGCCGCGCGGGCGGCCTTCTCCGCCGCCGCGATGTCCCTGAAGGCCGTCTTGTTGGCGAGCCACGGCTTGTCCGCGGGCAGTTCACGGCCGTTGAAGCCCAGGGTGTACGAGAGCTGCGCGACCTTGACGCCCTTCACGTCGAGGATCAGCGGCTTCTCGGCCTCCTCGCGGTCGCGGGCGGAACCGGTGTGCTTGAGGCCGGCCGCGTCGAGCGCGTCGAGCGTGCGCCGGACACCGGTGGGGCCGTGGTCGAGGCTGTGGTTCGAGGCGGTCGAGCAGGTGTCGTAACCGACGTTCTTGATCGTGGTGGTGATCTGCGGCGGAACGAGGAAGTCCGGGAAGCTCTGGAACGGACCTTCCGGCTTGCCGACGACCGGCTCGAAGTGACAGATCCCCAGGTCGGCCTTGCTGATGACGGGCTTGATCCCGGCCATGACCGGGTCGAAGTCGATGCTGCCCTTGCCGCCCGCCCCCTTGGCGTCCTTGCGGGCCTGGTCCGTCAGCTGCGGGTGGATGAGGATGTCACCCGCCGCGGCGACGGTGAACGCGGGCGGGCCCGCCGTCCCGGCGGCGTCGTCCGTGTCCAGGAGGCCGCACCCCGCCGTTGTCGCCGCCAGGAGGCCAAGAGCGACAGCGCGGGTTATGCCGGGCAAGTGGGGATGTCTCATCACGATGGTATTTTCGCCGCCCTATGACACGGATCCCGACCATGAAGCTAACGATTCTGGTAACTCTGCTGGTCGCGGCCGCGGCTGTGACGGTTGTCACCATGAATACTTCCTCGCAAAAGGGCAATTCCGGCGCGATCGAAAGGGACTCCCCCCGATCGCCGCGGACCGGGATCGACCTGGAGCGCCGGATCGGCGCCTTCGCCTCGGACGTCGTCGCGGACTCGGGCTACCGCCCGCCGAACCGGGTGGAGCGGCGCACCGTGGCCGAGGGCGTCGCCTCCTCGTCGACGGGCGGCACGCGGAGGCGGACCGCAAGCTCGCCGAGGTCGATTTCGGAGTCCGTACGCTCACCGACAGGGCCACCGGGCGGCGGTACGCCGAGGTCGCGGACGCGGCGGGGGAGGCGAACCGGGGCTGGGGCCGCGTGTACGTCGGCCTCGGCGCCCCGGCCCGCTGGTCGGTGCAGGTTCCGCACCCCGTGGCGGACCTGGGCTCCGGCGGCTCGGGGCGGCCGTACTGACCGGGCAGCCCGGCGGCGTGCTCGTGGTCGCGGGTACGCACCGGGACGCGGGCCGGGGCGACGCCGCGGATGTCGCGCACCGGCGGGACACGGTCTTCCACGCGGTCTGCTCCGAACTCGCGGAGCGCCGCCTGCCGGGCGTCCAGCTGCACGGTTTCGCGGACAGCACGGAACCGGACTACGACGTGATCGTCTCCACGGGCAGGGGCACGGACCAGGAGGACCACGAGACCGGACGCCGCCTGGCGCGGGCGCTGGGAGGCCGGGACTTCGAGGTGTGCCGGGCCTGGGCGCGCACCTGCGTGCTGGAGGGCCGGACGAACATGCAGGGGCGCAGGGCGGGCGAACTGGACGTGCCGTTCCTGCACGTGGAGTTCGCCCGCTCGGTACGGTCCGACGCGGCGAGGGCGGGCCGGGCGGCGGCGGCGGTACGCAGCACGGTGGCGGCCTGGCGGTAGGACCACGCCTGCGGCGGGCCCGTTTCCCGCCGGCCTTCCCCGGCCTTCCCCGGCCTTCCCCGGCCTTCCCCGGGCCTCCCCGGGCCGGGGTCAGGAGCCGCCCCCCACCGCGCCGCGTACACCGACGGGACCCACGGGGTGTTCTGGGCGTGGTGGCGCTCCGTCTCGTCGTCGAGCTGTTCCAGCAGGCCCTCCAGCAGGTCGTGGTCCGCCGGTGCCGCGAGGAATTCCAGTACGGCGCGGTGGAAGGCTCCCCGCAGCTCCGGCGGCATGACGTCCGAGGCGTCCGTGCACAGCCGCTTCGCGCCCGTCAGGGTCTCGTCGACGGCCGGTTCGCCCAGGCGTCGCCGTACGCGCCGACGGAGACCGGGAAGAACGGCCGGTTGCGCTCGGGCACCGCCCGTGCCCAGGTGGCCCGTGCCGTGTCCCCGGTGAGGAAGGTGATCAGCGACCGCGAGCCCTCGGTGTCGCGGAACAGGGCGGCCATGTCGCCGGCCACCTCGTACGCGTTGCGGTCGTTGGCGAGCTCCGGGACGGCCTCGGTGGTGGGGACGAACGCGATGTCCTTGCCGTACAGCCGCCGGACGAAACTGCCCTGGTGTTCGCGGGCGCAGCCCTGGCCGTCCGCCGTCAGCAGACCCTTGCCGTCGTTGCCCTGGAAGTCGTTGGCGAGGGCGGCGGCGGCCTGCGCGTCGCTGCCGCCGGGGGCGATGAGCCGGCCCCAGGTCTTCCACGCCTCGCGGACCTCCGGGCTGCGCCACGGCAGCTCGCCGGTCGCCCACTGCTCGTACACCGCCGGGCCCGACCGCTGGAGCAGGATGTCCTCGATCCAGTCGCTGCCCGGCCACCCCGAGGTCGCGCCGACCCCATGCCGAGGCACCAGTCGCCCCGCCGGGCCGAGCGGTCCGGGTAGTGCCAGACGACGCTCTTGAGGTCGACCTTCACCGGGGTCCAGTACGTGTTCTTGCGGTGGTCGACGGTGAGCTCGGGAGCCCACGGCTGCGGGGAACGCTCGCGCACCTCGTCGGGAAGCGGCACCAGCTCGCCGTCGTGCGCGTACTCGGTGAGCTCGCCGAGGCTGTTCAGTACGGCGATGTCGGGCGGCGATCCGGCCTGCACCTGGGCGAGGAGCGTCTCGCGCAGCGACGTCGTGCCCTGGTAGTCGACCTCGATCCCGTACTTCTTCCTGAACCGGTCGAGCACCGTCTCGAAGCTCTCCTCCTCGTCGCCGGTCCAGGGGCCGAGGACGCTCACGGCGGGGCGGGGCTTTTCGGCGCACGCGGCGGAGGCCAGCGCGAGCCCGGCGAGGAGGCCGGAGCAGCAGCAGCCGCAGACCGGTCCGGCGGCGGGGACGGCGGGGACGGCGGGAACGGTTCACCGGTGACCTCCTGCGGGGCGCCGGGGGACGGCGTATTCGACGAGGAGCGGCTGGAGCGTCCCCACGACGACCCCCGCCATCAGTACGGCCGCGAGCGGTACGAAGCCCGCGCCCGGGGCCCAGGCGTCGGCGTTCCCCTCCCGTACCGCCTTCTCCATGCCGGACTCGGCGGCGGCGACGGCCGCCGCCTGCTGACCGGGGGTGCCGTCCGGCGTCAGCAGCCCGGCCGCGTCCTGCGCCAGCGTCTGGCTCCGGTGCGCCTGCCACGTCCCGAACGCCAGCACGGGAACGGCGGCCAGCAGCACCGTCACCGCCGCCAGCGGGACGCTCAGCCGCAGCCGGAAGCGCCGGCGCAGGAACACCTGCGTGCCGACCAGCCGTACGCCGAGCAGCAGGCAGGCCGTGACCGCCACCGGCCAGGCCAGCAGCGGCGCGGCGCCCCAGTCCTGCCGGCGGTCCAGCGCGGCGCTCTGCCGGTCCTGGAGGGCGGAGATCCGGGCGAGGATGCCCGACGTGCGGGCGTGCATCATCGTCTGCGCGTACGAGAGGTTGGCGAGGCTCAGGTGCGCCTTGTCCGACTGGGTCCACGCCCCGTCGATGCGCAGGGCGTAGCTGTCGACGAGCCCGGACGCGATGCGCAGGGTCTGCTGGTCCTCGCGGTTCAGGGCGCCCGTCGCGGCGGCCCGGGCGAGGCTGCTCCTGGCCTCGGCGAGCTGGGTCCGGTACTCCTCGCCGCGCGCCAGGATGTCCGGCCACCTGTGGTCGCGGGCCCGGTGGCGCAGATGGTCGCGCGCCGTGGCGTCGGCCTGCCGGAGGGAGGTGTGGGCCCTGGCGAGTTCGACGACGGCGGGCCCGGTGCGGTCCCGGATCGCCGCGGAGTCGCTGTGGACCTCGTCGTACGCGCCGAAGAGCGTCGCACCGCCGACGGCGGTCAGCGTGAGCAGCCACAGGAGCTGGCGGTGCAGGTAGCCGACGGTGGTGACGCCGTCGGCCCCGGTGGCCGAGCGCCAGAACCGGCGCGCGAGGCCCCTCACGCGGGGTCCCGCGGCGTGTCCGGCGACTTCCCCCGCGGCTTTCGCTGCGGCGGCAGCATCGTGCTGTGGGAGCGCAGCACCATCGCCGAGTTGATGTCGAGGGGGCGGATGTCGGGGCGGATCTCCACCTCGCCGGCCGCCGCGTCGACGATCCGTACGACATCGCCGAGGCGTTGCAGCATGGGCTCGTTGCCCATGGCGTGGGCGCGGCGCACCGCCTCGCCCCAGGCGGCGCGCGCCGCGCCGCGTCACCGGCGCGCTGGGCGGCGCGGCCCTCTTCGAGGCGGCGGACGAGGGCGTCGTGGTGGGCGTAGTGCGCCACCTTGGGGTCGTACCTGCTGTAGAGGTCGCGGTGGTGCGTCCAGCGGACCAGCAGGGGCCGCGCGGGCGGCAGCTGCGGCGACGGGCCCTCGGCCCGCGGATCCCGCACCACCTTCAGGTCGGCCAGCCACAGCTCCCGGTCGACGGGCTCCTGCGGCGTACGGGAGGCGGCGACGCACACCAGGTACTCGCGGGTCTCCTCGCCCCACGGCGGCATGGGGAACTCCAGGCACCGGTCCCCGGCCGTCACGCGGTCCGGCAGCAGGTCGCGGCGGGTGGGGTGGACCTGCTGGACGGTCAGCGGGGCGCTGCCGGGGCGGTGGGTGAGGCGCAGGCGCAGGCCGGTGATCCGGCGGGCCGCCGACTCGGCGGCGAGGGCACGGAACTCGCCGGGATGCGCGTCGAGATCGCGTACCGCGTCCGCCCTGCCGTTGAGGCTGCCGGCGATCAGCTGGAGCTCGTCGGGGTCCCAGTCCTCGCCGATGCCGAGGGCGTCGCAGGTGAACAGGGGGGAGCAGGAGGCGAGTTCGGTGGCGAGGGCGGCGTGCTGTTCGTGTTCGTTGCGGCCGTCACTGAGCAGCAGCGCGTGCCGGACGGCGGAGCCGGGGAGCTGCCCGAACAGTTCGCGGGCGAGGGCGAGCCAGCTGCCGATGGCCGTACCGCCGCTCGGCGCGAGGCGGCCCATGGCCTCCTGCGCCTCCTCGCGGGTGGTGGCGTCGGCGCGCACGAGACCCGGGGAAGCGCCGGTCCTCGTGGGGTAGACCGGCTCCGCGGTGTGGCGTCCGGCGACGATCGCGAAGTACGTGCCGTCGGGCAGCGCGCGTACCGCCTCCGCCGCCGCGTCCTGGGCGGCCCAGAGCTTCTCGCGCGGATAACCCATGGACGCGGAGCAGTCGAGGAGCAGGATCTCGGCCCTGGCGGGGGAGGGGACGGGGACGGCTGCTTTCGCCGCCGCGCCGTCCCCCGGGGCCACCGTCACGGTCACCACGGCGCACATGCGCGTCCCGCCCTCGGCTCCGCGTTCCACCGAGACGCAGGGCTGCTGGCTCACTTCGAGGGAGACGGCTCCTGCGGTTCCTGAGGCTTCCGGGACTCCTGAGGCTCCCGTGGCTCCTGCGGATCCCGCTGCCCCCGCTGCTCCTGCGCCTCCCGGGCCCGGGACACCTGCCACGCCTCCCGTACCTCTCGGATCTCCCGCACCTTCTGTGCCGTCCTGAGCCATGCGTGCTCCTTGTATGTCCAGCGCAGCGGCCGTATTCCGTTGGCCAGGTCGAGGAGCGCGTGCGCCCGCACGTCGCCCGCCTGCTGGGAGAGGCCCCGGTACGCCTCCTCCAGGCGCCTGCGCAGCCTGTTCTCGGTGAGTTCCCCGTCCTGCACGCGCTCGCGGAGTTCCGCCAGCCGCTCCGCTCTGCCGCCCTCGCCGCCGGGCGCGCCGCAGACCCAGTCGAGGACGACCTCCCGGATGTGCGTCTCCAGCCGCAGCCTCCGCGTGCCGGTCCGTCAGGCCCCTCCTCCTCCCGCAGCTGCGTGACCCGGGCGAGCGCGGTGACGAGGGACTCCAGGGGCGGCGGCGCGCCGTCCGGGAACCGCCGCCCCGCGAGGATCCGTACGACCGCGGTCCGCGCGGCCGTCCGGTGACGGGAGTCCTTGGGCACGCGCTCCAGGATCTCCAGGGCCTCCTTCCGCTTCTCCGCGGCGAGGTGGATCCGGGCGAGCCCGAAGGCCGCGCTGCCCAGGGAGTGGTTGCGCAGCCACACCGCCTCGTAGTAGGCCCTGGCGCGGTCCGGCAGGCCGAGCCGTTCGTAGCAGTAGCCGAGGGCGAGCTTGGGGGCGTACTCGCCGGGGAGCGAGTCGTAGACGTGGTCGAACTCCTCGCGGGCCTCGTCGATCCGGTCGTCGCCGAGGTGCAGCAGCCCGGCGTGCCAGTGCAGGCGCCAGTCGTGCGGTGCCATGGCGCCGACGAGGCCGCCGGCCAGGCCGAGTTCGGCGCGCGCCGCGTCGTGGTGGGCGCGCTGCCGGCTGCGGCGGGCGAGGCCGAGGTGCAGGCGGCAGCGCAGCAGGTGCAGTTCCACGGACGGCTTCCAGCCCGCGAGCAGTTGCAGCAGCCCCGGCGCGTCGTACGAGATGCGGGTGAGCGACGGCCGCGTGGAGGTCGTCGGGGTCGGTCCTGGGCACGGGCAGGCCCGCCGCGACCTCGTCGGGGGGACGGCCGCGCGGCGTTCAGCGGGAGGCGCTGGGAGCCGTACGCCCCAGCGGTCGAGACGGGGGCCTCGCCGAGGCCGCCGTCGAGCGCGGCCGACGCCGGTTCGAAGAGGAGGGAGGGCTCGAAGGTCTCCTTGCGCAGCCGCAGCGACCGCAGCTCGCGGATGACGCCGCGCAGCTGGAGCGACATCTCGGCGGCCGTGGCGAACCGTCTGCGCGGCTCCTCGTCGGTGGCGCGGGCGAGCGCGCGGCGCAGGGACTCGGCGCCGGAGCCCGGGGGCGGGGCGGCGGGCGGAGTCGGTGAGCTCGCGCAGGGTCATGCCGACGCTGTAGAGGTCGGACTGGGGGCGTGCCCTGCCGTCCTGCTCGACCTCGGGCGCCTTGTAGAGGTCGGTGTACGGTCCCGGGGCGTCGAACTCCCGCACTCCCCCCACGTCGATGATCTTTATGCCGTCGCCGCAGTGCATGACGTTGTCCGGCTTCATGTCGCCGTAGACCTTGCCCTCGTGCGTGTGCAGGTAGCCGAGCGCGTCGAGGATCCGGATCCCGTAACTGACGATGAACTCGTGCACGCGCGAGCCGGCGAACGGCTCCTCGTTGCGCCTGATGCGTTCGGCGATCTGGTGCAGCGCCATCCCGCCCGCGAACTCCATCACGATGTAGTCGGTGCCGGTGGGGCGGTGCGTCGCGTAGTTGATGACGCGGATGATGTCCTTGTGGTTGAGGTCGGTCAGGTGCCGGCGCTCGCGCAGCGCGACCTCGCGCGCCAGTGAACTGTGCGGGTTGCGCAGGCCCTTGAGGGCGACCGGCCGGTTGTAGAGCTGGGCGTCCTCGGCGAGGTACACCCAGCCGAGGCCGCCGTGGGCGATGGGCCCGACGACCCGGTACTGTCGGCGAGCACGTCGACGCCCGGACAGCTGGGGCTGGAGCGCGTACGGCGTACCGCAGGCGCAGCGCCCCTCGGAGGCCGCGAAGCCGATGAACTCCATGCAGTCGGGGTTGCCGCACCGCATGACGCGGGAGGAGGACCGGTCCTCGACGGGCTCGACGAGGAGGGCGGGATCGGGGACCTCGACGCGGGGGAGGTCCATGAGGCCGTCACCGGCGCGGGAGAGCACGAACTGCTCGGCGGGCACCGGACGCCGGGCCCCCGCCGGCGCCGGGCCCCCGGAACCGCCGGGCCCGGCGCCCGCGCCGCTGCCGCCCGCTCCCCGCCCGCCCGCACCCTCCCCGTCCGCG